>NC_014819.1 GCF_000175215.2 Asticcacaulis excentricus CB 48 | reverse complement strand
AAACCAAACCCTTCCTTGTAGATGAAGTCATAATATAATGGTCATTGTGGCTAGAGGTATAAGATAACACCTTCACATTCGGTCAGCATTCATTATATGTTTACGCAACCACTCGAATATCACCGGTATGATGCACGCACAGCGCACATTGATGTCTCGCCTTTCGGCTTTCAGCACCCTGCTCTGCGTGGTGGCTGTCATGCTGTCCGGCTTTGCGTCGGCGCATGCGAGTGTTCAGGTTTTGGAGCACCAGGTCGCGGGCGACCAGCAAACGGTTGATGGAGGTTGGGTTGCCTCCTGCGTCGACAAGGGGGGCGAATGCCAAGGACACTTGCGGTCGGAAGAGCCCGTCCCAAACGACATCCTCGCTATCCATCACCACCATCACAATTCCGGCGAGGTCTCTCAAGGCCTGGCCGCGGGCGCACATGAGCTTAGTGTCCGTCTGAACCTGGCTGACGCCGGGCTTCAAAGCGGCGAAGCCTTGCCGTTGACTGGCCGTGCCCCGGCTATGCCCTTCCACCCTCCGCGCGCGTAATCGGACTCTACTGACGCCTGAACGGCCCGTGTGCCGTCTGTCTTAGACCTTTTACGAGCATTCCAATGAAATCCCCCCATATGCGCGGTAACCGCGCAAAGCGACAACTCGCATCCGCGGGTCTGATCGCGGCCTGCCTGATGGTGGCCACCCCGTTCTGGGCCGCGGCCCAAACGACCGCTACGACTCAATCCGTGCCCTTGTCGCTGGCCGAGGCCATGACGCGCGCGGGCACTGCGGACCCGACCGTCACCGCGACAAATCGTCGTCTGGCGGCGGCTGACGCCAATATCCGCCAAGCCGGTGTCCGTCCGAACCCTACGGTCGGCATCGACGCCGAAAACTTCCTGGGCTCCAATCCCTATAACGGTCTGAATTCCGCGGAATTCACGCTGACCTACCAACAAGAGATGGAACGCAAGCCGAAGCGCCAGGCGCGCGTCGGCGCGGCGGCGGCGGAGAAGGAACTGGTCCGCGCTGAAGGCCGTGCCCGGACCTGGGAAGCGATGAATACGGCCCAGGCCCTTTGGATTGAAGCGGTGGCCGCCGAAGCCGAAATCGGTGTGGCGCGCGAACGTCTCAAACTGGCCGAGCAATCGCATGCAGAAATCAGCCGTCGCGTGAGCGCCGCCCGTGATCCGCTGTTTGCCGGTTCGCTGTCGGATACGGAAGTCGCGAACGCAAGGATCGCGGTCGATCAGGCCGAAGCCAAGGCGCGCCAACTGAAACTGCAACTGGCTGCCCTCTGGGGCGGCGGGGCCGACTTCACGCTCGACGCGGCCTCTCTGGAAAACACCAGTGCGCTGAATGCCGAGCCGAACCTGATGGAAACGCCCGACATCGAAGCTCTGCGTGCCCGTCAACGCGCTTCAACCGCGCAGATTCGGGTTGAAACCACCCGTCGCGTTCAGGACCCAACCTTCTCGGCGGGTATCCGATATTTCCGCGCGGACGGGTCGGCGGCTTTTCTCGTCGGTGGGTCGATCCCGCTGAATCGCTTCAACAACAATCAGGGCAATATCGACCGCACACGAGCTGAAGCTGAAGCCGCGTCGGCTGATATCGAAGTGGCGGAGCGTTTCCGCCAGCGCGATATCGCAGCCGCGACCATCCGGATGAACAATCTGGCGCAAGAGGCGAAGCGAATTGAGGCCGAGGTGATCCCGCAGGCCGAAAAGGCTGTGTCTCAGGTCCGTGAGGGTTTCGCGCGCGGCGGCTTCACCTACCGCGATGTCATCGGTGCGCAACAGACCCTCATTGAGGCCAAGGCCCGTCGTGTCGAGGTGCTGAAATCGTTCCAGGTCGAGAAGGCCGGACGCGATCGCTTGGCCGGCCAGTGGGTCCCCCTGATTCCGACGGATAGCACCAACCCGTAAGGGTCCGCGTACGCCCAAAGTCTCAAACAATCTCGCGCCTTTTCGTTGCCGCTGTGTCGGCCGAGGGCGTGCTCAAAAGGACTGTATCCATGATCTCCAAAACCCAGACAGTTTCCCGTTTGATCGTCGCTGCCACCGCGGTCGGTTTCCTGTCGCTCGCCGCGTGCGGTGAGAAGCCGAGCGATCCGCCAGCCAAGGACGAACAGGCCGCAGCCGCCGAAGTCAATGAAGCCAGCGCTTCGCACACCGAAGCCGAAGACGGCCATGCTCACGCCTCAGGCGAGAAGGACGCACACTAATGACGTCGTTGAATACGTATCTTTCGCGCTCACTGCTGCTGGCCGGCGTTGCCGGTCTGGTTATGCTGTCAGCCTGCGGGAAAAAGCCGGAAGCCCCGGCTGCGGAAAAGCCCGCGGCTGAAGCGCCTAAGGCCGAAGGCGAGGGTGACGGCCATGGTCACGGCGCCGAAGGCGGTGAAGAAGGTCACGGCGAAGAAGCCGGTGTCGAAAAGACGACCATGACCGATGAAGCCGCCAAGGCCGGCGGGGTTGAAATCGGTGTTGCCGGTCCCGGGAATATCGACGAAACCGTAACCATTGCGGGCCGTGTCGAAATCGCACCGGAAGGTCGCGGCGAGGTGCGTGCCTGGTATCCGGGCCGCATCATGTCGATGACCGCGCAACTGGGCCAAAAGGTCAGCAAAGGCCAGACCCTGGCGCGTGTCGAATCGAGCGAGAGCCTGCAGACCTATTCGGTTCCAGCCGGCATTTCCGGCACGATCATCGAGAAGAACGCCAATGTCGGCGACATCACCGCCGGCGAACGCGCCATGTATGTGATCGCCAGCTCGAACGCCATCCAGGCCTCGTTCTACCTGTTCCCGCGTGACGCCGAATCGGTGCGCTCCGGGCAGACGGTCACCATCAAGACCCTGGGCGGCAAGGTGATCACCGCCACCGTCTCGTCCATGCTGCCCTCGGTCGATCCGCGCACCCAAACCCTGACGGCGATTGTCAAGCTGCCGGCATCCGCCGCGGAAGATCTGCGTCCAGGCATGGCGATTGAGGGCCAGTTCGTCACGACTCAGACACCCGCAAACATCGCGGTTCCGGTCGACGCGCTCCAGACCCTGGAGGAAAAGCAAGTGATCTTCGTCAAAAACGGCACCACCTATACGGCGGTCCCGGTCCAGGTCGGTCGCCAGTCGGCCCGCATGGTCGAAATCACCGGCGGACTTCAAGGCGGCGAGACCATCGTCACCAAAGGCGCGTTTCTCATCCGTGCCGATATCGCCAAGTCCGGCGCCGAGCATGAGCACTAGGGTGAATCATCATGCTTGAAAAAATCATCGCGCAGTCGATTCGGCACCGCTGGATCGTCATGATCGTCGTGCTGGCCCTGTCGGCCCTCGGCGTCTATAACTTCACCCGCCTGCCCATCGATGCCGTGCCCGACATCACCAATGTGCAGGTTCAGATCAACACCGAAGCGCCTGGATATTCGCCCCTTGAGGCCGAACAGCGCATCACCTTCCCGGTGGAAACGGCCATAGCCGGTCTGCCCGGCCTGCAATATACGCGCTCTATCTCGCGTTATGGCCTGTCGCAAGTCACGGTCGTCTTCAAGGAAGGCACGGACATCTACTTTGCCCGTCAGCTCGTCAACGAGCGGGTACAGTCGGTGAGGAGCCAGCTACCGGCCGGATCGGAGCCGCAACTGGGGCCGATCTCGACCGGCCTCGGTGAAATCTTCATGTATACGGTCGAAGCCAAACCCGATGCCCGCAAGGCTGACGGAACGGCCTATACCCCGGAAGATCTGCGCACGCTGCAGGACTGGGTCATCCGCCCGCAACTGCGCAACACGCCGGGCGTGACCGAAGTCAACACCATCGGCGGGTTTGAACGTCAATACCATGTGACGCCGTTCCCTGAGCGTCTGTCGGCCTACAGCCTGACGATGGCCGATGTCATCAAGGCGCTGGAGACCAACAACAGCAACCGAGGCGCGGGCTATGTCGAAAAGAGCGGCGAGCAGTTCCTCGTCCGTGTCCCCGGCCAGGCCAACACGATCGAAGATCTGAAGCAAATCGTCGTCCAGACGCGTATGGGCGTGCCCATCCGCATCGCCGATGTCGCCGACGTGCTTTTGGGCGAAGAACTGCGGACGGGCGCGGCCACGCAGAACGGCAAGGAGGTCGTGGTCGCCACGGTCAATATGCTGATCGGCGAGAACTCGCGTACCGTGGCAAAAGCCGTCTCGGAAAAGCTCGCAGCGGCCAACAAGTCTCTGCCGGAAGGCGTGTCGGCGGTATCGGTCTATGACCGCACGACGCTGGTCGAACGCACCATCCAGACGATTGAAAAGAACCTCGCCGAAGGCGCGCTGCTGGTCATCGTCATCCTGTTCCTGCTGCTCGGCAATATCCGCGCGGCCATCATCACAGCCATGGTTATCCCGGTGGCCATGCTGATGACCATCACGGGCATGGTCGAGAATAAGGTCTCGGGTAACCTGATGTCGCTGGGGGCGCTCGACTTCGGTCTGATCGTCGATGGCGCCGTCATCATCATGGAAAACTGTCTGCGGCGCTTTGCCGAGGCGCAACACCACCACGGGCGGCTTCTGACGCGCGACGAACGCTTCGCTCTGGCCTCAAAGGCCTCGACGGAAGTCATCAAGCCGTCTCTGTTCGGCGTGCTGATCATCACCATCGTTTACTTCCCTATCTTCGCGCTCTCGGGCGTCGAGGGCAAGATGTTCCACCCGATGGCGGCCACCGTCGTCATGGCTCTGGCCGCGGCTCTGGTGCTGTCCCTGACCTTTGTTCCGGCCGCTGTGGCGATGTTCGTCACGGGCAAGGTGCAGGAAAAGGAAAGCTTCGTCATGCGCGGGGCCCGTAAGGTCTACGAGCCCATTCTGAAGCTGGCCATCAAGGCGCGCTACGCCTTGGTCGGCATTGCCATCGTACTGGTCGTCCTGTCCGGCTTCCTGGCCACGCGCCTGGGGGCGGAGTTCATCCCGCAACTGGATGAGGGCGATGTGGCGCTGCACGCCATGCGTATCCCGGGCACCAGCCTGACGCAGTCGATCCATATGCAGGCCGCCGTCGAGGCGCGACTTAAAAAGTTCCCGGAAGTGGAACGTGTCTTCGCCAAGATCGGTACCGCTGAAGTGGCGACGGACCCCATGCCGCCCTCCGTGGCCGACACCTTTGTGATCCTGAAAGACCGCAAGAAGTGGCCGAATCCGAACGAGCCTAAGAACAGCCTCGTCGAACGCATGCAGAAGGCGGTCGAGGAAATTCCCGGTAATAACTACGAGTTCACCCAGCCCATCCAGATGCGCTTCAACGAGCTTATCTCCGGTGTACGCTCGGACGTGGCCGTCAAAATCTTCGGCGACGATCTCGATCAGTTGCTGAAGACCGGCAATGACATCCAGAAGGTGATGAAGACGATCCCCGGTGCTGAGGACGTTCGCGTGGAACAGGTTTCGGGCCTGCCCATGCTGCAGATCACGCCGGATCGCACCGCCATGGCGCGTCTGGGTCTCAGCATAGGCGACGTGCAGGACGTGGTGTCCACGGCTCTGGGCGGCACCGAAGCGGGCCAAATTTTCGAAGGCGACCGCCGTTTTAATGTGATTGTGCGTCTGCCGGAAACCCAGCGCGCCAACCTCGCCGAGATCGGCCGCCTGCGCATCCCGGTCAGCAATGACGGGGACTCTGCAGAGGGCATGACCGGTGCGAGCTTCATCCCGCTTCAGGATGTGGCGCATATCGAGATGATCAATGGTCCCAACCAAATCAGCCGCGAACAGGGCAAGCGCCGCGTCGTGGTCACGGCCAACGTCCGTGGCGCCGACCTCGGCACCTTCGTTACGACCCTGCAAGACAAGGTCGGGGCGCAGGTCAAGCTGCCGGAAGGCTATTGGGTGAACTACGGCGGCACGTTCGAACAGATGACCTCGGCGGCCAAGCGCCTCCAGATCGTCGTGCCGATCGCGCTGATCCTGATCATCGGTCTGCTCTTCATGCTGTTCGGCACTATGGAGGACGCACTGATCGTGTTCTCGGGTGTGCCGCTGGCCTTGACAGGGGGGATCGTGGCTCTGGCCATACGGGATATTCCGCTCTCTATCTCTGCGGGGGTGGGCTTTATCGCCCTATCCGGTGTGGCGGTGCTCAACGGCGTGGTGATGCTGACCTTCATCAAGTCGCTGAGAGCCGAAGGCAAGTTGCTGGACGATGCCATCATCGAAGGGGCGCTGACCCGTCTGCGTCCGGTGATGATGACGGCGCTGGTGGCTTCGCTGGGCTTCGTGCCGATGGCCTTCAACGTCGGTGCCGGTTCCGAAGTGCAGCGTCCGCTCGCTACGGTCGTCATCGGCGGCATTGTCTCCTCGACCATCCTCACTCTGCTGATCCTGCCGGCGCTCTATCGCATCGTGCACGGCAAGGAGAAGACGCTTGAGAAGAACAGGCCAGCCCCCAACAGGGAGGTACACGGCGAAGGCCTGTAAGTCGACGGAGGGGTGCGGCCTCATACGTCGCACCCCGCTCTTTTTCCCCAATTGAAAGGAGGCGCTTATGGCGCACGATCATAGTCAGGGGGGCGCATCTGCCGGGATGGCCGGGGATGCACATGCGGGACGCCAGGCCAACGAGAAGCGATTACTGATCGCAATCGGCTTGACCGGAACGTTCATGATTGCCGAGATTATCGGTGGTTTCGTTTTCAATAGTCTGGCGCTGTTGTCGGACGCCGCGCACATGATGACCGATGTCATGGCGCTGATCATCGCCTTCATCGCTATTCAGATTGGCAAAAAGGCTGCCGACTCAAAGCGCACGTTTGGCTACCGGCGGTTCGAAGTGCTGGCAGCGGTCTTCAATGCGATCGTCCTTTTCGCCGTCGCCATCTACATCCTCTACGAGGCCTATGAGCGCTTTAACCAGCCGCCCGAGGTCCAGACGGGAGGCATGCTGATCGTCGCCGTCCTCGGGCTGATCGTCAACCTGGTCAGCATGCGTGTGCTGCAGGGCGGATCGGACGAAAGCCTGAACATGAAGGGCGCCTATCTCGAAGTTCTGGCCGACATGCTGGGTTCGCTGGGTGTCATCATCGCCGCCGTCCTGATCTACGTGACGAAGATACCGCAGATCGATCCGATCCTGGCGGTACTGATCGGGTTCTGGGTGCTGCCGCGAACCTGGAAGCTTCTCAAAGAGAGTTTTCACGTCCTGCTGGAAGGTGTGCCTGCGGGGGTGGACCTTCAGAAGGTCGAATCCGAACTGGCAGCGGTCGCCGGGGTCAAGGACGTCCACGATCTTCACATCTGGAGCGTCACGACGGGCGAAAACAGCCTGACGGCGCATCTTCTGGTCAATCCGGGGGCGGACGAGGCGCTCATCCTCGCTCGCGCCCATGAAATCGCCGCGACGTTTGGGATCGCGCACGCAACCGTGCAGGTCGAGCGCACCCACGTCGGCATTGAAACACCGACATGGTCGAAGGACACCGACACATGAGACGTAAACTGCCCATAGTGGGGGCTATCGGCGCGATGCTGATGGCCTCCCTGACGGCGACCCCGGTATTCGCCCAAGCCGCTACTCAGACCACCGGACCCGAGTCAGATGCCCGCAAATCTAAGTTGCAGTGCATGTGGGAGGCCAAATGGCCGCTGCGCCATTCGACGGCCTATAGGGTCGGCGACGTGCGCACCAAAAACCAGATCCGCAATTCATCGAACACCGAGGTTCAGAAAATGCAAAGCGTATGCCGGGCTTTGACCAGCACGTCCGAAGCTGAAAAGCGCAAAGCGCGTCTGGCCTGCCATGACCTCCTCCTGGTCAAGCGCCTGCGCGACGGCGATGACGCGCGCATGCGCGCCGACCGCGTTGAGGCCGTCTGCAAAACGCTCGACGAAGCCTTCGTCACGCCAATTCTGGAAGGAAATGCCCGATGAATTCGATGAAACGCTTAAACCTGCTGGCTTTGACCCTGGCCGTGACGACGCTCGGTGCCTGTGCCAGCACGCCTGAGAGTGACAAGGGATACACCGTCAAGGTGGTAAAGATGTCCCCTGCGCCTCGCGACAAATTCTACAAGATCGTCAAGGTGCCGAACGCGCCGGCGAGCCCCGCCACGGCCCCGAAAGCCGAAGCGTCGCAAAGCGGCAGCACGGACAAATAGCTCGGACACATCCACGGAAGGGAGCGGCTGAGTTCCCCCTTCCGCGCGCAAAGGACATCAAATGGCCCACGATTCCCACCCGCCCTCGAAGGCCGAGGGCAAGACCGGCGGCAAGGCCGCCAATGACGACGACCATAAGCACGGGGACGATCTGGAAGGTCTGCACGGCCACGACCACGGCCCGAGCGATGGACCGTGGTGGCAGAGCCCCAAGGCGCGCCTGACGCTCCTGTGCGCCGCCGCCTTCGCTGTCGCCTTCCTTCTGGCCAAGCTCATACCGCAAAGTGCCCCTTGGGGCTATGTGGCGGCCATGATGGTCGGCCTGATCCCCATCGTTCGGCGCGCGGCCAAAGGCGTGGCGCGCGGCTACCCGTTCTCGATCGAGACCCTGATGACGATAGCGGCCATTGGCGCCATCGTCATCGATGCCGCCGAAGAGGCGGCTGTCGTCATCATCCTGTTCCTCGTGGGTGAGTTGCTTGAGGGGATTGCGGCCGATCGGGCCCGGGCCAGTATCCGGGAGTTGGCGACACTTGTCCCCAAGGACGCGCTCCTGGATGAGGGTGACGGCAAGACGCGCAAGGTGCCGGCTGAAGAGCTGGCGGTTGATGCCATAGTGGTCGTGCGCCCCGGCGACCGCGTGCCGGCCGATGGCGTGATTGTCGAAGGCGAAAGCGCGATCGATGAGGCGCCGGTAACGGGCGAGTCCGTGCCGAAGCGCAAGACGGTGGATGATCAGGTCTTTGCCGGGACGATCAATCAGGAAGGCGTGTTGCGTATCAAGGTGACCGCTGCCGCCGAGAACAATACGATCTCCCGGGTGATCAAGCTCGTCGAGGATGCGCAGGAGGCCAAGGCGCCGACCGAGCGCTTCATCGACGGCTTCTCCAAATATTACACCCCTGGGGTCATCGTTTTTGCGTTCCTCGTCACCGTCATTCCGCCCCTGGCCTTTGGCGGTGACTGGTCGGAATGGCTCTACAAGGGCCTGGCTGTGCTTTTGATCGGGTGTCCCTGCGCGCTGGTTATCTCGACGCCGGCCGCGATCGCAGCGGCGCTATCGGCCGGAGCCAAACGTGGACTTCTTATGAAGGGCGGCGCGGTTCTGGAGACCTTCCGCAAGGTGACCTATGTCGCCATGGATAAGACCGGGACGCTGACCGAAGGCAAACCAAAGCTCACCGACATCCATGGCAATGGGATGGATGAGGGCGAGGTCTTGCGCATTGCCGCTACGCTTGAGGCGGGTTCGAGCCATCCGCTCGCGACCGCTATCCTTAATGAAGCCAAGGCCCGTAATATCGACCATGGCACGGCTGAAAGCTCTAAGGCGGTGGCCGGTAAGGGCGTTGCGGGTACGGTCGATGGCAAGTCCGTGCGCCTCTATTCACCCAAGGCGACCGAAGACTACATGCCGCTGGGCGGCAATATGCGCCAAAGCATCCAGCGGCTGAATGACGAGGGCAAGACGGTGTCTGTCCTGATCGTCGATGACGAGATCGCCGGCTTCATCGCCATGCGCGACGAGCCGCGCGAAGACGCCAAGGCCGGGGTATGGGCGCTGCAGCGTCAGGGCATCACCACGCTCATGCTGACGGGCGATAACAAGCGCACCGGTGAGGCCATCGCCTCGCAACTCGGCATGCAGGCTCGAACCGAGTTGATGCCCGAAGAGAAGCAAATGATCGTCAAGGATCTGCAGGATCAGGGCGAGGTCGTCGCGAAGGTTGGTGACGGTATCAACGATGCGCCGGCGCTTGCGGCCGCGGATGTCGGTATCGCCATGGGAGGCGGGACGGATGTGGCGCTGGAGACGGCTGATGCGGCCGTGCTGCATGGTCGTGTTATGGATATTGCCGACATGATCGGCCTCTCCAGGCTGACCATGACCAACATCTATCAGAACATCACGATCGCACTCGGTCTGAAGGCCGTTTTTCTGGTCACAACGGTTCTGGGCATCACAGGGCTTTGGCCCGCGATTTTGGCGGACACAGGCGCGACGGTCTTCGTGACGGCCAATGCCATGCGGCTTCTGGGCTGGAAGGGGGGGCGCGATGCTTAGGCGGCAGAAGGGGCCGACGAAACCTTCGAAACCGGCAGTGCCTGCGGTCATGGATTTAATCGTTCTGGGCGCCGGGCAATCGGGACTGTCCGCAGGGTACTATCTTCAGAAGGCTGGGCTTGATTTCATCATCCTCGATCGCAGCCGGCGGATCGGCGATGCGTGGCGGTTTCGCTATGACACCCTGACCTTGTTTACGCCGCGGACCTTCAATGGCCTGCCCGGTTTGGCTATGCCCGGCGATCCCGAAGGGCGGCCTGATCGGCTGGAGTTCGCCGACTTTCTTGAAGACTATGCCACGTAGTTCACCTTGCCTGCGCAGTTACCGCTGATGGTCTGTATCTGGTCGCGTCAGATAATCGAAGGGAAGAGGTCGTTGCACAACTGCGCCGCCTAGCCTTTAGTCGAGTGCCGGATTTGAATGCAAGATACTGCCCTATGGCGAACTCGAGGCGCTGGTGCGTTTCGAGAGCAAAATCTAGCGAATTCACACTATCTCAAAAGTGCCTGTATAGACCTTCTCCGGTCGCCTTCGAGCCAGGACATACTGAGCGCATACCTTAATTGTTCGCTCACGCTCTCAAAGTCCTCCACTGGGGCAGCACCATTTCGAACGAACGCGCTGTCTACGGTTTTTTCCTTGCTTGGATAGCTTTCATTTCATCAATCTCCTGTCGCTGAGATTTCACGATGTTTCCACACAAGGTGACAATTTCAGGGTCAGTGATCTTGGCATTCCGGCACATCAGGATGGCACCGGAGTGGTGCGGAATCATCGACGCGAGAAAGCCGTTGTTGCCGACGAAGGTTTGATGGCGGATGAAGGCGAAGCTGGCGACGAAGAGCAAGACTAGGACCGCATAACTAATCAAATTCTTCCGGTTGTCCGAATACATCATCGGCATACTTGCCAACATGATGATACCCATCGGCGCGGCCATCACGAACGCCATGTAGAGGAAGTTCAGGTTCGGAATGAACTCGGAGAAGGTGTCGATCATCACGAACATAAGGACGAACATCAGAGCCGCGTTGACGGCCAAGGATATCCAGAATTTGACATAGTGGCCCTTGCCCTGCATCGCCCTGTCATGGCTCACGTGGCTGGATTCGTGACCTTCCATTGCGACCTCCGTTTCCGCTCAGGTCTACGGATCCCGAGGAGGTTTATCGATACCGAGGCTAAGGCTTGAATGCAAATATCCGCTAAGTGAATCAAATGATGCTGACAAACACGCCAAGACTTGTTCGATGGATGTTAGATACGTCGACGTGAACGCGGCAAAATATAACGGTCGCCATTAGTATTCTATCTTTAGCCGTCCACGGACATTAACGGCATCGCGCTTGAAGTCGACGCGGCGCATCAGGTTGCGAGCTGGTCGCTCAATCAGGTGGTGGACAACGATGGCGACCGGGACGACGCCGGCGACCATGATAAGCCACAATACTACCGGCATATGTTCCGGATCGATGTGGACAAGTTTCTGGAAGCCTCGGCTGAAGACGAGTTGCCATGGGATGCAGATCATATAGACCGCGAAGCTCACTTCGCCGAGATAGACCAGCCAGGACGACGACAATATCGAAGATCCATTTCTCGCCAGCGCTCCCAGACCCAGGATTATTCCGCCGCAGGCAAGAACGCTGACGAAATCGGGTAGACCGAACAAAGTCGATGCGACAAGCGAGGAGAACCCGCCCAAAGTCACCCCGGATGCAATTGCGCGCGTGCGGATGGCTCCGGTGTTCCAGAGAAGCCACAACGTGCAGCCTAGCGCGAAACAGGGAACGATCCTAAGGGCGCCCCAGAGAATGGTGGCGCGGGTCAAGGGGAAGCCGGCAATCGAGCCGAAGGCGATATAGAGAAGGATGAGGAAGGCGGCGGCCAGTCCCACGGCAAGGCGAGGCCGGTTCCACATGGGGACCATCAGGAAAGCAAACGCCGGGAAGGTCAGGTATGCGAACCATTCGGCCGAGATCGACCATGACGGATGATTCCAGCCGCCCTGAGGCGCGAGGCCCCATGCTTGGGTCAGTGTCACTTGGGCGGGCAGTGAAGACCACACCAGCAGCTTGTCACCAGCCTGAATGCCGACGACGGTCAGGCCTGCCATTAGGAGGCCGAGACCGACGAGGATTGCTATATGGACAGGGTAGATGCGTGCCAGCCGCGCCCAGATGAACTCGCCATAGTGATAGGTCCCGTTCTTGAAGCGTTCGAGATAGACATGGCTGAGGATGAAGCCGGACAGAACGAAAAACAACTCCACACCGAGATAGCCTTTACCGACGATCGCCGGCATGACCACGCCCAAGTTGGGCCAGAAATGGAATGCGACGACCCACATGGCCGCGAAGAAGCGTAAGGCAGTCAACGGTTTGAGGTTCTGCGGCATTGTCTGTCCCGATCTGACCCCAAAAGGGGAATTTGCGTTCGCGCGTGAGGGGAATGCAACTATTGGACCAGTGAAGTGGTCAGGACGCAAATTAAGCTATAAACTCTAACATTCGATGTTGTCTTGCGCATGTTGTGGCGAGGCCCCAGCGGTACGGCTATCCACGAGTTACAGCCAAAGCTCGAAGCTTCGCCACCTTGGCATCGGCATTTAGCATCATCCGCACGATTAGAGGCAAGGGTTCCATCAATCGAACCCAGAGCGTTGACTGGCGCAATAATTACGAAACGAGCGGCGTAGCGGCGAAACTCATAGGTGGGTATTGCGAATACGAAGGCTATTGGCGATTACAGATGCAGAGCTGAAGGCCATGGCTGCCGAGGCAATGATCGGCGAGAGCAGCAGCCCGAACGCCGGATACAGGACGCCAGCGGCGATCGGTACGCCCACCATATTGTAGGCGAAGGCGAACACCAGGTTCTGCTTGATATTGCGCATGACGGCCTGGCTCAGACCGCGCGCCTTAACGATACCTCGAAGGTCGCCCTTTATGAGGGTTATGCCGGCGCTTTCCATGGCGATGTCGGTTCCGTTGCCCATCGCGATGCCAACCGTGGCCGCGGCGAGGGCGGGTGCGTCGTTGACGCCGTCACCGGCCATGGCGACCTTGCGGCCCTTCGCTATCAGTCCTTCGATGACTTCCGCCTTCCGGTCGGGCAGCACGCCGGCTTCGACATCCTCGATGCCGAGGGTCTTGGCGACGGCGCGCGCCGTAGCCTCGTTGTCCCCAGTCAGCATGACCAGGCGCAGGCCTTCAGCCCTCAAGGCTTTCAGCGCTTCCGGTGTCGACGTCTTGATGGGATCGGCGACAACGATGATTCCGGCCGGCTTGCCGTCCACGGCCGCGTAGATCGCCGTCTGGCCCTGTTCCCGGAAAGGCCGGGCGAGTTCGGTTAGCTCCGCGTTCTCTCCGACCAGGGCGGAATTGCCAAGTGCGAGGGCTGCGCCATCGACCTTACCAGTCACGCCTTTGCCCGTCGGAGACTGGAAGTCCTCGACCTTCAAACTTGGCAGGCTCTGCTCCTTGGCACCCCGAACGATGGCATCTGCGATCGGATGTTCGCTTGACGCCTCCAAGGCCGCGGCGAGGGCAAGTAGCCGGTCGTCGGAGAGCCCGCCGGTGGCCTTGACCGCGATCAGTTTCGGTTTGCCCTCCGTGAGCGTTCCGGTCTTATCGAGTACAAGTGTGTCCACGCCTTCGAAGGCTTCGAGCACGGCCGCATCGCGGACGAGAATACCCTCGCGCGCCGCGCGGCCGGTGCCGGCCATGATCGACATCGGCGTGGCCAAGCCAAGCGCACAAGGACAGGCGATGATTAGGACCGCGATGGCGTTGAGGATCGCGTGGCCGAGTTTGGGATCTGGACCCCAGACTATCCAGGCGACAAATGTCATGACGGCGACGACTACGACGGCCGGCACGAAATAGCCGGACACGATATCGGCAACCCGCTGTACGGGCGCACGCGAACGCTGCGCCTGGCCGACGCGCGCGACGATCTGGGCGAGTAGTGTGTCGTTTCCGACCCGGGTCGCCCGCATGACGAAACTTCCGGACTGGTTGACGGTGGCGCCTGTAACCTTGTCGCCGCCCTGTTTGGCGACGGGCATGGATTCGCCGGTCAGCATGGATTCGTCGACGTGGCTCGATCCTTCGATGATCTCACCGTCGGTCGGGATTTTTTCGCCCGGTCGTACGCGCAGCAGGTCGCCTGGCTGGACCTGCTCCAAGGGTATCGTCTCTTCGTTTCCGTCCTGCATACGGTGCGCGATCGCCGGGGCCAGCTTCAGGAGGGCCCGTATTGCATTCCCGGTCTGGGCGCGCGCCTTGAGTTCCAGGACCTGGCCGACAAGGACGAGAGTCGTGATGATCGCGGCTGCCTCGAAATAGATATCGGGTGTCATGCCGGGCATATGTGGGAATACGTCCGGCGCTAGGACGGCGACGACCGAATAGCCCCAAGCGACCAGGATACCCAGTGCGATCAGGGTGAACATGTTGAGGTTTCGGGTCTTCAGCGAATCCCAGCCGCGCGTGAGGAACGGCCAACCGCCCCACAGGGTGACGGGCGTAGCCAGGACGAGCTGTATCCAGACGGAAATTCTGTCCGGGACCAGGGCGGATAGTCCGAAATGCGCGCCCATAGCCAGAACCGCCACAGGTACGGACAGGATTGCGGAAATCCACAGCCGGCGCGTCATGTCGCGAAGCTCGGGATTGTCGGTCTCTTCGAGCGTGATCGTTTCGGGTTCGAGCGCCATGCCGCAGATTGGACAGGAGCCTGGACCTTCCTGACGGATCTGCGGGTGCATCGGACACGTGTAGATGACGGCTTCACCGGCCTTGGGCGCTGACACGGGCTTGGCGGCAAGTTTGTGATGGTGTTCGTGGCCATGCCCGTGGTGCTCACAATGGCCATGGTCCGAGGCTTCCGCTGGTTTTTCCGCGGGCTTGTCGGCCGCGAGCACTAGATTCATGTGGCAGATCGGACATTGACCTGGGCCACTCTGGCGGATTTCCGGATGCATCGGGCAAGTGTATTGACCGCCCTCCGCTTTTCCGTGACAGCAGGATTTTGGTGCGCCGTCGCTATGCTGATCGTGATCCATGGCGTTCTACTCGTACTTCTTGAGGAGCAGCATGATCTCGCCAATCTGCTGGTCGCGCTGAGTTTCGTCGCCGCACTGGCAGGACTTGGCCAGGCACGACTTCATGTGGGTTTCCAGGACACTGAGCTCGATTGTCTTGATGGCGCTGCGCACGGCACGCAGCTGCGTAAGGATATCGACGCAATATTGGCCCTCGCCGATCATGCGCTTGATGCCTTCGAGCTGGCCGATGGTTCGGTTGAGCCGAGGGGTCTCTTCGGTGTGACTGGGGTGTTCCGACACGGGGAGCTCCATATACCAATGGGGGGTATATATACCCCATGGGGTATGCTTGCAAGGGCGCCGACGGGTTCAATGCGAAACATTTTCGTTATAGCTGGACAGTACGTCCATTTCGTCAGGTAAAACTGATTTGAATCAAATCGGCTCAGGCATAACCTGGGTGGAAGGTTATCGGGTGGAGGACGCTAATGGACCACGAGCGCATGCGTCGCCTGCACGGCGCCATCTACCGGCCTATCGCGCGCTGATAGGAAACGACGGGCTGTCCGTGAGCTTGGGTAGCATCAAGGAGATATTGGCCGATTTGGTCCGTGTCGATCTGAAGGGCAGGGGGCAAACCGATCGGCGCGAGACGACGGTCGCGTTCGTTGTCGGGGCTTTTATGGCGGTGATGACGCAGTGGCTCGACGGCGGCGCCAAAGCGGTGCCGGCAGAAATAGATGCCCATTTCCGCCGGCTGATAGAGAACGGTGTCGGCTAGGCCGGGCCCTATTGAATCGAGGTGACCTCGGCATCGCTGCCCTTTACGGAGACGCCGAACGTCACCTTCTCGCCGACCTTGACCTTGTCGACGAGTGACGCGGGGTTGGCCTTGAACGCCATGGTCATGGCCGGCCAGGAAACCGCCGGAATGGCCTCGTGCTGAATAGTGATCGTGCTGGTCGCCTTGTCAACTGCGGTCACAGTTCCGACGCCCGTGCCAGTCTTCGCCGCAGTATCCATGGCCATGCCGGACATATCCGACATTCCAGCCATGCCCGACATATCTGACATAGCGGCAACCGGGCTTTCGGCCGAAGCGGAGGCAGCGTCGGCGGCGGGCTTCGGGCTGCAGGCGGCCAACACCGCGATAAACAGGGCCATGCCGGCGGTCGTGAACAGTTTCGTTTTCATGTGTGCTCCTTAAAGTCGATTTTCTGTATGGCATAGTGGCCGACGGATTCGCGGCTGCATTAATGAGCGTGCAGCCGCGGAGTGCAAATATTAATTGGACGATTTGTCTGGCACGATCTTATAAGTCGGATCGTGCGGATTGGGTGACGCCTTTTCTGTGTGATAGCCTGCGTTCGCCGTGCTCAGGGATGAACAGGCGGATGTGGTGAGCGCGACGGCGGCGATCAGAGCCGTCAGCTTAGCCAGGGCCATGAGCCTACGGGGCGAAGCGCTTCCTGTTATGAAGTTTTTCATTTTGTAATCTCCAATTTCAATTTTGGATACGGCACGTTCGTTTGCTCGATGCGCCGGATCCTAGGGTAGGTTGTTGGTTGGGAAGGTACGGCTTAGATAGTCTCCTTTCTTGTTGTGATTAGTGAGACGATCCTGTGTTTCCTATTGTGCCGGTTGCAGGGCCGTTATCGTGCTGTCCGAGCCCTTTATTGAGACGTCGAAGGCGACTTTTTGGCCGACCTTAAGGCCGTTCAACAACGAAGCCGGATTGACGCTGAAGGTCATGGTCATGGCGGGCCATTTCAGCGAGGCGATAGGGCCATGCGCAATGGTGATCTTGCCGCTCTTCACGTCGATGGTCTTGATCACACCGGTCCCGGAACCGGTCCTCGGCATGCTCTTCACGTTCATGCCGGCCATGTCGTACATCCCGTCCATGCCTTTCATGCCGTCCTGCGCGCTGGCCAGGGGGGCTGTTGAGAGAATGGCAAGGGCCAAGATGGCCAGGGCGGCAATGGATAGTTTCGTGTTCATAGGCATCTCCTATTGTTGCGAGTTGGACTGTGGGGGATTTGAACGCCTGCGGCGCCGAATAAGCAGATATGCGGCGGGTACAACGAGCATGGACAGAAGTGGCGCGGTCAGCATGCCGCCGATCATGGGTGCGGCGATGCGGCTCATGACTTCGGAGCCAGCACCATGCCCGAACAGGATCGGTAACAGGCCAGCGAGGATGACACAGACCGTCATGGCCTTGGGGCGGACACGCAGGAGCGCGCCCTCACTGACAGCGGTCTCAACTTCCCTCGGTGAAGGATCGGGGCCGCGTGCTTTCAGCGCATCCTTGAGATAGATCAGCATGATCACGCCGAACTCGGCTGAAACGCCGGCCAGGGCTATGAAACCGACGCCTGTGGCCACTGATTGGTGAAAGCCCAGGAGGTAAAGCGTCCAGATGCCGCCGGTGAGGGCAAACGGCAGGGTCAGCATGATCAGGGCCGCCTCGTCGAAACGTCCGAAGGTGACGTAGAGCAGCAGGAAGATGATGACGAGCGTCGCCGGCACCACGAGCTTCAGGCGTTCGATAGCGCGTTGCAGGTATTCGAACTGACCAGAATAGGCGATCGAGACGCCCGGTGACAGTTTGACGTCCTTGGCCACTGCCTTTTGCAGATCACCAACAACGGAAGCCAGATCGCGGTCGCGGACGTCGATATATACCCAGGTAGACGGCCGGCCGTTCTCGGTTTTTAACATGGGCGGGCCTTCCGCGATCTCGACCTTGGCTACAGTGCCGAGCGTGATCTGAGCACCAGAAGGCGTAAGAATGGGCAGATTGCGCAGCCCTTCGAGGCTGTCCCTGTCTTCGCGGGGATAGCGGACATTGATAGGGTAACGCGCCAGGCCATCGACCGTTTCACCGACATTTTCGCCGCCGACGGCGCCGGATATGATCGATTGGACGTCGCTGGTATTGAGGCCGTAGCGCCCGGCTGCCGCCCGGTCGATATCGACATCGACGTAGCGGCCCCCAGTCAGCCGCTCGGCCAGGGCCGAGCTGACGCCCGGCACGGTCTTGGCGACGGTCTCGACGTCGTGGGCGATGCGGTCGAGTTCGGCGAGATTGCTGCCTGAGACCTTGACGCCAATAGGGCTCTTGATCCCGGTCGCCAGCATGTCGATGCGGTTGCGGATCGGCGGCACCCAGACGTTAGCCAGGCCTGGAACCTTGACCGTCCGGTCCAGTTCCTCGACCAGCTTGTCCGGCGTCATGCCGGGACGCCACTGATCGCGCGGCTTGAACTGTATGGTGGTCTCGAACATCTCCATAGGGGCAGGGTCGGTCGCACTTTCCGCGCGTCCGGCCTTGCCGAAGACGGTTGCGACTTCAGGCACCGTCTTGATCAGGCGATCGGTTTGCTGGAGCAGTTCCGATGCCTTGTCGGCCGATAGGCCCGGCAAAGCCGATGGCATATAGAGCAGGTCACCCTCGTCGACCTGCGGCATGAACTCGCCACCCAGGCGGGTTAGAGGCCATGCTGTCGTGGCGAAGGCGAGGGCTGCCAGAAATAATGTCAACCGTGGCGCTTTCAAAACGAAGGCAAGGAACGGGCGGTAGATCGCGGTCAGGACGACATTCAGCGGATTGGCTGTCTCCTTGGGGATCTTGCCCCGGATTAGGTATCCCATCAGTACTGGCACCAGTGTCACCGACAGAATGGCGGCACCCGCCATGGCGTAGGTCTTTGTGAAGGCCAGAGGCGAGAATAGCCGTCCCTCCTGGCCCTGTAGGGTAAAGACCGGGATGAAGGAAAAGGTGATGATCAACAGGCTGAGGAACAGAGCCGGGCCAACTTCGGTCGCGGCCTCGGTTATGACCCGCCAGCGTTCGTCACCCTTAAGCACAGCGCCCGGATGATCATGTTCCCAGTGCTCGACCTTCTTATGGGCGTTCTCGATCATCACCACAGCCGCGTCGACCATAGCGCCAATGGCGATGGCGATGCCGCCAAGCGACATGATGTTGGCATTGACGCCCTGGCTGTGCATAACGATGAGCGCAATCATGACTCCGATGGGCAGGGTCAATATCGCGACCAGGGCTGAGCGCACGTGCCAGAGAAACAGAGCGCAGACGATAGCCACGACCAGGAATTCCTCGATCAGCTTCTCACGCAGATTGCCGATGGCCCTGCCAATCAATTGCGAGCGGTCATAGGTGGTGACGACCTCGACGCCAGGTGGCAGGCTTTTCTTGAGTTCGGCGAGCTTGGCCTTGACCGCGGATATGGTCTCCATCGCGTTCTTGCCCGAACGCAGGATGACCACGCCGCCCGCGACCTCGCCTTGGCCATTCAACTCGGCGACGCCACGACGCATCTCTGGGCCGATCTGGACGGTGGCGACCTCGCCGAGCGTCACCGGTACGCCACCTGCCGCTGTCTTCAGCGGGATGGCGCGGAAGTCGTCTAGAGTTTTCAGGTAGCCGCCAGCGCGGACCATGTATTCAGCCTCGGCCAGTTCCAGGACCGAGCCGCCGCTTTCGCCATTGGCGTTCTGGATGGCGGAGACGACTTGCTGATGCGTGATGCCGTAGGCGGCGAGCTTCATCGGGTCGAGCACGACCTGATATTGCTTGACCATGCCCCCGATGCTGGCAACCTCGGCCACGCCGGGTAAGGATTTCAGTTCATAACGCAGGAACCAGTCCTGCAAAGATCTCAACTGAGACAGATCGTGCTGGCCGGTCTTATCGACCAGGGCATATTCATAGACCCAGCCGACCCCGGTAGCATCAGGCCCCAAAGACGGCTTGGCCTCCGCAGGTAACCGGCCTTGCACCTGGTTGAGATATTCGAGCACGCGCGAGCGCGCCCAATAGAGGTCGGTGCCGTCCTCGAACAGGACATAGACGAAGCTGTCGCCGAAGAAGGAATAGCCGCGCACGGTCTTGGCGCCCGGCACCGACAGCATGGTCGTGGCCAGAGGATAGGTGACCTGGTTCTCGACGATCTGTGGCGCTTGACCGGCATAGGGCGTGCGGATGATGACTTGGACATCCGACAGATCGGGCAGGGCATCGACCGCCGTGGCCTTGATGGCGAAGATACCCCCGGCGACGATGGCCAGAGTCGCCAGTATAACGAAAAAGCGGTTCCTGACCGACCAGCGAATGACGGCAGCGATCATTGCATGCCTCCCATCGCGTCGATCTTCTGGATAACCGGGCCGTCAGCTTTTTGAACGAAGCCGAAGCTGACGTGATCACCGACCTTCATGCCCTTAGCGAGATTGGCCGACGACAGCTTGAAGGTCATGGTCATGGCTGGCCAGCCGATCGCCGGCACTGCCTCGTGGCTGAGCGTGATCGAGTTGCCTTTGAGCTGTTCGATGACACCTTTGGTTGAATAGAGGGCCGGTGCCGCCGCCGCAGCGCCTGACGGTGGCGACATGGGGGTCAACGGCCTGGCATTGATTCCCGACAGGCTGGCTTCTGAGTCGATTAGGAATTGGCCGGACGCAACGACCTTGTCGCCTTCGTTGAGTCCCGCAATGATCTCGGTGCGGTCGCCGTTTTCACGGCCCGTCTGAACCTCGGCTGGCGTGAAGCGGCCCTTGCCATCACCCAGCATGACCAGGGTTCGTTTGCCCGTGCGGATGAGAGCTTCCGTTGGGACAAACAGGGCTTGGCTGCTATTGCCGGCCAGATGGACGGTCGCGAACATACCGGGGCGCAATTTAGCACCTGGATTGGGCAATTCGACGCGAACACTCAAGGTTCGGCTGTCGGTCTGGGTTGTCGGCAAGATAGCGGCGATCCGACCGGTAAAGGTCTCACTCGGAAACGCCGCCAAATCCGCCGTCACGGTTTGGCCGATCTTGACACGCCCGGCCTGAACCTCCGGCACGGCTGCGGTCAGCCAGACGGACGACAGGCTGGTCACCTGCGCCAGCGTCTGACCCATGGAGACAGTCATGCCCTGGCGGGCGTCGAGTGTCTGGATCGCCCCTCCAACCGGCGTTGTGATGGTCACCACATTGCTGATCTTGCCTGTCCGCTTTACGTTGTCGATCAATCCCGCCGACATCCCCAACAACACCAGCCTTTGCCGGGCTGCCGCTTCGAGGGACGGATCGTGGGTCGCAATGACAGCGAGATATTCGGACTGCGCGCCGCCCCATGACGGTACGAGGATATCGGCGATCGGGGCGCCGGCGGCGATGACATCGCCGGGCGCGCGGGCGTAGACACGCTGGACAAAACCGTTGGCGCGCGCCTGAATAATGGCGACATCGCGCCCGTTGAAGTCGAGCGAGCCGGCGGCATCGAAGGTGGCGGTGAAATCGCCGCGCTCGACACTCGCCAGCCGGACGCCGAGATTTTGCAGTCTGGACGGATCGATCTGTACGCCGCCCTCTGCGGGATCGGCTTCACCGGCATAACGCGGCTTTAGTTGCATATCCATGAACGGTGACTTGCCCGGCTTGTCGAAATGCTGGGCGGGGACCATCGGGTCATACCAATAAAGCACCTTGCCCTTGCCGGCTGTATCCGTGGCGGGCATTGCCCCCGAGGTGTGCTGAAGTCTGGCCAGGCCGAAGCCAACGCCGCCGGCAACGATGACGAGGGCAGAGGCGGCTATGCCCAAATAAAGCGGAGTGATGGTTTGCGGGCGGGTCATTGGCTGGTATTCCCGTAGGTCAGGTTGAGGCGCACGCTGTCGCGGACGACGTCGGCTTCGCGGGAGAGTGCATCGATCCGGGCTTCGGCCAGGGCGAGTTGCGCGGTCAGCACGTCTGAGAGCGTGGCCGTTCCAGCGCCATAGCTGGCCAGTTCCAGATCGGCCTTCTTCTGCGCCAGCGGCACGAGCGTGGTTTGTGCCCGCATTAGGCGGTCATGGTGCATGAGATGATCGGCCAGATCGGCATCAAGTTGCGCTTGAAGCTGGCGGTGCATGGCGTCTTGGTCGAGGCGGGCGCGCGTCGCGGCTTGGCTCTTCGCATCGATGATCGGGTCCTGCCGAGACTTGGAGAACAAGGGCAGGCTGAAGGTCACGCCGGTTGAGACCATGTCGCCATACATACCGTCGCGGTGCTGGTAGGTGACATCCCATCCCCAGTCCGGCCGCTTCTCGGCCCGCGCCATCGCCACATCCGCATCGGCCTGCCGGCTCGCGGCGCCATAGAGCGCCAGGTTTGGACTGTTGTCGAGATTGGCGCGGATGGCGGATGGATCGACGGTATAGTCCGGTGGCGCGCCAGTGACATCGGCGGTATCGTCGCCGGTCCAGCGGACCAACTCCGCTCGGGCCCTCGCAATGTCCGCCACCAGATCGGCACGGCGGTCGCTTAAGGAAGCCTGCAACTGTTCGGCGTCAAGCGATTGCGCGGGGCGGATGACGCCGTTGGCCAGCTGCGACGGCGCGCTAGACCGGATAGGGGCTATTGCTTTTTCAACGTCATCGAGCGCGGCGAGTTTTTGCTTGGCGTAATAAAGATCGACCCACGCGAGCGCCGCATTGAGGCGAACATCGCGGGCTTCGACCGACTGACTGGCCTGAGCGAAGCCGAAATCGGCGTCTGCGCGCGTGCGTGCGGCCCGACGTTTGTCGGCATTGGGCATGTCCTGCATGACACCCAGCGTCATCATGGTCATGCTATCCTTGTTGAAGGAGCCGGCGGGCGGGCCGGATACCGGGAAATTCTCGACGCCGGCGCGGATCTTGGGATCGGGCAGACGGCCGGCCGCCAGGCTTGCAGCGCGCGCGGCATCGACATCGGCGCCCTTGGCGGCCAGGCTTGGCGCGCTCTGTTGCGCCAGTTTGATCGCTGCATCGAACGTGAGAGGCGCTGCCAGCACCGGCGGGGAGAACGCAAGGGGAGTCAGCAGAGCGGACAGCGCCGCGAGGGAGACGAATCGCATGGAATATTCCTGAAAATGAAAATACGAAGACAGAGACCCACCCCTGCCGCCATCGCGGCAGGGGTGGGCGACGCCTTTACTTTCCGGTTTTCAGGCAATCGCCCATGTCAGCCGGGGCGCACGGAACCTTGACGATCCGCGGCATGACATCGTGGGGATTGGGCGACGGTGGCGCCGTGCGGTAGTCGCACTTGTGGCACGGCTTACCATCGGCAGCTTGCGCCGAGGCGGCGGAGACGGCCAGCAGGCCAAGGGTGATGGCGCACGCCGTGGCGGCGAGGGTTTGACGCATAGTCATGGAGATAGCTCCTCAAATCAGATCTGAGGCTTGCCCGCGGCACGTGGCATCACGGTCAAGCGATACTCAACGCCGGGCTGTGTGCGCGAAGGCATGGGACAGCCGGGCCTTGAAGGGCGTAAACGAAGGCGGAGTCCGCCTATTACGCGTTTGATTTGGGAGGAGGAACGACGAGACTTGGCTCTTGGGCAAAGAGCGCAGGTGCCTTATCATTGAAAGTCACTTGCTCGATGGCAAGCACCGGCAGAATGACCGAGCCGTCTGAGGCGCTGCCAACATTGACGCCGCACATGACCATGCAGTTGTTAAAACAAGCCTTGTCCGACGACTTTTCGCTCTTGGCGTGGTCGCAGCAATCCATGTTGCTGTCAGTGTGGCCCGTCATCTGCATAGTTTGCCCGGACATGGTCCCGCAATCGCGCGCGGCGGCCTGAGCGGCAAGCGGCGAGAGGAGAAGCCCGATCACGGCAAAAATGTAAAGGACGACCTTGACCATAAAATTCAGCGTATAGTCCAATTCTTAAATGTCAATGAAATGCAACTGATTTCCACTGCGTTATCCCGTCACAGGCAACAGGTCGCGCCCGATAAGCACATAGCACAAAACCCGAACGACATAATCGTTGCTTTGCGCATGACAATCTCCAAGCGCGATAGTCAACCAAATGAAACGTTATGGGTATCCTCCATAGAGGTATACGCACCGAGATCGTTTACCCCTTGTCGAGAATCGACAGGGAGGATTTATCGATGGCGTCCTGGTTTTCAAGAATATTCAAATTTGCCTCATAGGCCCGGATCGCCGATTGCATATCCATTGTTTCAATCATTCCCGAGACATTCGGTAGTAAGACTTATCCATCCTTGTTGGCCGCGGGATGACTTGGATCGTATTCCTGCGGAAAGGGCGACGTATCGGGTTCGACCCGGGCCAAGGCCACGCCCTTGGCGCCTTCAATATCGTCGACTTTGAAGACTGGTACTTGCCGCCGGTAAGGCTCGCCGCCAGGCGCCTTTGCGGTTGAACTGGAATTGGCGATATTTTCGGCGATGATCCGCATGCGGGCCTGTTGCGCCCTTAAGGCTGACACCGCGACCGCGCTGACTGCATCGCCCGTGCTCTTGACCATGATCGTCTCCCTAAAGAAGCCTACCCCCAAGTTGTTCCGACAGTTTTTTCCGAGCGCGTGCGACGCGCGTTTCAATCGTCTTCACCGATACGCGCAAAATATCTGCTGCCGCCTGTTGAGAATTCCCGTCGAATGCCGTGAGCAGGAGGGGCTCCTTAAGGTTCGCGGGCAACCGGCTGATTGCAAGTTCAAGGCGACGAGCGTCTTCGCCGTCCGTCAAAATCTGTTCCGGTGCTATGCTCACGTCATGAACGGCCATGGCTTGCGCATCATCGACGGACTTGGACGAAAATATCAGCCGTCTGACCGCAGCTCGCCGGCTGCGGTCGCGGGCCTTGTTGATTGCGATCGTTCGAAGCCATGCTCCGAACGGTCTTGAAGCGTCGTAACGATCCAATGCACTCCACGCGGAAATGAAGGCTTCCTGCACCGCTTCATAGGCGTCGTCCGGGTTTCCCGCATACCTCCTCAACAGACGAAACAGGGGGTCCTTATGTCTGCGCACCAATTCAGAAAATGCTCGGTCATCGCCCGTCGCTGCGAGCTTTGCCAGGTCGGTATCGGACGTGGCTTCCCCGGAACTCACTGTGCTTGATCACTGAGCGCCTGGATGACCGTATCGTCAAACTCCTTGGCCTGTTGCGGCGTCAGAACGGCACGCATGGCGATTACGTGACGCATGGTTTCCTTCTGCATTTCTCCCATGACCATGTGGCAGCGATCGACGGCCGCCTGAACGTTGGTCGTGTAAGTCGGATCGGCCTTGTAGGCTTGGGCGAGTTGCAGGTTGGCAGCTCGCATCTCTGCTTCGAGCGCGTGCTCTTTCAACGCATGGTCTGCTTCCAAGGCCTCGATCGTCTTTTGTTGCGCCGGTGTCAGGTTGAGTTTCTTGTGAACGATCTCATGAAGCGGCGGGTTATGGTTTATCGTGCGCAAAACATATTGCGCCCCGCCCCAGGCCCCCAAAACCGCACCAAGGATTGAGAGCGCAAGAGTAAATAATATGGCTTTGGTAACGTTCAACGGTCACTCTCCAGGAGGCTGGAGGGCGCCAGCCGGGCACCAGAGTTTAGGGGTGTGCCCGTTGATTTTTCCATCGAGCCCAGAGCGGCAAGGCTCCCTACGAATACGCCGATGGCCATCGCCAAGCCGATCGATGCAAAACCAAACGGCGCAACTGCTGAAATTACTCTGAATTCCTGTCTGCGCTCATTAATGCCCTGCATGACGTCGGTTTCCAAACCGGTCAGCCGGTCAGCGGAGGCGCCACTATTCAAGATCGTTATTAGCTTTTCCAACCTGCTACTCATTACCAGTTCTCCACCACGCCCATTGACAATACGCACTGCTATTCAAAATCCCGCAAAGATCGCAGAAACTTTTTACGCCGTCCTTATTTTTTTGAAGGGCGGTGAGGGGAAGTGTTTTGGCGCGCGTACTCCTTATTACGTGGGTCGTTCGCCCATTCGTAGGAGTTCATGACATGAAAAAATTGCTTATCGCTATCGCGGCTTCCGGTTTTTCAATCCTTGCGGCCACACCTGCCGCCTTCGCCCACGCGGGTAAGGAACACGCAGTCTCACAGACAGCGGAGGGCGAGGGTGTTATCAAGGCGATCGACGCTAAAGGCGCTTCAATCACGATTTCTCACGGTCCTATTGCTGCGTTGAAGTGGCCGGCCATGACAATGACGTTCAAGACGGAAAAGCCTGAGCTGACGAGCGGCCTCACAGTTGGTCAAAGCGTCCATTTCGTTCTGAAAAACCAGGACGGAAAGCCGGTGATCTCCGAGATTCACGGCAAGTAGCGTGAAGAGAGCCCGGTCCTCACCCCGGGCTCTTTTACCTTTCCCAATTTCTCGATGCGCGCTGTGGCGCAGTCGATACAGATGGAGCGACTTCTGTGAAGACTAATATTTTCAAATGGCTGGCTATGTTCGGCACGCTCTTCGTCATGTCGATGGCCGCGCTCCCTGCTTCGGCGCATAAAAATCACGCTCAGGAATCGTCCTCAGCGGCCGCGAGTTCGGCGGCGTCTGACGGATCAGAGGCAGCAATGAGCGATATGCCAGGGATGGAAATGAGTTGGCCCACCGCGACCGACAGCGGCATGTCGATGGGCATGGATATGAACAAGCCCAAACCGACGACGTATGTCGGGCGGTTGGTAGCTTGGCTTGGCGCATGGCATCCAGCGCTAATTCATTTTCCTATCGCTCTGACGCTTGTTGTTGCGTTCCTTGAGCTGGCGGGTGCCGTCCGCAAACAGCCGTTGTATACAGCCGCGAACAAGATTTTGCTGGCGCTGGCGGCGCTTGGCGCATTTGTCGCTGCTCCGGCCGGCTGGATGGATGCGGGATGGCCGACCGCGCAAGACGAACTGGTACTGACGCTGCACCGCTGGACGGGCACCGCGATTCCCTTCTTGTTGTTAGCGCTCTGGTATTTCAAACGTCCTGCCGAAGTCGCGGCGACTAGGCCAAGCTCGCGGGGTTATGAAATTCTGTTGGCTTTGGCAGTGGTCGTCATCCTGACCCAAGCGTTCATGGGCGGCGAAATTACCCACGGCGCTGGGCACATGAACTTCTGACGTGGCATGAACGATACCGAATTGTCTATGCGACCTGGCACTTCGGTGTTGCCTTCCATTCAGGCTATGCGAGGTGTGGCGGCGCTTGCCGTGCTGGTTCATCACCTTGGTCAGTACGCGGGACTAAGGTTCTCGGCGGGATGGCTGCTTCCTGGGTCAGGTTTACTTTGGTCCGGCGTGGACATTTTCTTCGTGCTGTCGGGATTTCTGATGGCCTGGTCGTCATTTGGGAAAAGCAACGCTGAGCGTAGCAGCGTCGCTTTCTTAACTGGACGGGCTGGGCGAATATACCCGCCTTATTGGGCTGCACTTGCCTTGACCGTTATGATCGCTGTCGCGCTTCCGCAGGCGATGCCCAAAGAGACGGTCTGCCCGGCATTGTGTCAGATCAGCCTAATGCCTTATGACGGCAGTCCTTTGCTTGGACCTGCGTGGACTCTGTCCTATGAGGTGATTTTCTACCTGATCTTTGCGGCGTTGTTGATGTTTCCGGGAAAGACACGACTTTTCGGCCTCGGGGTTTGGACCATGATAGTGCTCGTCTCAGGTTTGTTTTTTCCGCCGTCTAATCGAGCATCGATAATCCACCTCGCGCTAGCGCCGTTGCCGCTGGAGTTCCTAATGGGCTGCTGGATTGCTGTTGCGTTACAAAAAGGACAACGTTTTACCAGCTTATTCGCCGCTATGTTCGCCCTCTTTCTGATGCTGATGGGCGCGGCCTATTTTAACTCTGTGTCACCTGGTTTACGCGGAAGCGCCGCCGAATGGGCGCGCGTCGCGCTCGTTGGTCTGCCGGCTGTAGGCCTTGTGTTTACTCTGGCATCGATGGATCTAACCAAAGCGATTCAGCCGCCACATATTTTTCAATGGTTAGGGGATCGCTCATACTCGCTATACCTGATTCATTGGCCGATTGTAGTTGGGCTCTCTTGGATCGTTCACGAAAGCCTTAGCGGGGCTGCGGTCCCGGCTATGACGTTTGTTATTTGCGGGTTTGGTGCATCACTCGCGATATCAGCCGTCATGTACCGATATGTCGAAAGCCCATCCCACCTTTTTGCCAAGGCGATCTCACGGCGAATATACAACTTAGCCGAACGCAGTTAATTTGGTGCAGATCTGGTCGCGGATTCATGACGCCAGCGACCGCATAGCTTCACGTCCTTTTTTGATCTAGAAGTGAGGGATAGGCTTCGCCGGCGCGTAGATACGTAGAGAGCGGTTTACCGCATCAAGTATTTCAAGTTGACGGGATAACACAATGAAGGATTTGGATCGGCGCGGTCTTTTGCGCGCGGTGGCTGCCATGGGCGGCGGAACTGCTTTGACGGCCATGTTCCCGGGGTGGGCGCAAAGCGCCACTCGAGGCCTAGCCGAGTTGCCCAGCCTGACCGGTCCAAATATTTCGCTTGATGTGACCGAAAGCCATTTGGAATTTGACGGACGAATGGGCCATGTGGTCACGGTCAATGGCACGGTGCCGGCGCCGCTATTGCGGCTGAAGCAGGGGCAAAACGTCAGGCTGTCCGTCACGAACCGTCTGAAGGAAGAAACCTCAATTCACTGGCATGGCCTGCTTGTTCCACCCCAGATGGACGGCGTCCCAGGCGTGAGTTTTCCCGGTATCAAACCGGGTGAAACCTTCGTTTATGAATTCCCTATCATTCAGAGCGGCACCTACTGGTACCACAGTCACTCTGGTCTCCAGGAGCAGATGGGCCATTATGGCCCCATCATTATCGATCCGGCCGACGCCGATCCCGTTCAGTCGGATCGGGAATATGTCGTGATGCTGTCCGATTTCACCTACATGCACCCACATATGATATTTGCGCGGTTGAAGCAGGAGGCGGGTGCCTTCAATTATCAGCGGCAAACGGTCGCTGGCTTGTTGAAGGGTGAGGATCAGACCCTTGCTGAGCGGCTTGACTGGGCCAAAATGCTCATGGACCCTACTGATATTTCAGACGTTACCGGTGCTGCCCTGAAGTTTCTTGTCAACGGCCATGGCCCCGACGACAACTGGACGGCCCTGTTCAATCCTGGCGAGCGTGTGCGCCTGCGTTTCATTAATGCCGGCGCGCAAATGGTGTTTAACGTCCGTATCCCAGGTCTGAAGATGACGGTTGTCGCGGCGGACGGCCAGTTGGTTCGTCCCGTCGAAGTCGATGAATTTCAGATCGGAAATGCGGAAACCTACGATGTCATTGTCCATCCGACTGAAGACAAGGCCTTTACGATAATGTCCGAAGCCGTCGACCGTTCGGGCTACGGGCGTGCCACCCTGGCGCCGCGAGCGGGGATGACGGCCGAGGTACCGCCACTTCGCAAACGGCCGATTGGCAATATGCGTGACATGGGGATGGATATGGGCTCCATGGGCGGTATGTCTATGGAAGGCGGTGTTTCGCCAGGTGACATGTCCGGAATGAAAGGCATGGACCACGGTTCGATGGACATGTCGGGTATGGCCGAGATGAAGGCGCCGGTGGCTGGAATGGCGCCGCCGAAACCACGCGGTTCTGATACGATGGGCGATATGAAGGGCGGTGGCATGCAAATGGATATGTCCATGCGCAATCCTTTGAACGCTCCCGGCGTTAAAATGGGGCCGGGTGTGCAGACGATCGCCCCCATGCCTGTGGATAGGACGGGCGAGGCCGGGCAAGGGCTGGATAGTGTTGGTCATCGTGTGCTTGTCTATAAGGACTTGGTGTCACTTCAACCGAACCCTGATCCTCGGACGCCTACGCGCGCCATGGACATTCACCTGACCGGGAACATGGAGCGCTTTATCTGGGGCTTCGACGGCGTAAAATTCAGCGACTCCACCAAGCCGTACACCTTCGAAAAAGGCGAGAGGGTCAGGGTAACGCTAATTAATGATACGATGATGGCACATCCGATCCATCTTCACGGGCATTTCTTCGATCTGGTGATCGGTGCGCCCAACGAACACAAGCCCAGAAAGCACACAGTTATTGTCCTTCCAGGGGGAAGAGTTTCCTGGGATTTTACGGCGGAGCCGGGCGACTGGGCATTCCACTGCCATATGCTCTACCACATGCACGCAGGCATGTTCCAGGTGTTTGCCGTTCGTCCGTTCGAAGGAGCTGCTCAATGAAGTGTGCACTGATCATTGCCGCCGCCCCGCTTTTGTTCGCCATGCCTGCCGTGGCTCAGGACCATTCCGCCATGCCCGGCATGGCTATGCCAGGCATGCAAATGCCGGCTGCCAAACCCGCACCGAAAAAGACAACTGCGAAGAAGCCCGCCGTTAAAAAGACGGTGAAGCGGGCCACCAAGAAGAAGGCGTCGGCCACTACTCCGACTGACATATCTTCAATTCCAGGCATGGATATGTCTGGTCAAATGGACATGGGAAAGAGTGACGCAAAGGCGGACGGCGCTGCGAAACCTGACGCCATGCCCGGCATGAATATGGGCGACAAATCCATGGCTGAAATGGATATGGGCGCTGCGGCCGCCAATAACGCCCAAGCAGATGGCGGCATGGCAAACATGCTGCAGGACCAGAGCGACATGGCTGGAATGGACATGCCGGGCCCGAATGGTGAAGAGGGCATCCCCATGGGCCCGCCGCCAGCGGCGCCATCCGACAGGGTTGCGGATCGGTTTTTTGGCAAGCCTGAAATGGACCGGGCCGTAAAGCAATTGCGCATGGAACACGGCGGCGCAACCGTATCGAAAATGATGCTCAACCTTGCAGAATATCAGAGCAATTCGGGCGGTAATGGTTATCGCTGGTCAGGCGAAGCTTGGTATGGGGGGGACCTTAATCGCTTTGTAGTGAAGTCTGAAGGGACGGGGTCGTCGAAAGACGGGGTCAGCGATGGTGAGCTCCAGGCGCTCTATTCTCGCCCTATTGGCGTATATACCGATCTCCAGGTCGGCGTGCGTCATGATTTCGCTCCAACACCCACTCGGACCTACTTGACGCTGGGAACCGAAACCCAGCTTCCATTTTGGTTGGAGAACGAGAACGCCCTGTTCCTTTCGAACAAGGGCGAGCTGATAGGGCGCAGTGAGATTTACCACGATCTTCGCCTGACACAGCGTTGGGTTTTGCAAACTCGGGGCGAGATCAACGTTGCTGCCCAAGATTCGCATGAGACTGGCATCGGTAGTGGAGTGTCCAACGTCGAACTCGGTTGGCGTTTACGATACGAGGTCAAGAGGAACTTTGGTCCTTACGTCGGTTTTTCATTTGACCAGAAGTTCGGGAAGACAGCGGATTTTGCGAAACTGGCTGGCGAAAAGTCGCACCAGACCAGTGTTGTCATCGGTATCCGAACATTCTTTTAAAGCTGCTTTTCCGATGCGGTCGATGGCCATCATCGACCGCATGCCTTGCATAGAATGCGTGGATACGCGACGGGGAACGTCGATATAGCTGTCTTACGCAATGGCGGGTTTTCGCATTTTGTGGTCTATTCCGGGTCGTGTCCCACCGGGTGGTGTAATTGGGTAAGAGCGAAGCGCTAGGCTCGCGGCCCCATTCAAGGGCCAGGCGAGCCTGAAGCGTCGCGGGTTGGTCATCAGTGATTTTCGGATATGGTTTGGGTTCCTACACTCATTCCAGAGACGAAAGAACCACCGATGACCAAAGAGATGATGGCCCTGAAAGGGCTTGTTGAAAAGACCTCCGACAGCGATTTGTTGCGTGAGATGATCGGTTTTGCCGCCGAGCGCCTGATGGCAATGGAGGTCGGCGCTGTGACCGGCGCGGCTTACCACGAGAAGAGCGGCGAACGTATGGTCCAGCGCAACGGCTATCGCGATCGGGATTGGGAAACACGCGCCGGCACGGTCGAACTGCGTATTCCGAAACTTCGCAAAGGCAGTTATTTCCCGAGCTTTCTGGAGCCACGGCGCATGGCCGAGAAGGCACTGACTGCCGTTATCCAGGAAGCTTACGTTCAGGGCATCTCGACGCGGTCTATCGACGACCTGGTCAAGGCCATGGGCATGAGCGGCATCTCGAAAAGCCAGGTCAGCCGCCTTTGTGAGGAAATCGATGAGCGCGTGAAGGCGTTTCTCGATCGTCCGATCGAGGGGGAATGGCCTTATATCTGGATCGATGCCACCTACCTGAAAGTTCGCCGTGGGGCCCGGACTGTCTCCGTCGCCGTCATCATCGCTGTGGGCGTCAATACCCACGGCCGCCGGGAGGTTCTTGGCATGGAGGTCGGCACGTCAGAAGCTGAACCGATCTGGGCAGAGTTCTTACGCAACCTGACCCGTCGTGGTCTGCGCGGCGTCAAGCTGGTCGTCTCCGATGCACATATCGGGATCAAAGGCGCGGTATCGAAGGTTTTGAACGCCACCTGGCAGCGGTGCCGCGTACACTTCATGCGCAATGTCTGCGCCCATGCAGGCAAGAGTGGCCGCCGGGTCGTCTCGGCCTTCATCGGTACCGCCTTCGCTCAGGAAACGCCTGAAGCCGCCAGCGCACAATGGCGAAACGTCGCCGATCAGCTCAGGCCCAAAATGCCAAAGCTGGCAACGATCATGGACGAGGCTGAGCATGACGTCCTGGCCTACATGACCTTCCCAAAGGAGCACCGCATCAAGCTTCACAGCACAAACCCGATTGAGCGTCTCAATGGCGAAATCAAGCGCCGTTGCGATGTCGTGGGCATCTTCCCGAACGACGATGCCATTATCCGCCTCGTGGGCGCCATCTTGCTGGAGCAGAACGACGAGTGGACGGTTCAACGCGGCCGCTACATCACCCTTGAAACCATCGCACAACTCAGCGATGATCCCGTTCTCAGCATGCCAGCCGTGGCAAGCTGACGAAAATCCGGACCCGTCCGGAAACCACTGATGCCTAGCGCTCAGTTACACCACGTCACGGGACACGATCCTATTCCGTAAATGTCGGAATTTAAAAAGTGATATAACATCTCACTGATCCGACATTCTCGACCTCAACTCACTTTCTGTCGGAAAGGCGGTGTAATGCAGGTATAGTGGTGTTGGAATAGATTGCGCCGAGCGATCAGAGGGCCCTCCAAGCCTGAAACAGCTAAGGGCAGAAACCCACAAAGGCCCTAGGGGATCGACTTGGCAGTGTGACGTCCACGTCTGCGAAGCCGACTTGGCTTATCCACTAACGCCGGGCTTTGAGCTCGGTTTTGATCGCGAGCAGATTTTCTGCTGCGTCCATTATGCCGCACAGTTTGTCTTTGTGGCCTTTTCGGCGCCCGAACCCCAGAAGGCGCAGGGCGTTCAGCGTCACCAGCACGGTCGCACCGGTGTCGGCGAGGATCGCCATCCATAGGGTCGTCGTACCGGTCAGGGTCGTAACGAGGAAGACCGCTTTCAGACCGAGAGCCAGGGCGATGTTCTGCCAGATGTTGCCCAGCGTTGCCCTGGACAGGGAAATGAGCTGGGGAACGCCTGTGACGCGATCCTTCAGCAGTGCAGCGTCGGCGGTTTCAAGCGCGACATCGGTTCCGCCGCCCATGGCGATGCCGACCGAGGCCGCCGCGAGAGCCGGCGCGTCATTGATCCCATCACCGACCATGGCAATTGGGCTATCCGTAGCGATCTGCGCAATCCGCGCGAGTTTAGCCTCTGGCAGCAGCTCGGCCTCAGCCTCGACGCCGACCTGCGCCGCGATGGCGGCGGCCGTCCGGCGATTGTCGCCGGTCAGCATCAGTGTCTGTATTCCCCGCGCGTTCAGGGCCGCGACGGCGGATTTCGCGTCCTCGCGCAACTCATCGCGTATGGCGATCAGCCCTTCGGCGACCTTGCTGCTGAGGACGACCACGACGGTCTTGCCTTCCTTCTCAAGGGCATTGATCCTGGCCGTCGTTTCTTCTGATAGCGCGGCCTTGCTAGCTGCAAAGGATGGGGAGCCGACCGAGACAAAACCTGACTTCAGTCGCGCCGTCACCGCCTTGCCCGGTACGGCCGTAGAACCCCCAATGGCGGCGGGAATGTCCAGCCCGCGGGTGCGCGCGGCGTCAACAATGGCCTTGCCCAGTGGGTGACTGGTATTGGCTTCGACGGCAGCGGCGCGCACCAGAAAGTCATCCACCATACCCGTCAGGGCTATGATGTCCGTCACCTGCGGCTTGCCGCGCGTCAGTGTGCCGGTCTTGTCGAACGCGACCGCCTTGATCTTGCCCAGCGTTTCCAGTGCCGCGCCGCCCTTGATCAGCAGACCTTGCCGCGCCCCGGCGGCCAGACCCGAGGCAATCGCTGTCGGGGTTGAGATGACCAACGCGCAAGGACACGCAATGAGCAAGGTCGCCAGTCCCCGATAAATCCACGTCGTCCAGTCCTGAGCAAAGAGCACGGGCGGAATGACGATGATCAGGGCGGCCACCAGCATGGCGGCCGGTGTGTACCACAGGCTGAACCTGTCGATGAAGCGTGCCGTGGGCGCCTTACTCTCCTGCGCCTCTTCGACAAGGTGGATGATGCGGGCAATGGTGTTGTCGGCGGCCTTATGGGTGATACGCACCCGCAGGGTACCATTAGCGTTGATACTGCCCGCAAACACGTCTGCGCCCGATCCCTTGAACACGGGCACAGATTCGCCGGTCACGGGCGATTCGTCGACCTCGCTTTCACCTTCAACCACCTCTCCGTCCGAGGGGATACGATCGCCGGGCCGGACGATGGCGATATCGCCTATTTCCAAAGCGTCCGCCTGGATTTCTTCGACGCCGCTATCGCGTTCGACACGGGCGGTGCGAGGAACCAGACCGATCAGGGCCTCGATACCCGCGCGAGCACGCCCTGCGGCAACGGTTTCAAGAACCTCACCGACGGCAAACAGGAAGACGACCGTCAGGGCCTCTTCGCCTTCACCGATTAAGACCGCACCGATGGCGGCCACCGACATCAGGGTTTCGATGGAGAAGGGTGAGCCGGCCAGCGCGCCCGAAACCGCACGGCGTGCGAACGGAAACACGCTGATCAGGGCGGCGATGGAGGTGATGTAGAGCGCGTAGGAGGGGAGCAGGCGTTCCAATCCCAGCCCGATGGCCAACATCAGACCGGTCATCAAAACCAGTTTGCCCTTACCGGTTTTCCACCAGGGCACGGCGCTCTTTACCGCTGGAAGCGTACGCGTCTCTTCGGCCAGTGCGGACGGTACATATCCGAGGCTGCGAATCTGGTCTTGGAGCTTCGCCGCAGGGGTCAGGTCCTCATCCAGACTGAGAACGAGCGTCTCGTTCTGGTAGGACACGGCGACATCGCTGGCGCCCGGCAGTCGATTGACCGCGGTTTCAATTTTGAGCGCGCACGCGCCGCAGTCCATGCCTTCGACGCGTAGACGGATGGGGGAGGGAGACGCCATATCAAGACCTCGACGGACGGAACAGGCTTGGATATATACACCCTATAGTCGCTATAGGGTCAAGCCATGAGTTCCGCACATCTGTCGATCGGTGATCTTTCACGCGCCACGGGCACCAAGGTTGAAACGATCCGCTTTTACGAAAAGAATGGTTTGCTCCCTCAGCCCAGTCGAACCCAAGGTAACTACCGGGCCTATGAACCCGCGCATTTGAACCGGCTAAGTTTCATCCGTCGGGCGCGCGATCTGGGCTTTTCGCTCGACCAGGTGCGCGCCTTGTTGACGCTCTCTGACGACCGGTCGCAGTCGTGTGCGGCCGTCGATGTGATCGCCCGTGCCCATCGGGACGAGGTGGAGCGAAAGATCAAAGACCTTCAGTCCCTAAAGACCGTGCTAGATCAGGTGATCGAGAGTTGCCACTGCAACATCGTGGCCGACTGCGCCATCATAGAGTCGCTGGCGCCCGCACCACAGGGCGCATGAGGTCCAGTTGGCCAAACGTCAAAGCCGCTATACATTCGATTTCATGCAACGCCGTCTCCGCTTCAACGCTGTCTCGATGATTATGGGTCTGATGGCCATGATCCTGTGTGTCAGCACGCCGGCGGCCGCCGAGACGATGATGAACCATCCGGCGATGGGGGCCGTTTCCGCGAACGAAATACCGGAGATGCCCTGCTGTCCAGAAAAGGCGCCCGCCGTCGGCAAGGCCTGTGGTCTTCAGTGTCCGGTCATCGCACCGGCGTCCTATGACTTCTTAGTGGTTATGAAGACGGATGCCCTGACCTTTACCGTCAATTCGGCCCACTATGGCGGGATTACCTTCGGCCCACGTGTGCCGCCTCCGCGCTGATCCTCCGATAGATAAGACACCTTACATTCAATCTATCTAACGGAGTTATCCGATGAAACGTATCATCATCACATCTGCTTTTGTTGCCCTGTTTGCCGCCGGTGCCGCCTATGCGGCCGCCCCGGAAGCGGTCAAGGACGCCGTCAAATCCTGTTGCGAAGCCATGGAAACGTGCTGCTGCTGCGACAAGGACAAGGCGGATCAACCGGACGCCCATAAGGACCACAAGAACTAGGGCTGGGTTCCTCGATTAGAGGGGTGGCCGCAGTGCGTATACTGCGGCCACTCTAAACCAAATTCCTTAAAATATAATTTAATTTCAATGAGTTATAATTTTTCGCATAAGTAAACTTATGGGAAATTGCGTTATATTCCGCTTTCAACCTCAGCTTAAAAATAGCTCGTAAGCTGCAAATAGCTGAAGGCGGTATCGCCCTGACGCGCGCCGTTGGGCGCATTGCGACCGACCGCGCTATCGAGGAGCAGGGACACCCCAACTTCGCCCAGCAGATGCTTCGGCTTGAACCAATAGCGCACGCGGCTGTCGACGGCGTGGCCGATGAACGAACCCGAACGGCCCTGCGGATCGCGAACGCCGGCGACCACCCAGTTATCGGTATCGGACGCCAGATAAGCCGCTTTGTAGGCCACACGCGCATCGGTGCGCGCATTCGGCTTCACTTCGATCCTGAACCCCGGCGCGTTTATATTGGCGGGCGTCAACGGCCCGTGGATGCTGGTATTGCCGAGATCGGTGCGCCGGGAGCCGAACAGGCGCTCGTACTGATCGTAGCGACCGTCGGTCGGGTTCTTATCGCCGCTGGCATAGTCGTAGTCCAGCACCAGTCGCGGCTGCCATTTCATATCGAATGTGCGGCCCAGGTGGGCGTGCAGCGTCCAAGCGCGCACCTTCAGATCGCGCCGGTCGCTAGCATTGCTGGTATTGCGGCGGGTGCCGTACCGCCACGCGCCTTCGACATCCAGATCCCACTGGCCGGTTTTGGGGGCGCGGGACACGCGGAAACCCGGCGTCGTGTAGTGCCGGTTCGGCGTCGGATTGTCCTTGGCATCGCGCTCATCGAGCCCGTACACGAACAGTTCCGCCGTCAGGCCGGGTGCCAGCGCTGTCCGGCACGACGTCGAGCGCGTGCCACTGCGCCCCGCCCGGTGTGCGCGATCGTACATGAACGCCAGTGTAGTTATAGATGACGTTGGCGAACTCGACCCGCTCCACTTGGCGACGGCTGCCGATGTCGAGCGTCATGCGCCCCATCTGGACAGACGTTGTGGTCTGACTGGGCAGATCCTTGACCTCCACCTCGGCATAGGCCTGAAGCAGATCGGCGGGGTTGATCCAGCTTGTCGAATAGGCCGTGCCGGCGTCACCGAGATAGCTACGCGAGTCCTGCATTTCGGCCGCGAAGGTCCAGGCCCCGCGTTTGGCTTCGGCCTTGATCAGGGTGCGAAACGCCAGAAGCTGATCGCCGCCCTTGCCACCCGCGCGGAACTGCCCGGACAGCGTCTCGTACCGGCCTCGCGCTTCGCCCGACACCTTCACCCGCCAGCGGTCATCGACCGGGGTCTCGGCCCACGCCCCGTTAGGCGCCAGAAAAACGCCCGCCATGATGGACGCGCAGGATCGGGCCTTCGGCCCCGTCAGAGATCGGAACAGACGCATGAAACCCCCAGAATATGTAAGTGGTGCCCGCCTACAGGTAGGCCGGAACGCTAAGCGAAAAACAGGATGCACTGGACGGGCAAAGCCCTGCGAACTCGGCACTGGACTGAATGTCGTCGGGCGCATCGGCCCTGAGCCTCGGTGTCCACCCCGCACGCGCGAAGAAGGAAGCCGCCGTGTCGGTCAGAAGCCAAAGTTCCGTCAAACCGCCGCGATCGGCCTGCGCCACGGCAAAGTCGATGAGCCGAACGCCATGACCCTTGCCGCGTTGGGCTTGCGGGACGACCAGCGAGCGCAACAGTCCGGCTTTGCCGTAAGCCTCGATGCCCACAAAACCGCGAACTTCACCGCCAGCGCTATGACGCCAAAACGCCTGTTGCGCTGTGCCTAAGTCCGTGGTCGGCAATCCGGCAGCGGCCAGCGCCGCGACCAGATCACCGTCGCGCGGATCGATCAGCGTGAACACGCCCGCTTCGTCTGTCGGCATCAACTGGCCAATCTCGTCGAGCGCGGTTTTGAAGGCCCCTCGGTCGGACGCCAGCCTATCGAGCGGCAGCGCCAGAAAGGCTTCAATACGCGCCCGCAGGATCGTATAGGCCTTGCGGAAGGCGGCATTGATCTGCGCCTCTGTGCCGGTCACATGGGCCGGGTCTTCGACGCCCCAGTGGGTGCGCAGAACAGTGCCGATATAGGCCGGGCATTCCTCTCCGGCAGCGCTGCCGCAGACAGTGATGACGATATCCGGCACCTCCGGCAGATCTTCCCACGACTTGCTGGACGCGCCTTGCGTCGAGATGCCTTCGCTTTCCAGCAACGCCAGTGATCTCGGATGGACATAGCCCGTCGGGCGGCTCCCGGCGCTCATGGCACGCCAGCCACTCGGCGCAAGATGGTTGAAGGTGAACTCTCCGAGAATCGAGCGGCAGGAGTTACCCGTACAGAGAAAGAGAACCTTCATGGCGGCGGCCTTAGATAGAGCGGAGATTGACGCGCTTCGATAGCTCTTCGGCGCTTTCCTTGCGCTCGGAATAGCGGTCGACGAGGCAGTCGGCCCGTTCGCGGGTCAGGAGGGTGAATTTCACCAGTTCCTCCATGACATCGACGATGCGGTCGTAATAAGAGGACGGCTTCATCCGATCGTGTTCGTCGAACTCGGTGAAGGCCTTGGCGACGGATGACTGATTGGGAATGGTGATACAGCGCATCCAGCGGCCCAGCACGCGTAGCTGGTTGACGGCATTGAACGATTGCGAGCCGCCCGAGACCTGCATGACCGCTAGGGTCTTGCCTTGGGTGGGACGAACCGATCCCAGCGCCAGCGGTATCCAGTCGATCTGGGATTTCATGACGCCGGTCATGGCGCCATGCCGCTCGGGCGAACACCAGACCATGCCTTCGGCCCATTGCACCAGTTCGCGCAGTTCCTGCACTTTGGGATGGCTGACATCGGCGTCGTCTGGCAGCGGCAGGCCCGACGGGTTGAAGGTGCGCGTCTCCGCCCCGAAGCGGTTGAGGATGCGAGCGGCTTCCTCGGAGACCAGACGGCTGAACGAACGCGACCGCACCGATCCATAGAGCAGCAAAATGCGCGGCGCGTGATGCATTGGCTCGGGCGCGAACAGCTTGGTCTCGTCTATTGCCTGAAAGCTCTCGGCGTCCATGTTCGGCAACCCAGGCAAACCGACGCGCTTACCGGCGCTGTTGATCATTTCCGTCCCGTCTTCCTTGAGGAACGGCCCCTTGGGCCAGGTGTCCAGCAGGTCCAGCACGACCTCCGACGGGCGGCACAGCTTTGTGCCCTTATCGGTGATGACGATGGGCCGGTTGACAAGGACCGGATGCACCAGCATCTGCTCGAAGATCACGTCGTCGGTCACGGCCGGATCGAGCAAACCCAGTTCCTTGGCGGGCGACTTGGTTTCCCGCAGCGCCTGCCTCGGTGTCAGGCCCGCATAGGCCAGAAGATTGCGAAGCTCGTCGGCGTTCCAGCCCACCTTCAGATATTCGATGATCTCGGGTTCGTAGCCTGCGGCCTGGATTACGGCCAGGACGTTGCGCGAGGTGCCGCAGTCCGGGTTGTGATAGATTACCGGCTGCATCTTAGACCTCGTACGTTTGTTTGTTGGCGACCTTCACCAGCCACAGCATGACCGGCACCTCGACCAGAACACCGACGACGGTGGCAAGGGCCGCGCCGGAGTGCAGACCAAACAGGCTGATGGCGACAGCGACGGCCAGTTCGAAGAAGTTGGAGCCACCGATCAGGGCGGCGGGTGCGGAGATGTTGTGCGGAATCTTGACCTTGCACATCCATTTGAAGGTCAGGAAGAACATCAGGATGCTTTGCAGAAGGATCGGCATGGCGATCATCAGGATCACCAGCGGCTTTTCCAGCAGCACCTGCGCCTGAAAGCCGAACAACAGGACGACGGTCGCCAACAGGCCGATGATCGACCACGGCTTCAGGGCATCGAGCAAACCGTCGACCCTGGCGGCGGGTAGCGCCTTGCGGGTCAGATAGCCCGCGACGATCGGAATGACGACATAGAGCACGACCGACAGGATCAGGGTGTCCCACGGCACCACCACATTCGTCACACCGAGCAGCAGGGCGACGATGGGGGCGTAGGCCACGATCATCACGAGATCATTCAGCGAAACCTGCACCAGCGTATAGTTGGCGTCGCCCTTGACCAGCCGGCTCCACACAAAGACCATCGCTGTACAGGGTGCGGCCCCCAACAGTATCAATCCGGCGATATAGGATTTGGCGTCTTCTGCCGGGATAAAGCCCGCGAAGATATACTGGAGAAACACCACGCCCAGGGCGGCCATGCTGAAGGGTTTGACGAACCAGCTGATGAAGAAGGTGATGATCAGGCCCTTGGGCTTTTTTCGAACCTCGCCGATGGTCGAGAAGTCGATACTGATCATCATGGGGAAGATCATCACCCAGATCAGCACGGCCACCACCAGATTGACGTGCGCGTATTCCAGGTGCGCGACCGTTTGAAATACGGGAGGGAACAGATGGCCCAAGACCACGCCCGCGAGGATCGATAATCCGACCCAGATTGAAAGATAGCGCTCGAATTTACCCATTATGAAATCTCACTCAGGCTTTGCCGATGTCGTCGACGCGCTTTTGCAGCGAGATGCGATCAAGACTCTCGACAGGCAGGTTCATGAACAGACGGATGCGGTTTTGCAGCAGGCGGAAGGTATCGCTGAAGGCCAGTCCGATTTCGGCTTCGGTTCCCGTCATTGCGGCCGGGTCGGGTACGTTCCAGTTGGCGCTCAACGGACTGCCGGACCACATCGGGCAGGGTTCGAGCGCGGCCTGATCACAGACCGTAAAAACGAAATCGAACTTCGGTGCGTCATCAGATGCAAAGTCGTGCCAGCTTTTGGAGCGCGCGAATGCGGTATCGATGCCCAGGCTGCTCAGCAGCGCGAGGGCATGGGGATTGACCGAGCCACTGGGCCGCGACCCTGCCGACCACGCACGAAAGCGCCCCTGACCGCTGGTGTTTACGATCGCCTCAGCCAGAATTGAGCGCGCAGAATTCTGCGTGCAGATGAACAACACGTTGTAGGGTTTCGACATGAGTGTGTTTCCCGCCTAACAGGCGCAGACGATTTTCTGGATCAGCGGCTCGCATAACTCCTTGCGGCCGCCACAGCAGTCTTCCAGCAGGAACGACAACAGCCCTTGCAGACCATCATAGTCCGCGAAGTAGCGGATCGACCGCCCTTCCCGCTCGCTTCGCAGCAGACCCGATTGCTGCAAGACCGACAGGTTGGCCGACATGGTGTTTTGTTTCACGCCCAGTCGTTCGCCGATATCTCCTGCCGGCAGGCCTTCCGGCCCCACCCGAACGAGCAAACGAAGAACATCGAGCCGGGTTTCCTGGCTCAGGGCGGCGAATGCCTGTGTTGCTGCCTTTTTATCCATATATCGCGCTATAATGATATATTGATGCAATGTCAAGCGTGCAAAGATGAACCTCCGCTGCCGAGGTCCCGACAATGCCCAGAAAATCCATCCTCACGGCCAGAGAGCGTGCGGGTTTGCTTTCGCACCCCACCGACGAGCCCTTACTGATCGAGCACTGGACGCTCCATCCGGAAGACCTCATCCTGGTCAATACGCGACGAAAGGCCGAGACCCGCTTTGCGCTGGCTCTGCAACTCTGCTCCCTGCGTTACCCTGGCCGCCTGATCGCTGCCGGCGACACCATCCCTGCGGAGGCCGTGCAGTTCCTTGCCGAGCAATTAGCGACCCGTCCGGACGTGCTACTGGATGCCTGCAAGCGAGCGGCAACGCGTTCCGAACATCTGGACGTCCTTAGGCGAGCTTACGGCTTTCAGGAAATGACCCAGCCTCATCGGGCCGAATTATTGAACTGGGTGCGCGGCATGGCGATCGCGTCACCCAAGGCCCGCCCGCTGGTATTCTCACTGGCGGAGGAGATGCGGCGCCGCCGGATCATCATTCCAGGCGTTACCGTATTGGAACGGTTGGTGGCGCAAGCCCTTCATCAGGCGGAGAGCCATCTTTACGAGGGCGTCCACGGCTCGCTGACAGACCTCGCCATAGGCGCACTCGATGCGCTGGTCTCGGATAAGCCGGTACATGGGCGCCAGCATCAGATCTCATGGCTGCGCGAACCGCCGGGTCCGCAAGGCAGCCGGGCAATGATCGCGATCATTCAGCGTCTGGATCTTATTCGTGAGATCGACATAACCCCTAAGACCGCGGAACTGATCGGTATGGAGCGCAGGGTCAATCTGGCGGCTGAAGGCAAGCGCCTGACGGCGCAGAACTACAGGCAAATGAATGCGCCGCGACGCTACACGACATTGGCCGCGACCGTGTTTGAGCTGGGGCTGGACCTTACCGATCAAGCGATCAACATGTTCGAGGCCCTGATCGCCCGCTCTGTCCGCCGCGCCCATCGCCGGCGTGAGGAGCGCGCCCAGGAGGAGGCGCTGAATAGCCAGGACGCGATGGCCTTCCTGCGCGATCTGGCGGTCGTTCTTGTCGACGCTCATGACACTGGGCGTGCGCTTGATCCTGCCATCACCACCTTCACCACCTGGGATGAGATCCGCAGGATCGTCGGCAGCATCAATCCAACACGCCGGTTTTCTGCCGAGAACAACCTCCTCGTCGAGTTACGTGCCGAATATGCGGCTGTGCGGCGCTACGCGTCGCCGTTTCTGGCGGCCTTCGAGTTCAAGGCGTCCGCCGGTTATCAGGGCTTGGTTGAGGCGCTCCTTGAATTGAGCCAGCGGTGGCACCGCAGTCCGGGCCGAATGACCGAGGCGGATTGGGTTGCGCGGTTCCTCCCGTTTGTACCCTTGCGGGCCCGTCAGCAGATCATGATGGTCGACGGCGGTATCGATCACAAGATGATGGAAATCCATTTTATGCTGGAGCTGAAGGCGCGCCTCGCGTCGGGCGACGTGACGGTTGTCGGCTCAAGGGCCTATCAGACCATTGAAACCTATCTGCTTCCACGCGGCCAGTTCGAATTGATTCAAAAGTCAGGCACGCTGCCCATCGCTATAAACCCGAATTTCTGGGACTATATCGCGGCGCGCAAGGCAGAACTTGAGACGGCCCTTCAGACAGCCGCGAAGCATCTTGCAGACAATCGGGGCGATACCCGCATCGGCGCCAAAGGCCTTCGCGTACCAGCTGTCTTCACTGAGGAAAGTGAGCAAGCGGTGGCCTTTGCCGGGCTGCTGTCCCGTCATATGCCGACGGTCCGGTTGACGGATCTTCTGATGGACGTCGATCGGATGACGGGGTTTGCGGAAACGTTCGAGCATCTCCAGACGGGGCGCCCTTGTGCGGACAAGCGCGCCCTGTTCACAGCGCTCATCGCTGAAGCAACCAATCTCGGTCTTAGCAAGATGGCTCAGGCCAGCCCTGGCCGCACACGCCGGCAGCTACAGCAAACAGCTATCTGGCACTTCCGGGAGGATACCTTCGCGTTGGCGCTGGCGAAGCTGATCGAGGCCCAGCATGGGGACGCGTTCGCTACGGTTTTCGGCTCACCTACGATTTCTTCTTCCGACGGTCAGCACATCTTTTTGGGTGCGGCCGCCGAGAACGCCGGCGAAGTGAATGCCCATTACGGTCGAGATCCGATCATCAAACTCTACACGGCGATCAGCGGCCGCTATGCGCCCTATCACACCCGCGTCATGGCTGCGACCGCGAGCGAGGCGCTGCATGTGCTCGATGCCCTTCTCGAAACGCCTACGGGGCAGGCCGTCACGCGCCACCACGTCGACGGCGGTGGCGTCAACGATCTCGTCTTCGCGACCTGCCACCTTTTAGGCTATGCCTTCAACCCGCGTATCCCCAATCTCGATGGCCGCTGCCTTTACGGCTTTCGGCCGGCGAAAGACTATAGCGTTCTTCACGATGTGATGGGTGATCGTCTTGATGCCAGCCAGATCGCCCCTTACTGGGACGACATCCTGCATATGATGACGTCGTTACGCACCCGGACCGTATCGTCGTCCCTCCTGCTGAAACGACTGAGTTCCGCCCCCAAGCGGCAAGGCCTGAGCAATGCAATGAGGTTGTTGGGCAGAATCGAGCGCACGCTATTCACCCTGCAGTGGATCAACGACAAGGACCTCCGCAAACAAACGACCGCAGAATTGAACAAGGGTGAGGCCCGTAACGCCCTCGTCAGGGCCGTCAACCTTCATCGTCTTGGCCGGTTCCGCGATCGCAGCCAGGAGAACTTGTCCATCCGGGCGTCGGCGCTGAACCTCGTGGTGACGGCTATCATCTACTGGAACAGCGTTCATATGGGCCGGGCCGTCGCCGCGCTGCGCGACCGTGGGCAGCAGGTTCCCGATGAATGGCTGTCGACACTCTCCCCTCTCGGTTGGGAGCACATCAACCTCACCGGGGACTACATCTGGGAGGACGAACCGGCGCTCGATGATGAAGGCTTCAGGCCCATTCCGTTCCTACCGTAATCCCGTGTCCCTTTAATGTTCAGAGGCCATGAGATCAAACGGTTTTTAGAGCCGTCCAGCTTCATGATCTGCCGGCGCTCAGCCATGTCGATGTGGCGGTAATGATGACCAATGGTATATCTCGCTTTTGAAGAGACGACTGATTTGGTTGATCATTCGCACTTCAAAATAGAGTCCACCCGGCTACAAAAATTTGGCTCATAAGATATATTATGGGAAATATATGGCGCAATATCAATATGTTGTGCGATTTTTCTTAAAAAGTCATGGGCGAACGTCCGAACCACTGGCCGCGTGCGGAACCCTGTTGCGCAATTGGCAGGTATGCAACAGGGTTGTGCATGTTGATCGGTTACGCCCGCATCTTGAAATCCGAGGCCGAGGATACGACCCCGCAAGTTGATGCCCTGAAGGCCGCCGGGTGTGAAAAACCCTTCGCGGAATTCCCGACCGGTGGCCGCAGGGACCGCCCGCAACTCAAGCAAATGCTCGATGATTTGCGCCCTGAAGACGTCGTTGTCGTCACCGAGCTGGATCGGATCGCGAGTTCACTCGGAGATCTCTCTGGTATTCTCAACAAAATAAACAACTGCGGAGCGTACTTCCGGTCACTGAGAGACGGTACTGACAAATCAGGAGATTCTGACCGTATACTGATGCAAATGGTGCAGTCGATTGGCAACTTTGAACGCACAAAGCTTCGCACTCGAACAGCCGAGGGCCAAGAAGCCGCATGCTCCAGAGGCAATGGTGGAGGCCAGCCAACTAAGCTCGCCCCCGCCCAGCAGCGAGAGATTTTGGACATGCTGAATGCCGGACGCTCGGCCGCCGACCTGGCTCGTTTGTTCCGCGTTCACAGAGCAACCATCAGCCGGCTGGCCTCAAAAGCCCGACGCAGCGACAGCGTGGAACGCACCAACGTTCACCAAAAGTTCTTAGATTTGGCCAAAATCACACCGACGTTGTCATTGGGTCCAGTTGCGAGAATCGGCTTCCGAAGATAGGTTGCGCGGAGATGTGTTGACAGAGCAAGGTCGTAGGTTTTGCTGACACGCGAGACCCCTTAACCTTCGGACGGAAACTTTAACATGGTTCATTGGAACATCAGCCCTCATCCAATTGCTGATGTTCGGGATTGGAGTGATGCTAAACGGTTAGAATTGCAACCCGACTTCCAACGTCGCGAAGTTTGGGCGCACAGTGCCAAGATCATGTTGATCGATTCCATCCTCAGTGACATTCCCCTACCGAAGATATTTTTGGCCAAGACAATTAAGAACGGGAGCGTCCATCGCCAAGTAATCGATGGTCAGCAGCGCATTTCTGCAATTCTCGGCTTTTTGAGGAATGAGTTCTCGCTCGAAGCTCCTTACGAAGGCCCTCACCTAGGTAAGCGATTTCAAGATTTCACGCCGGATGAAGTCGATAGCTTTTTAAGATATCGTATCGATTTCAATGAGGCGGATAACCCGACTGATCGGGAGGTGCGCGATGTGTACATGCGCGTCAATAAATACACCGTTCCATTGACGAAGCAGGAATTGCGACGGGCTGATTATCCGGGTGATTTCCTGACTGTTTCCGAAGAACTATCGGTGATCCCTTTTTTTGAAACAGCAGGAATTTTCTCGCCCACGGACCGAAGGCGCTACGCGGACGCAGAGTATAGTTCAGAGTTAATTGCCGGTCTTATAGATGGAACGCTGGATAAAAAGGTCGAGTTAGACAATTATTACATAAAATATACTAATTGGCCGGTTGAAGATCGGAAGAAAATCGTCAAGCGGTTCAACGAAGCGATCGCGGACATCGGCGAAATTTTTAAAGATATACCGGGGAATATTCGTGAAACGCGCTTTCGGCAGAAAGCTGATTTCTATAGTTTATTCCTAGCAATTGATGAGCTGCGCCAAGAGGGCCATGACTTGGCGGGGAAGGACTTGAGCGATCTCAGGGACGACATCCGTCTGCTCGATCTCGGCATAAGGCCAGAGGCGACGGTGGGCATATTCAGCGAATACGCAATTAAATGTGTGTCGCAGGCGAATTCTGCTTCGAGCAGGAAATGGCGATTGAATTTTCTAAAGGGTTTACTGTCTGGAACTTATATAGGACTCCCTGCGAGCGATGCTTACAGAGGTCTATACTACAGGGTGTTCGAGGATTGTGTGGAAGCGGACCGTGCGGGCATTTGTAAGCCGATTGAGTATGAATGTCCCGTTTGTGATGACCTGGTAGAGTATGAAAAGGGAAAAGATTTTATTGGGTGGGATGCGTCGGCGAAGGCATTTCAAATCAGCAATGCGGCCTGGGTTCACGCGGAGTGCATTGGTGACAGTGGTGATTTGCTCATCATCGAGCGCCCGGTAGAGGGCGAAAATGAGTAGTTTTGTTTTCTTTGATCCCGAAGAACTCCGAAAGGGGCAGTACTTCGAAATCGATGATGAGCTAATAACGGAAGAGGGCCGCACCTACATAGTCGGAGAATGGTTGGCGCGCGGTGGAAATGCTTCTGTGTTCAAGTGCATCGAGCGCAGTTCCGGCAATGAATACGCCGTCAAATTCTTAATGCAACGAGGCGAAAGATCTCGAAACCGGTTCTTTAAAGAGGCTCGGCTTCTCAAGGAGCTGCGCCACGACCACATCATAGAATATCGAGGCACGGGCCGAGCGGGTGCCGCCAATCGCAGCGCGAGACTACCGTTTATTATAATGGAAATAGCCGAAGGCAATCTTTCGAATATAGTAAAGGGTTCAAACGTTCCATCTGAAGTGTACGTCGGTCAATTTCGAGGCTTGGCGCGCGGTCTTGCCGAATTACATGCGAAAGCGATACATCGCGACATAAAGCCGGAAAACATCTTGATTTCGGGCGATAGATGGTTGCTGAGCGATTACGGCCTTTGCAAATATTCTCAAGCCAAAGACGTAGATATGACGCCGGCCGATCAAGTCTTGGGACCGAAATTTTGGTTATCGCCGGAAGCACATAACCGTCGCATCGGTCAAAGTGATGCGATTTGCGAAGCTTCGGATGTGTTTCAGCTTGCTGCTGTGTTTTGGTACGTTGTCACAGGCCGACATCCGAGTGGTCTGTTATGTCAAGAAGATTGGACAGGGCCTGATTGGTTATTTGACCCACTAGTAATGGCCCTCCAACACAAGAGCGCTCGAAGGCCTGTCAACGGCAAGGCCTTCGCAGCCTCCCTAGATGAAGCAATTGGTTGTTGAGGAAGCAAATGGCAACCAACAAGGAAATCGTCTCTTACGTCCGAGCAAACTATGGATTTGTGCCCCAAGATTGTTGGATCGCGCATGCTAGGATGGTTATACGCTCAAGGAATGGTAAGATCGATGACACTGTCGATATTGGCACCCCATCCAAACCATGCGTAGAGCAGAAACGCATTGCCCTATTCGCAGCGCTGAAAGCTCTTGGCGATGGAAAATAGCAGCTACGTTTATTTGTGACAGATAACGCAGCCACCAGCGGCCTCGTCAATCCCATATATATCGTCTACAGACTCCGGCAGGCCGACCGCCAACGGATTGCGGTTGCGACGGTCGCGAAGGCGCGCGACTCTGCGCTCATAGTCAGCCTTTATTTGTTCGACACGTGCTGGTTCGATAAGTTCCGGCAGGCTCTCGCCTTGACTCCAGGTAAAGGGCGAACCGTCTTTTAACGCGGTTTTCTCGTAACGTACTGCCTCTTCGAATCGATCTGGGTGGTGTTCCGCCAGTCGCACCCATTCGATTTTTTGCTGGAAAAAGCAAAAAGTGCACCCTGACCGAGATCGCCATTTGTAGTATTCGGGCTCGCCTACATCTGCCTGATCTAGCATTTCGATTACGCCCTGCCGATCGATACCGGCTTCACGCAGGGGCAAATGAACCCGCATATTTGGGTGCGTGGCCTGATAGCCTTCGCGAGTTGGTTCGTCGGCTCGGATAGCCACGTAAGAATGGATTATTGTCCCGCTTTCCAGATCGGGGCGAATCCATTGCTCAAGCGGGCGCAGCTTTAATTGACGGGTGCACCACCTAGTCCTTGCCGAGGGCAAAAAGTGGCCGTACTCATCTAACCAGAAGTCGAAGTCACGATCAGGATTCAGGCGAAGGATTGGCTTGCCTAGAAAGCCCTCAAGGCGATCAAGGAAGGTGTAGACTTCTGGCAATTCCTTGCCGGTGTCGGTGAAAAAGTATTCCAGTGGAAGGTCAGGATAATGCTGGCGCATATAAACTGCCAAAGCCGCGCTGTCTCGCCCGCCAGATACACCTAATATGTGCCGTTCAGAATGGGTCATGCAACCTCCGTTTCATCGTTTGCGGCGGCTAGACTGGCCACCACCCTAGCCAGCGCCGCAAATTGTATGCGGCCATGCTGGCCGTCGCTACTGAGAGTCTTGAGTAATCGTTCCGCGAGGTCAGTAGCTTCAGATCGTTCGGCCTCAGTGAGGATAAAGCGTCGCAACAGAGGTGGCATCTTAGGATCAACGCCGACGACGAGCGCGAGCGCTTCGGTATTGGAGTGGCGGTTCCGCACGGCCGCTAAAACTTCAAGTTCGCGGAACTGCCGGCCATACCTCGCGAGTTCGAGGAAGGCTTGGTCGCGGTCGCGATCCGACCAGCTATGAGCAGGCTTATGGATCAAAAGACTGGCAATGCCTTCGACGTCGCCCTCCTCTCCATCGAACGCGGCCGCTCGCATCGCGAACGCATCGAATCGGAAATCATTGGTGAGGTTTTTGATCGGTTGCAGGCGATCTTTGAGGCCTGCGAAGCTATGCGGGTCAACTGCCAAAGCGCGAGCTAATGCCGCCTTAAGATGAGACAGCAACACGCCGTACAGTCCTTCCAGCTCAACAAGCGACTGGTAGACCAAATCAGCCGACAAATCGTCCCCCAAAGCTCCTGGCAGGTCCTCAAACAACAACGCTTCTGGATCAGTCGCTTTCAACACGATCGACCGGACTCGAAGTGTTGATGCGCTTGCCGTCTCCGTCCGCTTAGAGTACGTCGGGAGGGATGCAAACCGTCGAAAAATTGCTTGGGCGATAGGGAGAGATGACGTTTCATCGCCAAGACCCAGCCGCGTAGATAGCCCGTTCAAGAAGGCCATTTCGCGGATGGACCTATCGATACGGCGAAGCCGTATATCTGCAGGCTTCTGAAGCATCTTATCAACAAAAACTTCGTCCAAGGCTGTTTGGAAGACACCTTCGACATACACGGCCAAGCGGTTGCGACTGGCTAACAGATGTGCAAGGGCCAGTGCTGGCATAATGCCCGCCTTCATTCCATAGGGCGGCTTTGACCAGACGCTATAAAGCGCTTCAAGGGAGATATCCTTGACCCTGTCCAGTTCCTCCCAAGCCGTGATCAAACTTTTACCCGCTTCGCTGTCGTCAGGTCCAGAAAAATCAAATTTTCCAGGTTTGACCTCTTGGTGGAGGCCGAAAGGCTTAATCACTGTGAGGTAAAGACCCATCTCGACTGGGTAGCCATCAATACCAAGGTCCGGCGAGTCTGACTTTTTTACCATTGCATGTAGCAGAGCGCGCAACCCAGCCATCGCACTGGCCGAAGGTTTGTCTCGTTGAAGAAGCTCGCTTTGTAGAATTGGCGCCTTTGCGAAGGTGCTGTCTGCAAGTTCGGTAGCGACAATCGCCAACGGCTCACGAAGCGGCTTGGAGGGATCAGGTGTCAGATACCAGCGAGCAGCATCTAAAGCAGTTTCCAGATCACGATGAACGCTATCAACGGCGGCCGACCGTCTGCCGGCGACTTCGCGGCGAGCAATGCGATCACCCTCAAGCTGAGGATATTCACGATGCACCCGCTCGACTGCAAACAACTCAAGTGCGCTTTCGCGGAGACCATAACTTCTGGTCGCCCCACCTACAGCCGCAATGGCGCCTAACTTATGAAGTTCTTTAGCAATTGACTTGCAGACACGATCAATTTCAACTGCATCCTGAGAGCCGCTGCCGAGCATTAGCACGATTGTCCCAGCTCCCGCACCCTGTTTCGCAGCAATGTCTGCTGCCATTTTGGCGGGCTTGTCCGAGTCTGAAATTAGATGGATCGCAATTTCAAATGTGCGGAGTGCTCCGGTTCTAAAGTAATGGCGTTTCGCTGCAACAAACCCCATCCCTACGCGCTGCGGAATACCGCGTACTTGATCCGGTGTAAGTGGCGCCCGCGCCCTTGAAATCGCGTCTTCCAGGTCGAAATCGCTACCTGCGAACAGCGCGTAACCGTTTAAGCGCGGCTGTTTTGTCAAGACCGCCCAATCAAGTAGGTCCTGAATTGCACGCTTTCGCTCATCGTCGGAGACCCACGGGGTTGCCGCCGCTAAAAAATCGTCAGCGAGGGCCAGCCCTGAACCGTTGCGGAAAAATTCGATCGCGGCAGCACATTTAGTAAGGGCGACGTGTAAAGAGGTGCCTTTAGCCCCTGCCCGCTCAATGGCTTCGAATGCCAAGCTGAACCGAGAGCTATCAGACCCACCGGTTAAGACCATTCCAAAATTGAAAGCCAGATAATCCCAAAGGCGTTCCGGACCATACGTCTCGTCATCCGTGGCCGATTTGAGAAAGTCTTGGAATCCAGCCGGTTCAGCCGAACTAAGGAAGCCGAACACGCTTCGTTCGTTTTGAGCGAACCGTTGACGCGACACCGGTCCCAACAGCATAGCCGTCACCGGATTTAAAGGCCAGGTCAACGCTAAGGCATTCGTCAGCTGGTCAAAATCGGTCGGCCGACGTTTGGCCACGGCTTCGGCCACCGTGGCTGCGAGAGACTTGGCAGCAGCCGGCCGTGCCGCGCAGGAAATCGCCCTCGACAACAATGAGACGGTTTCATCCGCCGCCGCAAGGAACGAGATGTCTTGGTATCGACCTTGAACTTTAGCCCACTCTTGCCGGGCGTCTCGCGCAGCCTTAGCCGCGTATTGGTCAAATGATTGGTGCAGAATGCCAATAACGACCAGCCTGCCTTTGCTTCGTGAACTTCTCTCAGCAATGTCTTGCAAAAGGTGGATGTCACCGCCAGAGGCCGCCTCATGCTCCAGCATTTTACCAAGTTCATCAAGTATAAGAAGCAGGCCGCTTCGACCTTTGGAAGCCTCGGACGTCAGCATCTCAATAAGCGTATCGTCACTTGCGATCGCCTTTTGGAACGTCCGATCCGTCCAGCCCAGTGCTATACGCGCCGATTCTCCAATCGCCGCTCGCAGGCCCGCCCTGCTCCCCGTCACAGGGACAACGGCCCACGGACCATTATCTTCTGGAAAGGCCTTGGTGAAAGTGGCTGTTAAAGTCTTTCCGGCAATTCCCTTGGCAATTTTCCGGTTCTCGTTAGCCCCGGCAACGAGGTTAGCCATTAGCAGTGCCGCGCTTGACTTACCGCCGCCGTAGGGTCCCGTCCAGGTAAACGCGCCTTGCTTGCTATCCATTTGGGAATTCGCAAGCGTGCTCAACGCTTTTTCAACGCTCGCCTGCAACACGTACCCCACCAAAGGAGGCGTGCCGTTTAAGTCAGCATCCAAACGCGCAGACCGAGCGAAACGACGGTTTATTTCAACGAAATCAGCTAAAGCCATTAGGCCACCGCCTTTAGGGCATTTGCAGGATATGACTTTTCGATAAGGGCCATACGATCTACCGGGCCCGCACGCTGTATTTGCCTAAGCCCAGCGGTATCCGTCCAAATCCAAGCGCCGTCGGTTACTTTCTCCATGGCGATGAGGCGCGTCACCACGCTATCCTCGTCTAGCTTAAAGACACGACCTGGAGAGCCTGGAGCATAACAAATGTGCTCAACAGTAAGGGTATTTCCGCCGCCAAATCGCTCCCAAAACTCCGCTAGAGCGTAGGCAAAAATGGGGTCCGACAGCGACGGCTTTGGTCCGCGAACGAACTCAAACCAGCCACCGAACCGCGCCTCTCTGATGAGGCCAAGTTCAGCCAATAACGGCTCTGCCGCGTCCTCGGAAGCCGCGCCGTCGCGACGAACGTAGCCGCGTAAAAAAACTTCAACATCACGCTTAATGGTGCCTACGGTAGCCTTCCGGTCCCTCGCCTCTACAATTCCGAAAATTTCATCGACCAACGTTGAGTGGTCAAATTCATTCGCAGCCATTCCATTGAAAGCGTAGTAGGTAGTGGTAGTGTATTGGGGAGTTGAAGCCATCGCCCAATGCGTCAACCACACAGTCGCAGGCCTTTCAATATACGGGTCTGCCCCATCGTCGGAGAGGATCGCAGTGCCAAGAGGCGTAGGGCGGAGCTCTTTCCCGCTTTCCTCAATAAAGCCCGACGCCAGCGCCCAATAACGCATGGCCACAGCCATATTCCGCCCCACCCCAAAACGAGCAATTGCGGAACGTTCTTGAAATGTTCCGGAGGGCACGCCATATTGCACGGCGTCATAAGCCTTTTTCAGCCATAGGATGCGCAACGGGAAGGTTTCGTGCCCGGCAAATTGCAACGAGTCAGCCGAATCGAATAGAGCATGTTTCATGCTTCTGTTTGTACCGCCTACTGGCGGGGTTGTCCAGCGGGATGCCTCAAATGGCCGATCGCTTTGGCCAAAATAAATGCAGATTCAATGGCGTCCTGTTTAGAATTGTATCTACTAAAGTAAATTCTAAATATTGATCTAGCGACAACTTGACCAAATCCCATACCCATAAGAACGTGGGAGGGAATGACCTGTCCAGAATTACAAGCAGACCCCGTAGAAATTGACATTTGACGCTGGACGCTTTCGATCAAGTCGTCTGCGATTATGCCATTGACCTTTAAACATACAGTCCCCGGCAGCGTTTCTGAATTTTGAGTGATGATCTCTACATCACTATTTAGGCTGCTCAGCTCATCCAAAAACATGTTGCGCAAAAGCGTGCCGTGAGCGGCATCCAGTTCCATACGCGACCCCGCTAGCCGAGCCGCCGTCCCAAGCCCCGCAATGATTGGTACAGGCTCAGTTCCCGGCCGTACCCCAGCCTGCTGACCGCCGCCAAATGCTATCGCCTTGGGCTTCAACGCAGAGGCAGAAATAAAAGCTGCCCCGATGCCCATTGGGCCGTACATCTTGTGACCTGAGATGCTCAAATAGTCGATACCAAGGTCGAGTACGTCTATGGGCAGCTTGCCTACCAATTGTGCGCAATCAGAATGAACATAGGCACCGACTTTGCTGGCGATGGCAACAATCTCCCTTATCGGCTGCAAGGCTCCTGTCTCGTTGTTTGCGCCCATCACAGATACTAACAAGGTCCGATCATCGACTGCGGCAGCCAATGCCCGCATATCAATCACACCGGTATCGTGAGCAGGCACCAAGATGACTTCAAACCCCCTATCCTCAAGTGTACCCGCTGGCACCAAAACCGACTTGTGTTCGATAGAGGATAGAACAATCTTTCTTCTGTTGATCCCAGCAACAACTGCCGCTTCGGCCACACCCAAAAGGATCAAATTATTTGCTTCAGTGGCCCCAGATGTAAAGACTATTTCGCTTGGTGCCGCTCCAATAAGGTTCGCCACGTCTCCCCTGGCCTCAGCAACAATTGCCTCAGCTCGCGCGCCCATAGTGTGCGGCGAACTGGCGTTGCTAGGCAGCGACCAAGCATCAATGATCGCCTTTGCCACTTCAGGCGCGATGGGTGTCGTTGAAAAGTTATCCAAGTAAATGGGTTCGTTGCGTGGTGCCGTTGAACCCAACGATTTATCTAACATTACCTCGTCCATCCGACCCTCCCGTCCCCTTTCGCCCGGAAACGATCACTCGGCGCTGCTAATGCCTTCGTCGGCGGCATCTTCAGCAGATTCCCAAACCTCGTCCTCTTCGGCGACCGCCGCTGGACTGATCTCAGCCGGTTCCGCGCTGAGACCTTCAAAAGTCTTTTTCGACGGAATTTCAGTAGTCTTCCATCCCAAATTATTGAGCAGCGTCCGGATGGCCTCGTAGGCCTGCGTCACAAATGTTGCGCGTTCGGCCGGGGTGAGGTCTTCTTCGCGCTTAACCTCATTGCGCGTGAATTCGTCTTTGCGCCGACCCACCAAGGCCTTAAAGACTTGGGCGCGACAGACGTCGCGGGACGCGGCAACAACTGCTTGAAGGTGCTCATTCTGCGGCCGCCATAGCTCCAGCATCATATAGCGATACTTGGGCCATTGGTCAGGCTGCATTTCTCCCGGATAGACCACTTCCCGGAATGTGTGAGGCGTCCGAACCAACTTCCACTCAGTGATTTCCCCTTCGACTTTACCGACGAAGACTTCAACTAGGCTGCGGAATTGGGAAACAGATTTTGGAACGAACAAGGCATGGAGCGATGTCAGATAGGCGTCGAATTCTGCGGTAACGTCGATTTTAGCGGCGCCGACCTTTTTTGCTTCGGCTTGAGCGCGTTCAACTTCCCCAAAGAAGGTTGCGACGGCAGCTGTTTGGAACGCTACACTGGAGAATACGTTGTCATAAAGATCGGAAATGAAACCCACGATCTTAGGATGAATGTCCGTGCCGTCTTTGAGCTTATTTTTATCGCTGATGGAATCTACGAAATTGACCGCACGTTGTCCTTTGAAGCGATCGATTGCGCTCTTGATTTGGCCAGCGGTGATATCAAGATTCTTGATGATTTCTTCGATCTTCGTAGCTTCGCTACCGAACTCTTTGCTTTTCAGCTTTTCTCGCAAATTATCGCGATGGTCATTGAAAACACGGCTCATCCCCTGCCCTTCAAACAGGATAGGTCGTAGCTTGCGATTTTCTTGGCTCTTGAGGTTTTCTTCCAGGGAGAGGCTGGCTCTACAATGAGCCTCGATTGGTGCGAAGCGCACATAAAATTCTAACAAGAAAGCGCCATAATTCGTGTCATATTGCTCTGCGAGCTTGTCGCCGGCGTCGCGAGAGAAGATGTCTCTGTATGTTGTGTCCGCCAATGCGGCGCCCAAAATGTTACGGGCATCCAGCCGCCGCGAGGCACCATACGCTTCAAGATCTGTCCGCTTGTAATACTTGCCGGCACGCGCGCTGATACCGCTGACATCGTCAGGCTTATTGAGCAGCAGGTGCTCAATTATGTAGTAGATATGGTTCACGCCGGTGACGGCGATCGCACTTTCGATTTTGATACGGTCGCCCGATTGGTCGAGTTCCACATTGAAAATGCGGATCGAATTCTGGCTTAGTACGTCTCGATTTTTGATTGCCGACAAGGTTTTCCGCAGGAACAAGGCGATAAGGTCGTTATCATCGAGCAAGCGATTGCGGGACTCTGAAACCTTACGAGCCGTCTTATTGAGGGTAAGGAAAATGGAACGCGCGGCCTTTTTGAGGTCGAAGTCGCCTTTATAGTGTTCGTCCAGCTCGGGGAATGTGCAGAACATGACAGGAAGGCTGATGTGCGAAAGCTGGAACTGCCGAATGTAATTGGGCGTCCACTCCTCGTAAAAATCCTTGTATGGCGCGCGACGCTCGTCAGTCCATTTGTCTTGAAGATTGCGATAAAGAGCCAGCAGCGCCATGGCACGGTGCTGCCCATCCACGATTACAAGTCTTGTTCTTTCTGTGTTCAGCTTCAATCGATTGAGGTCATGTTTGACTACTTCGCCGTCTAAAATCGGTTGGGAGAACTCGAACACTTCCTGACCGATCGCGCCGGACCGGGTCCGTCTTTCTTCTTGGCCATCCGCACTGGTTCCGTCTTCGGTAACAACCGGAGGATATTTATCCGCTGGACGATTGGCATTCGGAACAGTTGGCAGGATGACGACGACGATCGGCGGAAACAACTTCACCATATCCCGTGAGTTTTTATCGAGGAGGTAAGGCACGAGTTCGGCAGACACACGTGCATCGTCGATATCGCGCTGCATAATCTCGTCGAATTCAAGCTTTTCGGTTTCAAAAAGCTCCCGCACTGGCGCCAGATGGCTTAACACCTGCGCACTGGCACCGCTCTCATAGTCCAGGCTCAGGTCAGTGAGGAAATACTTCACCTCCAGCGTATTGTTGGTGCCGGCAATGCTGCCAACGCGGAACGACCCCGTCGATCCTTCCAGCTCCAGGTTCAAGGCTGAAGATTTACGAAGTGACAAAGCCATGTCAGTTCCTTCCTAAGATCGGATAATATATGCGGTTTAGTAGATTTTCGAGATCGATATGTAAGCCGTTTACACTCGAAGTCTCCAAAACCATTACGAATAAGTTGTCTGGCGGTATTCGACGAGTAACTACCCGTCGAGCAAAGCCGGCATCTTCATTTACGGTTGTATCGTCGGTCAAACCCCGACGAAGCTCTTGGTCTCTATATTTTTCGATAAGTGATCTATGCGTACTAAGCCTTGTACGCAGAGAGTCTGACATACCAATATAGATAGGACTTGCAAAATAGGGAGCAGACCCGATCAAAAAATCACGAAGCCCAGTCAGCCGAGTTGGGTCGTCTAAAATACGTTGTACCAGGCCGGGCGAAATCCTTTGGTCGTGTTCCACCGTACCTGTGTACCTTGGCTTTAAGGGGCCTGATAGGGTCACGTCATATGGGTTCTGGTGAAAATACTTGAGGACATTGTCATTGAAGAGGCGATTAATAACAGCCTCGGCGCCGGCCCGATCACCGGCCGCCATTCGATCACCTACCGCTCCTACCGCTTGGTTTAGGTCATATTGCGTGATTTGGGGTTCGTAGTACCACGCATAAACACCAGGCCCGACAGGGGCCTGGCCTAACTCACTCCAAGACAATTTGCGAATGTTGTTCACGAGCGCCCGTCACAAGGTTAACAAATCTTATTAGGCGACTACCGGTTAACAGACAACTACGATGCCATTATTGCTAACAGTTTGGCCCGAAAGACAAAAACGGCTAGGTAATGCGGATTTTGGTCGGCTGACTTGGCGTGGCCACGCGATCCCGGTTTTCGCGGCTATCGATCTATGAGGTCCGTACGGATCGGGTGCCGGGAATCGTCGACAGCGTCTTCGCCAGCATCACCGAAGCCGCCGTGCTCGGCCAGGAAGTGAACCTCCCAGCGTTCGGCAAGTTTCAGGTGCAGGCAAAGCCTGCACGTGAAGGCCGTAACCTCTCGACTGGCGCGACCATCCAGATAGCGGCGTCGAGAAAACTGGTTTTCAAGCCGGGTAAGCCCGTCAAGGACCGCCTAAACGCCTAAAGCTCAATACCGCGAAGCGGACCCGTTTCCGCTTCGCACGACGGCTATCCCTTAAACCGTTCGACGGCTGTCAGACGGCGAGCCATAAGGTCGATGTCAGTCCGGTTGTAGATCTCGGTCTCGAGATAGCGCATTTCAGCGTCAAGCGCTGTGGCATCGACCTCGGTCCACCACGCCTTAGGCTCCGCCCCTTCCCCTCCCGACCAACGATAACCGCGCGCCTTCAGCAAATCCTTCTTGTCGAAAGGACTGTGCATTGCCCACAGCCGTACTCGATCGCGCTGGGAAGCGTTATAAAGCTCGGAAAATGGCGTTATACCGTTCACTCCAGGTTGCAGCAAGACCTCCAGCAGGGCAAAGCAGTCGTCAACGGCGCGGTGGCCATCGTGAAAATAACCCGACTGAGTGATTAGATAACCGAGCTTCGAGCCCTCAAAGCCGCGCGCCTTCCAGTCGATTTCTGAATTCGAGCAGGCCCACGCCTTATCGGCAAAAGCTGGTGAAAGCCGTTCGCAATAGGGCCGGTCAAAGGCCGCATTGTGGGCAATAATCAAATCCGCCGGCTTGATCAGAGCTTCCAGGACATGGAAATCGATCGACTGCCCCTTAACCATGGCATCGTCTATACCGGTCAATTCCGTTATGTTTGCCGGTATGGGAAAGCCCGGATCCTGAAGGGCTCCATAGACCTCGATCAGATCGCCCACCACGCCCCGATCATCGAAGCGGAACGCGATGGCGCCAATTTCGATCACGGCATCTTCTGCCTTATTCAGACCTGTGGTTTCAGTATCGATGATGACCCCGATGCGGGGGAATCCCGGACGCGGGTTTGCGCAAACCTCACGCGGGATTAGCTTACGCAGGATACGATAACGGCCCGTCTCTTCAAGTTGACGTACCATATCCAGCTCGTGCAGCGGCTTGAGCTCTTGGGCTTTAAGGCGGACGGGCCGTGACTTAGGTGACGCAGGCAAGCTTGCGGGCGTTATACCAAACATGTCCAGTTGCGAGTCCATGGCCCATTATAACGAGCATTGGCCGCAGACACCTCAGATTTTTTCGACGCCCGCGCCCACGCAGAAAAGCCACGGGAAGATGTCGGTTGCGTCTGTCACGCGCAAGCGCGCGCTACGGCGTGTAGATGCGCTCATAGCGGCGCGCCAGCTGACGGTGATGAATCGACTATCCGGAAGGCAGGACTTAGCCCGCCTTGCCTTTCCCCCGAACGGGCTTGGCCGGCGCCGCCTTACGACCGCCCGTGCCGAGGCCTATCTGCTTCGCAAGATGGGATCGGGCTTCCGCATAAGCAGGGGCAACCATGGGGTAGTCCTTCGGCAGGTTCCACTTCGCCCGATATTCGTCAGGCGTCAGGTTGTACTTGCTGGCGAGATGCCGCTTCAGCGACTTGAACTTGCGACCGTCTTCCAGGCAAATGATGTAGTCTGCACCGACCGACTTCTTGATCGATACGGCCGGCACACGAGCCTCTGGTTCAACGGGTGGCGCAGATGACAGGCTGTTCAGCGACGTGTAAACACTCTGAATGAGTTGCGGAAGTTCGCTGGCCGGTAATGGGTTGTTGCCGACAAAAGCGCTCACGATCTCAACGGTAAGGTTGGTCGTCGTTGAATTCTGTTCCACTTAATAATCCTGTGAGGTTTGAATCTGGACCGATTTAACTGCATTCAGAAAACACTGCAAATACAGTCCGCATTTTTACCGCTGTTTTATTCTGAAAACATCATAGCGATTGATCTGCCAATTTATGAATGAGCTGTACGATGTTCGCTTGAACCTCCCGATTTCTTACCTTCGGCAGGGCATTAAGAACAACTTCGCCATCGGGGCTCGTCCAGAAGTCAGCAGCCAATGCGGTACGGTCGGAGGACTTCTGACCCAGTCCATCGAACAGCCAACCGACAGGCACATCGAGTATCATCGCAACTTCATACAAGGTAGATGCGCTCATACGATTGCGGCCCAACTCATATTTTTGGATCTGTTGAAAGGTAATATGAAGCGCGGCGCCGAGCTTCGCCTGACTGATCCCAAGCTCACGACGACGTAGCCGCAGTCGTGCACCCACATGGGCGTCGATGTCAGTTGGTGATCTGATGATAGCCCCCATCGATTTAGCGTCGGGTTCGCGCCATTCACGGCAACAAACAGATGCCTACATATTATAGTTGATAAACTTATAGTATGTAAACTGCGATCCCAATCGCATGGATATGCGCAAGATGGTCGGAGAGAATCTGAAGCGCCTGCGTCAGGAAAAAGGCCTGACCCAGGAGGTTCTGGAATCACGATCAGGCCTAAGCCAGCAGTATTTGAGTGGGCTGGAACGCGGTAAACGCAACCCTACCATCATAACGGTTTACGAAATTTCTCAGGCTCTGGGCGTGCACTACCTGGAACTGCTACGCCCTCTGCCAGATAGCAACTGACGCGGAGTTGCTGTTCAGTTGCGCCTGTTCAGTAGCCACTCACTGGCCTCGTCAACCGTATGGAAGATCTTGAACTCCCGATTGGGCCAAAGCTCCTGGTAACCATCCAGCCGTTCATGAATTAAATTCTGCTGCGAAACAATTGCGACTGCACGCCCGGCGTCCTTAACACCGACAGAATGCGACCATATATCCGCCATCTCTTCTAATTGTGGCCAGGGCACGAATCCCTCAAAGCCCGACATGTCTGTAAGAAGATCGAAGGTCCACGGTTCGACTTGCTGCAAAAAACTGCTCAGTATGATCTGAGGCACATCGATTTTGATATTCTGCAATGGATAGACAAAAGTGATAATCTTCTTTTGCTTGTTCACGTCTACATGGAACGAGTTCAACATTTCGATGTCAACCCAATCAGCCATTCCTAGTCTCTGTCATAATGATTTAATCGGATGAATTGCGCCCTTATAGTTGTGGTTTTCAACTTGTGAATGGTAATTTTAGCGCAACCATCGAATTTGCCTCAATAGCGTGTGGACAGTTTTGAGCGCTACACCTGACGGTCAGCATTAGGCCTGCGCATAGCCCGGCGCGGCTTTCGCATACTCCCATTGGCAAGTGCGTAGTCGTGCGGCAGAGATACGACGAGTGCCCCTGAGCTCTCCGAGTCAATGCTGCACATCTGCCCAGTAAAGGCGGCCTGTGGTGCCAATTGTCGGCACCGCAGGAGTAGCCCACCGCCTTTGCCCGCCGACTGCAAAGCCCAATCGGCCGTGGGGTCGCGCAGAACACGCGCAAAGGCACGGCCCGCGCTTTCTGCATACTGCACACGGACGGCCCCTTCCTTCCAGTTCATCTTGTCGCATAACGTCTTGCCAAGACGGACCGTCAATCCGTCCGCATTTCCCGCCACCTCCACTTTCGGTTTGAGGTCTTCATTTGAAAGCAAATCGAACCATTCCACTGGCGAACTCCTAAAATCAGTGATTGAAAAACATCAAGCGCTGCTTGATTGTCGGTTTGTGGGGTTCTGGCGTTGACCTTCGCGAACCGTCGCGGCTAGAACGGGAACAAGAGAAGAACACAAAAGGAGACGGCGATGACCGAGACAACAAAAACGAAACTATCGCCGGAAGCCGTGAAGATGCTGAATGAGATGGCGGCTGGCCGCGCGGGCGGTGTGAATCTCACACCAGAGGCCCAGGCCAATCTCGACAAGCTTTCGAACTTCCACCTTACCCAGACATATCAAGCCCACAAGAATTCTTACCTTGTTATGTCGCTGGTTTTACTTTGCTTGGGAGCAGGCTCCGTCCTTTTCGGGTTGGACTCAATTCTGCGCGACCCGCCAAGTGACCCAACGGCAGTGACTGCAATCATTATAATGGCGTTGGTCCCCGTAGGGTTCGTGCTGGGCGCCCGCCATTTCTGGAACTTGTACCTGAAGCTGTAGCGATCAGTTTTCACTGTTCTTCGCTCGCCTGGACAATGTTCGCGCTGCGCGGATCGGTGTGAGACCTGGAATAGCTGCCGAGACAGGTGAATCGATAACCTTCTCCAACGTCTCTCGACCGTTGCCCATGATAGATTGCTCGGTATCGATCGCTTGCCCTTGCAGTCGGTTGAATTCACCATCGATCCCTCCTCGACCGCTCCGAATGCCTGCCCCGGCGGTGTCCATCATCTGATCGACACCGCCAGCAATTCCGCTCCACCTCAGATTCCCTGCGTCGGAAGGAGCTTCGGCATCTGCGGTGCCGTTGCCTTTGGCGGCAGTTTTTGATCGAGCGCGACGGGGTGCGGCTGTTCCGCCGCCGGACGCGCCGCCATCACTCTTCGTCACACCAATATCCCTCGCCGATTTATAGTCCTTGTTGTCCAACGCCTCGGCGCGCCGCAGATCGCGCTCAACCTCAGCACTGTCAATCGCATTGGGTGCCGCCACGCCTGCCCAATCAGTTCGGAGGCTCGTGTCGCCTAACTGGTCAGCCTTCCAATCGAAATACTCCATGCCATAGGCCCGGCCCGTCTGGAGGGCTTGAGGTGAAACGCCAGCAGCGATTTCGCTTGCCGACATCTTGTCGATACCCTTTGTGTGCACCAGCCAATCGTAGAAGGCACGGGTCTCGTCCGATGAAATCGACTCCCCTGAGATTTGGACATTCGATTTTTCTGCGCTCAGCCGATTGCCCGCATTCTGATAAGCGTCAGCTGTGTCGCTGATGGACCGCGTACTGGTCCAGGTCGTCGCATCGACATCACGGCCGCCCTTCCCGGTCGAGCGGAAGGACGAGTATGACTTCTGAGCCTGGTCCGTCGCGATACGTTGATAGGTATCGGTGAGTGACTGGTTGAAGCGCTGATCCAGACCGGCGTCTCGACCACTCGACCTCGCCTCCGTGCCCGTAGTTTGACCTGTTTTGCTGGCATTGGCAGTAACCGAGGCACTCGCGTCGAAGCCTTTGAGTTTGCCGCCCGGCGTACTGACCCCCGCCTGACCGCCGATGCCCATGCTCCCTGCCGCGATCTGTGCCTTCGCCTCAGACTCGCTCTCGCCATACCGGGTCTGGCGATATTTTACAGCCTGATCGGCAATGGACAGCATCTGGCCGATTTGCGCCTGATGGCCGCTGTTATTGGAGTTCCGCCATTCCTTTCCCTGCGACCAGTTGGAGAAGGCCTCCTTAATCTGAGAATTCGCCACCGAAGAGCCGACCTGTACCGAATGGCGAAGGCCTGTGCCGGTGTCCTGGTAGGATTGACTCGTCTTCCCAAGGCTTTCCGACCAGCCCTGGTTCGACAGGAGGCCCGTCGCCATCTTCGAGGTGTTCGCCACGATACCGGTTGAACCGTTGGCACCATAGAAGGTCTCGTTGCCGTAGCCGTCGACGACGCGGGCATTGCCGTTGTCATGCCGAGCGCTGGTGACCTGCTGATTGCCGTGAACGTTGTTGAAGCTCGCCGTATCAAACGTGACATTGCCGTAGCTGAAATTCCCCGTTGTCTGCGACGAGGCAGCCGATTCCGCTCCGGACCTGAAATTGCTCAATAGCGTTTCACCCTGCGCACCGACCGCCATGGCACCCTTGGTTAGCATCCCGGCGATAACCGGGATCATCAGCATCATCGAGCCGGCCAGCGCACAGACATCGTCATTCGCTTTCGACACTGCATCCATGTTCATCAGGTTCAGTTCGGTTCCAGCCCCCGGCAGATACATGGCCTCGGTTGAGCGATTGACCGCGTTGAACATCATGATCTTGTGCAGGATCACATACATCGGTCCCCAGAGCTGGAGATAGACGAAGCCCGACAGATACCCCTTGATCATGCGCGGGCCGATGTCAGGAAAGAGGAAGATCGGGAAGATGGTCGGGAATATCCCAATGAACAGCAGATCGATCAGGATCTTGAGGTTGACGACCGCCTTTTCGCCGATAACGCCCAAGAGCTTCTGCGCGTTGTGGGTCTGGATCTCCGCGTGCGCGGACGCCAGAGCATCCGACGTAGTTGGGCTGTTACCCAGACCATCCTTCAGCATATTGGCGATGACCGCCTGACGCAGGACATCCGTCGAGTTTTGTGACGCCACACCCATGGAGGTGAGCATGGCGCTCGATGCGCCAGCATTGCGGGTCGTCAGGCTGGCTTCAACGGCATAGGGATCCACATTGCGCTGAATGACCTTCTGCACATTCGTGAGGTCAGCAGCAATAAGCGGTGCCAGAAGCCCGCCCGTGCCGTTACCAACCTCATCACAGGTCTTAATCTCGCTCGCCGCCCCCGAATAGTAGAGCATGGTGCGGGCCGGGTTAGGGCTATTGGAGATGACACCCCAAAGATCGGCGGACTTGTTGAGCGCATCCGGCGCGATCGTGCCGTCCAGAATGTCGTAAAAAACACAGTCCTGTATATAGGTCTTCAGGTTGACGTAGAGCTGCTGGTCAATCGGGCGCGCCTCGGCGATCCGCGAATAGAGTTTCGCCCCGAACACCATTCCGTATCTGGAGTATTGCAGGTCAGCCGGATCGGCAAAGGCCGTCTCGGTCAACTGGATCACCCGCTCCCCCACCCGGCTGACCAGCGAGGCGGTAACGCCGACACCCAAGGGTACATTGGCGACGTTCGCATAGGTGACCGATGGGTTGAGCTTGTCTGTGACCTGAATCGTCACCTTCGGCACCCACATGACGCCGTAGATGATGGCGCACATGATGTACCATTTGACGATCTTGCCGAGGTTGACGTCCCAGATCGCTTTGATGATGCCGAAAATCAGTCCGAGGATCATGGCGAGCCCGATCATCGAGCCCGCTGCATCCATGCCCGTCATCAGGGCCACGGCGCTGAAGATGCTGCGATAAAGCTCGCCGCCGCCATATACGGGTACTTCCCACATGTTGCGGTCCTAGTTCTTGAAGGTGCTGGAGAACATCAGGCTTTGCGCGATCCGCGAATTGCCCTCGGAGAAGATGATCTTCTCGACCTCGCGCGTCTTGGCGATAATCGACTCCATGGCGACGATCCGGTCCTGCACCAGGGCCTGGCGCTGGAAGAGTTCCTGCCGTACGGACTGAACATTCTCCTGCCAGTCGACCAGCAGCTTCTCGTCAACACCGACGAGGTTCTGCGATGCCGCCGTCATTTCGGCCATGTTCTGGGACATCCAGGTGAGGACGAGATCGAGGGCAATGACGTCTGAATAGCGCTCCATCTCAATCGCCGCGAACCCGCCCTGATAGGCGACCTGGACGCTCGCCATCTTGTAAACCGGCAGGCTCACCAGTCCGAGGAAAGACTTTTCATCTTCGGACAGAGCCGTGCGTGAGCGGATCTTGTTGACGATCGAGACCAGCATGGCCGACACCCGGCGCTTCAGGCTGCGGTTCACATCGAGCGTCACATCCCGGGAATATTTGGTCACCTGAGTACATTCGGTGTTGGCACACTGGTGAACCCGATAGGTGCCGCCGTCGAGAAACTTGGTGATCATGCCGTCCTTGTTGGCATCGCCCGGAATGACATCGATGGAGGTCACCCCGCCGTTCGAGCCGATGACGACCGTCCCGGTCAGGGTCATCATGGTCAGGGCCAACTCGGTGTCGTCGCGAAACAGGGGATGCTTCTGGATTGCCTCCCAGGCGACATTGCGATTGACCGGCTTCTGATCCGCTGCGGCCGTTGCTGCCGTGGCTTCAGCCTGGCCACCCACCCCGCATTGCTCCTTTGCCTTCGCCCAGTCACTGAACAGACCGCTCGTCGTGCCGACCTCGGTACAGGATTTCGCCTGCGCGGCCTGTATCCGGTTCACGGTGCCGGCCACCAGGTTCTGCGCCGCCTCGCAGCTATTGATGTTGACCCCGTTGAGGTCCTGCATCTTCTTGAAGGCGTCCTTGATGTTCGAGCCCAACAGTTCCGACAGGGAGTCGACCGCCATCTGGAACAGCAGGCCCAGCGCATTCTGAGCAATGGCCTTCATCGTGGCGACGATCTGGTCGGAGTTGATGAAGCTGAACGAGCCGCCGTAAATGTCGATGCCGCCACAGCCCGACTTCACCGATGGAACGCCGACCGAGGCAATCTGGGTGTTCATCTGCGGCGCGCGGTAGCTGTAGTTGCCGAGTGTGTAATACCCCGCCGCTTGTCCCTGGTACACCGATGGCCCGGAGCCGTTCGTCGCTGTCATGGAATCCGACCAGAAATCATCCATGGCGCCGTCGACATCGGCCGTCGCCGGGGTCGCTGCCAGAAGCGTCAGGACAATGCAGGCGCCCGCCTTCAGATGTGCTTTCACGATTACCCCTCCTAAAAATCCTTGCCCGGCTCGGTGGCCAGGGTCACAAAAAGCCGGTCGGCCAGTTCATCGACCGACAACACACCGGCGCCCATATAGGTCAGGCACCCCTTCGGGTTACGGCACGGCCGCAGCGTGATCGTCTTGCCATCGGTCACCCGGAACGAGACCGGTTTGATGCCGTCCTTGCCGGTCGTGGTCGGTTTCTGAAAAATCATGTAGGCCGGCGTCACCGCCGAGGTCAGACCCCAGGCCTTAAGCTGCCCCTTGTCGATCTGCGCATCCGGAAAGTGCGGGTTCGCTCCACCGTCCGCTGAAATCGCCCTGACCGAAATCCCATACCGGGTGGCGAACGCTCGCACGATCGGGGACGCAACCCGGCAAGGCCCGCAGTCGCCACGATAGACATAGAAGATGCCGATCTGGTCGTAAGCGGCCCTGAAGAACAGGTCGCGATCGGTATTGCGCGCCTGAAGCCACTCGGCCTTTCCGGCCGTGTTGATCGGCCGCTGCAGGGTGTAATCCTTGTCAGGATTCTCCCAGACCATACGCCTCCACGTATCGGCAAACGTGCCGCCCTTCTCCAGGACCATTTGCTGATAGGCGTAATACCGCTGAATGTTCTCGGCCGACGGATTCCAGACAGCGATGAGACGGGCCTCCTCCATGTCCTTCTTGAACTGTTCGGCCGCGACAAGATCGGGATGTTTAGCGGGCGCGTCGTCACGCTTTGCCGTGCCTTTAGCCCTCGGCTTCGGTTTGGGCGCGACCGGTACCTCGCAGTAGAACCACTGCCCCAGTCGACGCTCGCAATAGTCCGTTCCCACCTCAGGCTCTGCAGGCGTGGAGGCCAGCGCCTCCGGCGCTTGGGCGTGCGCCATGGCGGGCGTCAAAATCGCAATGGCAATGGCAAGAGCGTGAGCGAGTTTATTCATGGCGTCACTTCTTCGGTGAACCCGAGCCGTTCATGGCTTCGATGGAGGTGGTAATGGCGGTCACCGTCGAGGCCCTGTCGGTCTCGGCCAGCTGACCCAGCTTCTCATTGTAAAAGTCTGAGAAATCGACATTGGTCAGGTCGAGCTTCTGGAAGTCTTCGACGCTGAACCCGGCGCAGTTCGGGGATTTGGCGCTGCCCCAGCCGATGCCGAGTTGCTGATGGCCCGCTTCCTGAATAATCCGCGCCAGGCTGTTGCCGTAACAGCAATAGGTCATGCTCTTTTGCAGGCACCCGAAGAGGCTGTCCTTGCTGCAGTAGGTGCCGACATAGTGGCAGGCCTTCTTTTTCTGGCTCTCCATCAGCTTCAGTTCATTGGAGTCGCATTCTGCCAGCCCGACATCCGTGCCCCAGCCGGAATCCTTGCAGCAGTTGGCGAAGCCCATAACCGCCTTGCCACAGCGCAGGTCCTGTCCCTTGAAGATGGACATTTCCGCCTCGTAGGTGTTCGAGGCGGCCTTGACGGCATTCAGGGCCGACACCGCCGAGGCGATGTCCTGATCGGGATCATCGACGGCTTCGATCGTCGTCGTGCCCATCACCCAGGAGGCGTCGCACACCGAGGCATCGACCGGCGTGGTCACGGCCTTCTTGCACTCGTAGACATTCTCCCAGCTCTGGCAGGACGCATCACCAGACGCGGTCGCGTCGATACAGTTTCGCGTCTTGAAGCTACAACTGGCGTCAGGCGTACAGTTGCTGCCATTGCCGATGATGTTCTGGCAGGTGTAGCTGAAGGCCGTCGAGAAACAGGTGTCCGCCGCAAAGCCGAAGTGCGCCATGATTTCGGGGAACATGCTGGCGGTTTGGGTGCAGATCTGACTGCGCAAGGCGCAGGTCGGATTGGCCAGCAGCGCGGTACAGCCGCTGTCGCTTATACCCAGATCCTCGAAGCCGCCCGCATCGCACAGATAGTTGCGCTCCTCCCGCTCGCAAAACCCTATACCAAAGTCCGACCGGCAAACGGACGACTGAAGGGTGCAGGCCGCGGTCTCTCCGCAGGTTTCTTCGTACAGTCCGATATAGGTCACCTTCGACCGGCCCGTGACCACGCGATTGCAGATCGTCGACCAGTCGGGACCAGAACCATATAGCGCAAGGCAACTGCCTGATCCTGTCAAATACCCGCAGCCATTACTGGCGTCCGGCAAACCATGATGCATGATGGCGCGCTGACAGTGATGGATATAGCGATAGCCGTCAGGCACTGCGCCATAGACCCCGGTCAGACGGCTGGTGACGCAAGCCCCGGTGACCGGGTCTTTCTTGCGGAAAGCGCGCGTAACGGAGCAGCTAAAGTCGCCCTCGCCGATCATATTGCCGCTTTCGCAGGTGTAGAGCGTCGTTTCCGTCGAGGACGTCGTCTGCAAATGGCAGGCGTTAGAACCGGACCCCGCCGCGCCACCGGCTGTCGCGGTCGAATCGGCATTGATGGCCAGGGCGTTCTTCACCCACTCCGCATTCTCATCGATGCGGTTAGCGCCGAGGAAGCTCTGGTTCGATTGGATCACAGGCGTAAGGCTGTTGGAGGTCGAGGCAAGCATGCCACTGGCGTTTAAGTCCTCAGGGGCATCATCGGATCTGGCCTGCATATCCGGTGCGTCGCCCTTATAGCCCGGCAGGGTCTGGTACAGATCGCTCGTATTGGTCGCAGCGTTCGAGGCGTTGAGAGCCGCCCCGAAATCTTCGCGTTTCGGCGCCTGCGCAACCGCAAAGCTCAGCGGCAGGGCAATGGATAAGGCAGCAGCGATGAGCAGGAGCCGGTTCATAGCGAGCTCTCCAGACGATCCATGGCCGTGCGCGCGGCGCGCGGCGCGGCGTCACCCTTCTCCGCCAGCACCTTCAGGGCCGTGGCCAGAGGAATATTGCCCCTGACAAGATCAAAAGGCACATCGGTTCGCGCGCACTCAAGTCCGCCGTCTTCACACGAGGCCACCGGCGTATTGGCCGCCACGAAACTCGGTACGCGATCTATGCGATACTGCTGGAAGACCCGCGGATCGATCAGAACGCCCGCGGCCGCCTCTTCGCTGAAGGTCTTGAGAAGAATCTGGCGCGTCGTCTTGAAACTGCCGCCGACAAATCCCCGGATGACCAGAACGGCGCCGGCCTTCTGCGCATCAGCCGACAATTGGCGAAGCGCCTCGCGCGGCATGGACAGCGAAACGGCTACATAGACCACTCCGCCCTCGACCTCGGCTTCGGTGTCGAAAAAGTCGATATCATATTGCTTGCCGAGATAGGTCAGGCCGGTTCTCAGCCGCTCGCGATTGCCCTTGGCGAGTTGGATGGCATCCTGCGCATAGCGCTTGGTTTTCTCGACGGTGCTGGCATTGAGGCCGGTCAAATCTGCCTTCATGGCGTCCGACCGCGCCTGCGCGCTCTTCACCAGATCCTCGATCTCGAAGCGATTTTCCTGAGCGGGCGTAGGACCGGACAACAGGAGCAGCGCGCCGACGGCGCAGGCGAGGGTTTTAAGCTTTGGATCAGAGTGCACAGCAGTTCCTCTTCTTCCAGACGAGGTATCCGATGTCCTCCCCCTTAACCGGAATGACCTTGAGGTGTTCATAGGGCACGGTCGACTTGCCGATGGCGGTGCAGCTGAAGAGGTTCTTGTGGGCCACCGGCGTCACGAGCTGGAACCGGTACTGGAGTTTGTCCATGGTCGGTTGAGGGATGGGCTGGCACAGCGACAGGCTGCCGCGTGTCCCCCAGGCCAGTAGCTCTCGGTGCAGCTTAGCCTGAAACTTCTCGGCGACATGCAGCGAACCGGTCAGCGGCCCATAGTCACCGGCCACCTGCCCCGTCATCGGGTAAAGGCTGCCCTGACAGCCAGCGCACCAGAAAAGCTTTTGTATCGGCCGACCCACCGTGGTCGCCGCCACGCAGTCCGCGCTGCACGCCAGTTGGGCAATCGGGTTGGCGAACAGGAAGACCTCGGGATTTATGATCGCGCTCAGCTCATCGGAATTCCACAACGGGTCGAACTCGGTCATGTAAGCGATATCGAAACCCGACGACTCCATGCACACGAAGTCGGTCAGGATCTGAAGCCAAGCCAGAAGCGGGTAGACATAGTAGTGGGCATGATACGCCGTGCGTGCCGCGCCGCTCTCTTGCCGGTATTCGCTCTTGCCGGCATAGCCAAAGCCGGGGCTGATCGAGAGCCCACCGAGGTTCGGGAAACAGAACGGCTTCTGGGTGACGTCCATCAGACGCGATGGCTCCCAATAGCCTATGGTTAAGCCGACGCGCGGGATCGGCGTGCCGCAGGCACAGATGGGACTGGGCGGATTGGGCGCATCGATGCGTACCCCCTTCCCCCGCCAGATCGGCACCGAGCCGATGGTCAGAGGGAAGATGCAATCCCAACAGGGCGCAGTGATCGGGTTGACGAAACGCCCGGTGCAGACCCGAAGGGCGTCGGCCGGCGATGCCGTCGCCGCCCCTGCAAACGCGAGGCTAACAAAAAGTGTCAGTAAGGCCACCCACCTCATAGCGCCACCTCGCGGACCCTGAGCGCAGTCCCTTCCTTGGTGACGGTGGCGGGCACCTGCGTGATACCGAACTTTGTGGTCAGCGTGCCAAGCTGGTCGAAGTAGAAGGCCTGCTTACGGGCGCGCATCGTGGCCATGGGCGAGCCGTTGACCAGCACCATGATCGTGCGGTCCTGACCAAGCTTTTTGGACTGCGCGACAGCAAACTCGACCTGACGCGCGTCACGCCCGTCGATGAAGATCAGAACCTTATTGTAGGACGGCAGCCGCTCCAGTGGATTGATCCGCTCACCCCGACGGGCGAATACCCGTCCCTTGTCGTCGGCTATTTCCTGCGGCACGACGATCGACGGATCGTAAAGCCAGGTGCGCGTCTTTACCGTGGTGACAATGCCGGGCACCGGCGGCGGGCTCTCGACCCTCTTCCGGGTTGCATCGGCAAACTTCCGATTCAACTCATCGATCCGGCCATCCTTTTCCGCCTTCCTGAGTTTCGACAGGATGTCTTTCAGTAGATCCGTTTCGATGATCTCGAAGGTCGGGCCATAGGCGCCAAGGTCGCCCGCCTGCGCGGGCAAACAGGCGCATATCGTCATCGCGATGAAGAGCGAGGCGCGCACGTGACCCATCAGAGCACCGGATAGGCTTTCCCGACCAGCGTCTTGCGGTCGATCAATCCGATCAGCGCATAGCGGCTGTCGAAGGAATCCTTGTGAGGTGTAACCACAAAATACTTGTCGGCGGGTATGACGCCCGGAGACGACATGGCGACGGGATTGCCTGCCTGATCATGGGTCTTGGCAATGCCAACCAGACGTCCATCGATCCAGAATTCGCGGCCGCGCACTTCGACCACATCACCCGGCACGCCAACGACCTGTTTGGCAAAGCGAAACCCTGCCGGATAATAGGGGTTGGGAGGGGCCACAAAGGCAAAATAATCGCCGCGCTGTGGCGCGATCTGGTTCTTGTTCACCCAAAAGGCCCAATTGGGCAGACTGTCGGTCTCGTTCAGGAAGAACTGGTAGTCAGACGCGATAGCGCCGCCAAGCTGCGAAACGGCAAGTGCGGCCGCCACCGACCAGATGATCTTTGCCGAGCGGCTTATCTTCGGAAACCTATTGCTCAGGGACATTGGCGACCGCCCCCACGGCAGGCGATTTCGTCGCTGCCAGCTGCGTGTTCAGTGAAGCTGCGAATTGCGGGGTAAGATCGACATCCTCCCCTTTCAGCACGCATTCGCGCGCCAGCAGCACCATGCCACCGTCCGCTGTCAGTCGGTCGATCTCCTTCTGGCCTTCGGCCATGAAAAGCTGAGTGCGTATCTGCAAGGCTTCTGCGGATATGGTGGGATCGCTCGCCAGGGACTGGGCGTAATTGCGCGCGAGGCTCGTCAGACCGACGGTCGCGATGACCGGACGGGTGTCGGTCATCACCCGAAACCACAAAGCGCCGGTGACCACCATGTTGATGGCCAGCAACCCGATCAGCACGTGCTGTCCTCTCAGGCGCGGCAATGCGGCCTCGCGCTTCGGGGCGGGTTTCGGCGCCGGCGAGGGCGTTTCGGCTTCAGCTTCAGGCGAGGCTTGCATCGGGCTTCCTTTTGGACCGGCGGCTCAGCCAGACAACGGCGAACAGGGTCAGATAGACAGCGAAGAGGAAGAGGTTCACAGGGGCGCGGGCGACAGGTGCGGCGCCCACGTAGTGGCGCAGGAAGTTGGCCCATTCGTGCATCCAGGAATCCACCTGAAAACCGAAGACGACGAGCGTCAGGCCTATTGAAACAGCAAACGCGATGGCCGCAGTCTCCAATTGGTGAAACAGACCCGACCAGCTCCAACCGGGCAGATACTGGCGGGTCGCGGCTAGGGCGTTACAGAGATGCCTGCGCATCGTTGCCCTCCAGTTCTCCGAAAAGGCGGTGCGCGAAGATCCTGCGTTCCCGGCTCGACATGGCGCCATAGCGCTCGATGAACGGCTTGAGTTCACCGTCACCCATCAAAAGTTCGGCTTGCCGGATCTGCGCCTTGGACCAGTGGGTCTCGATCGGGACCTTGAACGCAACGGATCGGACGGCCTCCTTGGCGGAATAGCCAGCACTGACCAGACGCTCGATCGCGTCGAGCACTTCCGGCTTCGTCGAATAGAGCGCCAGGGAATAAGGATCGAGCACAAGGCGACCGATGAATTTCGTGCCGGCACCCCGGATATAGGCCTCAGAATACTCGCCCTGAGACGTGAACAGCGATCGGATCAGTTCAAGCTCGGCCTCAGATGCCCGCAGAATGCCTTCATTGGCAAAGGCATCGACGGACTCCGGTTTCAGCTTCAGGATGATGTTCCATTCCGAATTCTGGATACAGGCCCGGCCGCCCGCCGTCCGCTGATAGTCTTCCAGGGATTGAGTGCCGGTGATCAGTGCCCCGCCCTCTTTCCGGCAGCGCCGCGCAAAGCCCTCGATGAACGGACCCGCCGCCCCGTCGCCCAGCAACTGCCAGGCTTCGTCGATGAACAGGGCCTTCTTCCGAGCGCGGCCGCCATGCTTCATGCGCTGGCGGATGACCATCAGCAGCGAGAGGATGACGACCGCGCGCAAATCCTTCTTGGATTCGAGGGGGGACAGCTCGAACACCGTGAAGGGACTGCTGATCTCCAGATTGGCCTGGCCGTTATAGAGTTTGCCGTAGCTACCGCGCAGCCGGTAAGGCTCCATGGCGATCGCCATGGCGCGGCCCGGATCACCAAAATGAGCCTCCAGATAGAGTGCGACGTCCTCAATGCCGCCCTCGGCGCGCTTCGTCTCGAACACCTCGACGACCGCGCGCTCGATCATACCCAGCTCTTCCTTCAGGTAGAGATCATCCCCCTTCGCCATCTGAAGAACGGTATATTTGAGGGCGTTGATCGACTCGGACCGATACTCCTCATCAAGATCGGCTTCCTGATAATCGACCAGCGAAAACGGATTAATGTTCAGATCGCTCGACAGATTAAACTCGATGAACTGCCCACCCTGAATCTTGCAGGTGTTGCGAAACGAATATCCGTCGTCGAGCACGATGACATCGGCGCCGCGCCCGCGCAGTCCCCCGGCCATCTCCTGCATCAAAACCGACTTGCCGGACCCCGATGCGCCGATCACAGACACATTGTGGTTGCCACCGCCCATCCCCTCCTCCTCGTTGGAGAAGGGCGAGAAGAAAAAGGGCTGGCCCCGACGGCCGAGGAACAGCATGTCCGGTCGCTGAAAGCCCCGAAACTCTCCCTGAAAAGGTGCCAACATAGCCATACAGCTGGTCGGCATCCGCCGTAGACGCTTATGGGCCTTATAGTCGTCGGCCAGACCGTCGCCCATGGTCAGCGGCAGCGCCGCAAGAAGCGTCTGCAGATGCAGGACATCAGAGCGTGAGAGCTCGAAACCCGCCCCGCCCCAGACCGCCCGAAGCTGGCGCTCGGCACGGTCGGCATCCTGCAGCGGCGTGATGGAGATGGCGAACATGCCCATATGGCAGAGCTTGGCACCCATGGAGACGGCCTGGTTGGCGGCTGTCCAGTCGTCCGCCGCCCTCTGGATCGCCGGAAAGAACTTGGCCGTCGGCGAGCTGGCCTGCTGGCTCGTGCGCATCGTCTTCATCTCGACCGTGGTCTTGCTCTCATCGAGCGTCATCGGCGAAAAATAGAGCACCGTCAGGTTCGAGCCGATGTTCTGAAGCTGATTGTTGAAGAAGTCGCCGATGAGCCGCGCCACCACGGCCTGCGAGGCATTTTCCGGATATCGGACCGGCGAAAAGGCTCGAAACTCCCAGCGCTCTCGACGGCTGCCCTTGGGCAGAAGGTCCTGATCGTAGCCATCGCCGGCATAGGCTGTCGTGGCGACAAGCCGGTCGCGATATTGCGTGACGGTCGTGTCGCGCCTGACGATCTGCTGGTTAAGCCAGTCCTCCCGGTCGTACGGTATAGAGTCATACACCGTCGAAGAGGTCGGATTGAGGACAGCCGCGCAGAACGACAGCAACTGATCCGGCATCAGGGTGAAGGCCGCACCCCCCATCGATGCCAGCGTGCCCTTGATTACCTCGCGCAACTCCGCGAGGGCGTCGCCAGCGGGTCCGCTGACATCGCCTCTCACCTCAATGGCCAGGATGACGCGGTAGTCGCGCATGCTGAAAGGGGCAGACTTCGAAAACGACGTCCATATACCGTTCATCAGATGCTGACGGCGGTGCCGGGCCAGTTCCTCGAATATCTCCCCACCGGCCGATCTACTGCGCGCCCAGCTGTCGACAATGTGCCCCGTACGTGGCGACGCATAGTTGATGATCTGGACATGCGCGCCATCGGGCAGGGCGTCATTGAACACCTGCGCCAGAAGCGCGTGCTGCGCGTCGGTCACGCCCAGCAGCGGGATCAGTTCCAGAACCAGACCGACCGTGGCATCCTGCACATAAAGCTGGCGAACCTCATCAAATGACCGATAGGGCAAGTAGCCGGACAGGCTCGGGGGAAACTCACAGCTGATACCGGTGTCGACGGAAGGCATGTCGCCGAAGATGCGCTCGGCCACCAGCTTCTGCGCGCTTCGAAACACCTCCCGCCTGACCGCGTCGAAGTTCAGGTTCATGGTTTTTCCCCTGAACTGACTTTGGGCTTTTCGTCGACACTCAGATCCGTGCCGGCTTCGGGTGCAGCAGTCTTGGCCACGGGCGGCGTCAGCCACCATTGAGCCCGGCGGACGACCGCGAATATTTCGCTCCGCGCATGATAATCACCCTGAGCATCGACATAGGGTGCCACGATGACGCGCATCACCTGGTCGCCGTCGCGGCGTGGATCGAAATCGCGCGTTGCCGTGCCAGGCGCATTGGGTTGCCACCAGCGTGCCGGTTTCGCGTCGAAAATGACCGGGTCGCCCGACAGTCTTTGCGGGCGATCTTTCCGCGAGTCGGTATCGGCAATCGTGGTGCAGTGATCGCCTTCGGCGATGCAGGTCCACTTGGTCGAGGTGTTGCTGGACGCGCACGCGCTGAGCAGCAGTGGAAGCATGACGATCAGGCGCTTAAACATTCTTGCCCTCCAGGAAGCGGATAAGATCCGGCAAGGGCAGGAAGCCGGCGTTGACCGTACCGTCGGCACGGATGATCGCCGGCGTCCCGTTGATGCCGTTGGCCTGCGCGAAGCGGGTGTTCTCGGCGATCACAGCATCAAACTTTGCGCAGTCGGCACCCGTCTTGATCTCACCACCCGTGTAGGCGGCTTCCGCCGCCGCGGCCCGGTCGCCAGCGCACATAACCAGGCGCGCCTTCTCCGCCGATTGTGGGCCCAGAATGGCGATGGGATATTCGGTGATTTCGATGTTGGTCGTGCCGGCCAGTTGAGCGAAAAGCTGATGGCAGTAGCCGCAGCTATAGTCACCGAAGACAGTCATCTTCAGCGGCGCACCTGGATTATGGATGACGGCGTTAGCCTTTGGCAGGGTGACGCTGAGCTTGCCGGCGGCAGCTTTCACCGGAGCCTCGACGCGCTGGCCTTCAACCGAAGTGGTGGCCGCATCGACTGCCGCCAACTCCTTCAACCGCTGATCGGTCAGGTCTTTGCGGGCTTTGAGGTCGAGGACCGCGCCCACCACCACATAACGCCCGTCTCGGGTCGCATAGAGGAGGTTCTTCCCCATGACGACCTCGCACAGGCCGATGGCGGTTTTACATGAAACCGAATTGACTGTGCTATTGGGAAAATGAGCCGCGATCTTTGTCTTGACGGTTTCCTCTGTTTTCGGACCGAGGAGGAAGGTGCCGGTGACCGCGATCGCCACCAGTGCCAGCATAGCAGGCACAATGAGTTTGGGCTTAGAGAGAGGCAACATACGATGACCTATTTCCGGGTGGTTTCTTTGAAGCGGAAGCCCGCGAGGAAGACGATCTCGACATCGATGCCGGTCGGCATTTCGATCACGGGCTGGTATTGCTCGGCGCGCTTGATGTAGTAGTCGGCCAGCATCCCCCCGGCGTTGCTGACACCGGAGCCGACCGAGGCCTGCCCGATCTCGCCTGAACTCAGCGGACGGGCATTGATGATCGATCCCGCATCGCTCTCGCCAAACTTGCCGGAGATCGTGCCCTGGACATTCTTCTCCATGGCCTGCCCCAATCCCTGGAAGGTGCCAGCGATAAAAGCCTTCGAGGCATAGTCGCCCTCCCGGCGCACGACCTTGCCGCGCACGCCGGTCTTGCCCTTGTAGGTGACATAGCCCTCGACCGGCGAGGTCAGGAACTTTCCGTTTTTGCCTTCGCAGGTGATGCGCTGAAGTTTGACATAGACCTTCTCAGACGACAGCTCGGCATAGGCGGCGCCATTGATCGTGCAGCCCCGCAGGTCTGACGATTGGAACTTGCCGTCCATGCCGACACCGAATGCCGGCGTTCGGATCCTGAGCAACACAGGCTTGGGATCGGAGTTCCCGCTGACGCCGGTCTGCATATCGACGCCGACCAGAACGCGCGCGGTCGCGTAAGAATTGGGAGGCACATATTCAGACGGGTCGAACGTCTCGATTCGATCGGTCACCGCACTCGCCTTTTGCGCCACCGGTTGGGCTGCGAGTTCGCCGTTCCCCGCTGATGACGCGTTCATTGAGACCGTTCGGAAAGAACGACGGGGCCGTTCCTTGCCGTTGGCATCCGGCTGAAGCGATGGTGCCGGATTTGGGGTCGGGGAAAATCCGGCACCATCTGCCGCCTCGGTGGGGTATCCGCGGGTAGGATGCGGATCGCTGCCACCTCGACGATCTCGTTCCGCCTGAAGCATTTGATAGGCCTCTTCGCGGTCCTGGAGATTGCGGGAGTTGAGGGTATCCCTCTCGGCGCTGAGGGCCGCGTTCTCGGCTTCGAGCTGGCGCAACCGCGCGTCCATGTCCGAGCGTTCGGACTTGAGTTGCGCATTCTCTGCCGTCGGCGAAATCGGCACGCCGCTGGCGACGCTCGCCGTGCCCTTAATGCGAACCGCCTCTTCTTTGGTCAGTTTCTGCTTGGGTTTGGGGTCAGGCGGAAAGACGGCGCTGTAGACGGCAAAGCCGCCGAGTACAGCCGCTACACCAATGATCGACGCCCAAAGGAGCGTCGAGTTCTTCTTGGCCTCGGCGTTGGGCGAGACGACGCGCTCGTCGGTCGCCTCTTCGGCGGGTGGGGTCGAGATACCGTCCATCAGCGGGCCTCTTCGACGATGTAAACGCGGGCCTCTTCGCCTGGCGACAGCAGCTCATCGGTGATCCCGACGGCCAGCACCTGCCGGACAAGAAAGCCATCGGCGCTCAAGGTTTGCGGGACGGTCGATATGTTTTTAAAATGCAGCACGGTACCGGCGATGCCTTCGGCATCACACCGCTCGATAGTCCAGACCCGGAAGTTCGTGGTCTGTGTCGGTTGCGCCCGGCCCTGCCGACAAACCACACCGTCCGGCCGATCCGGATTGAACATGAGCTTGACGAAGGCGGCCATCGTCTCTGGATAGCCGTTCCGCTTGAACTGTAAGGCGGCCGGGCTGGATGCTGACAGAGTGCCTTCAAGCTTCAGCTCAAAAGTCTTGGCGGTGTCATCGACCGGGTGAAAGGTCGCCTGTACGGTCTTTCCGCTCTCCGTGGTCAAAAATGCAGAGAAGGATTGACCCGACGTATCGCCGTCGAAGCCAACATAGACGTCACCGGTCGTCTCATCTTTTTCAATTAGGAGTTCGGCGCCGTCTCCACCCTGTATGGTGCGCACCGTCGCGATGCGTTCGCCCTGAATGTGGATGCGCGACATCTGCGACGAGGAAACCTGCAACAGCGCCTGGTCACCCTTGACATTCAGGGTTTCGGCGCCGGCTGACGCAGCCATCATCATCGCGGCGGCGCCGAGCAAGAGGGATCTCAACATGTTCCCTATCCTTCTGTAAGCGTTTGAAGTGGTTTGATCTTTTCACCGCGCGCGTCTTCCGGCGTGATCTCGGTGAAGCTTTTCAGGCGAACCAGCTGACCGTTCTTGGAAAAGGTCAGTGCATAGATCTTGTTCTGGGCATCGACCTCGCGGCCCCCTGCCTCGATCCGGATCGTGCCGCGGATCTCGACGTACATGGTCTTGGGATCGACATAGAAGTCGTTGGGAAACCAGGATTGCGAACGGTTTTCCCGGATGGCCTCCTGACGGTCACGCACCAGTATCTTGTGCATCTCCTGATAGGCTGTCGGCTCCATGATCTTCTGCGCCTCCCGCTGGAAATAGAGCAGGGTTTCGGGAGAGCGATTCAGAAACAGGAACGAGACATCACGGGCGAAGCGTTCGAGATATAGGGGATCGGCTGCGCCGTAGGCGTCTATGGAAACTTCCGCAGGAATGGTTGGTATAATGATAGTTCGAGATTGTCCGACCAACACCATCGACAGACAGGCATTGGTCACAATGCTGGCGGCAGCGACGACGGTCATGACCGAAAGTCGCGAAGCGTAGAGTTTGCGCTCCTGCTGGGTCTTGGCAAAGTCCATCTAACCCACCATCAGACGATGTTGAGCCGGCGGGGTTTTCTTCAGACCCATCACCTCGTAGGGCAGAATCCAGAACATCAGCCAGAGCAGGCGCGTCAGCGAGCCGCCCTTCTTCAAGCGGCGGAGCAGCCAAAAGGCTGTCAGACCCGCGACGAGACCGATCAGAAAGTTGGCGACGATCGTCAGAATGCCCAGAGGGACAACGACTACGACCAACTCATCCGGTGTAAAAATGAAGTATCGCTCTGGCTCGTCCAGATACTGAGGAATACGGGTGTCCATTGAGTTTCCTACCCAAGACTTTCACGAGCGGGGTCTCCGACAGCCCCTGTCGTGTCAGCTCGCGCTTCGATCGCGCGAGGGGAACCTGTGGGCTCCCCCCATTCCGGTGGATTTCCGTGGCCTGGACCTCTTCACCGGTTGCGCGGCGAAACCAACTAGAAGATAGCGGAGGTCAGAGCTGAGACGATGCCTGGGCCGGTCGAAGCCGTCAGACCAATACCGGCGGCACCGGCGATCAAGCGCCAGTCAAACTTCATGACGAGACCGACGAGTGCGCCGGCGACACCAGCGACCGCGGCCATCTTACCGAGCGAGCCTTCCGCCCAGCCGGTGAGCACAGTGGTCGTTGCATCGAAAGTCGTGTCGGTACCGGCCTGAGCCGCAACCAGTGCGAGGCCGGTAACAGCGACCATGCCGAGTGCAGCGGCGAGGTCCGCCTTAAGCATAAGATGCTTTTTCATTTTGAGTCCTTCGGAGAAATGAATGAAGCGCGTATCAGATATTAACGCGCCTTAATCATTCACTGACGAACGGACTTGGTCAAACGGACCACTACACAGAAAGAGTGCTCCTTTATTTATATGCTAATCTGAGTCGAGCATTAGATACATTGACCGTTGCAAACGCTCAACTCGACACAACGAATGCTCCAGTGCTTGAAGCATTTGCTTGATCCGATGAAGCGGAAATAATTTTGAAACGATCGAACTCCGACGGTGCACGAAAGGGTGGGCGCGGTCAGATGGCGCAAGCCATTTTCCACAAACTTGCCGCACCAAGCGCCGCTTGACTTTACCCTTGCCCCATCGGAGCTTATGTCCGTAGAAACGGGAACTGCAGACGAACTATGCGAAAATTGAACACACAAGAAGCCCGCACCAGGAAGCGCGCCCTTTCAGGCTCAGCATCCTCGTCCAAGAACGGCTCAGTTCCGGGTCCGATGGCGAACGGCCAACGGGTCGTCTTAAATCTTATCGATGATGTCGAATTCCGAACCGTTCTGGAACTTGGCCTGGCGGAATATATCGGTCGCTATAAGAAGCCGGCCTCCACCAAGAACATCCTTCCAGAAGCGCTGGATTATGTCTCTCGGCTGTCAGGCGATGAGCTTTGGCGGCTTACCTACGACAAATACACCTACGACCAGCAAAAGCGTCAGGGGATCAACCTGGACCCGAAACTGAACGCACATCTGCAAAGAACAGTCGAGGCCATCCAGCGAACCTGTGCCGATAAACTCATCCGGGCGCGTTGGAACAAGCGGATGATCGCTGTCGCTGCCCTTTATCTCTATTGTCTCTATCTCATTGCCCATAACGGCAACCGCTACATGCTGCCCGCCGAGCAGGCGGCGGCATTGAGTGCCGTTGGTCGGTAAGCCCGGTTTCCCGCATTTAGTGCCGGAACTCCATTCGCCACGATAAGAGCGACGTTATCCGCCTACCGAATTTTAGGTAGCAAGCGCCGCTTGATTTGATTGCGAACGCATGGCACCTAGCCGTTCTTTCAAATTGGGGCGGCCACAATGTTGCAAGATCAGCTCTTGTCTTTCGAACCAGATGAGCTGCGCGGCCGCGTGTCACGCGTGCTAAAATGCTTCATCAGCACGCGCTCAGCCTCTGATCCGCAGGGCATGCAGAACATGGTAATCTGCGAGCGCGTCAGGTTTTCCCCACCTACATTGAAAAAGCTACTCCATGGGGATGCCGGGAAGGTCGAACACCTCTTCGCATTGGTCAAATATCTGGGTGTGCCGAACTTTGAGATCATGGAAATCGCAGAAACCTACGTTTCGACGCAGGACATGAATTTCAAGGTGTCCGCCCTGATACAGCGACGCTTCAACTCGCCTCAATCTCGCAGTATGAATGTTCAGTCCAAGTCTGCGTAGTGCGCTCTTTACCCTCGCGCTGATGATAGCGCCAGCGACCATGGCAGCCGCGGCCACAGCTTGCGAGCCTCACTGTTCCTCACGGGACCCCATTTCATTCGATGCGGACGACTTCACGGCATTTCTAACGGAAATGAGCATTTCGCCCGACGCGCGCATTTCGATCCACAGGGCTCGTCTTAGCTTTTATGAAACCTATACCCATGCCACGCCGGCAGGGCACCGAAGGACGCGCCCTCGCAGGCACCTTCGGTCGGCAGTTCAAAACTTAAGGCGACAGACTAACGAAGGGCTGGTTGCACGGGCCGCGTTATCGCATCGCATCAACCTGTCCTATTTTCTCGGACTGGCCGCGCGGGAAAGCGGGTTCAACCATATGGCCAGAGCGCCGACCTCATCAGCGGCCGGACTATTTCAGTTCACCGAAAACACTTGGCTCTGTGTGCTTCGCCTCCATGGACCAGCAGCGGGCATCGATCAGGCAAGGATGATCACTCGGAGGCCATCGGGACGTTGCTCGATCGACTCCCCCCTCGCCCGCTGGCGTCTGCTTGCCCTCCGATATGACCCCACTCTGAACTCAACGATGGCGGCAGAGCTTACCAAGGATCATCAATCGGCCCTGCGCAGTCTATTGGGTCGTGAGCCGACATCCGGGGAGCTGTACACGCTGCATTTTCTCGGTATCGACGAAGGGAACCGCTTCCTCAGAGCGAACCTGAAGGACCTCGCTGACGTCGTGACGCCGCGCGCGGCAGCCAGTAATAAGAGCGTTTACTACACGCCTCAGGGTCGGCCTCGCACGGTAGGAGAAGTCCGCGAACTCATCGATAGGTCGTTCGCAGTGAATTAAGCTGAACACGACACAGAATCACGACAACTAGAGACAGCAAGCAGCGCTTGCTGTTGTCTGAAATTCGGATCGATTGCGGCTAAGCCTTTTTTCGCAAATGAACGTCGATCCGCTTCTCTGAACCCCTACCGCCCAGTTACCCGCTCTGAACCTACGCGAGCGGTAACTCACACTGAATTATCAACAGGAGGATAGACAAAGAAAAACCGCCACAACAGAGTTGAGGCGGGGAGATAATCGGCAAGCCCGAAAAGTTATTATTCGCACAGAACTTATAGTCTCCGCGCCCTACACCTGTCAAACTTAAACCGCTCAGAATGAGCGACGGCGGAGCTTTGCCTAAAACCTCCCCCTACTGAGGTTTATTCATGAACGGTCCTACCGGTCATCGACCCGTCACGCCTAACTCTCTGCGCGCGGAGTGGCTCGCGAAGGGATTTCAAGGCCTGCCTGAGGGCCTTGATTTTCACGCATCGCTCAAGATCATCCGCCGTTACATCAGCGCAAGTGACGCACTAAGCTCACGGGCAAAATTCCTCTTGCAGGCGATGCTGCAGCTTCAGGCTCAAACCATCCTGGCTCAGGATGGTTGCAATGAGGGATGGTGCCTCAGTGCGTTTACGGTCTTCGCTAAAAACGCCACCTTCGAGCAGATGCTCAACCTAAGCCGGCGCACCATTCAGAAGGCGCTTGCCGAGCTTCGAGAAATGCGGCTTGTCTGGTGCAACGATGCGCCCAGCCGCAACCGCACCAGAAGCGCGGGCATCAACCTACTTCCCCTGTTCTCGCGAATAGAAGAGTTCAGCGCCACGATCGCGGCGCGAACCGACGCTCGCAAGGCTGCACGGTTCATGCAGGTCGAATTCGCCCGCCTCAAAATCGAGCTGGCAGGACTAAATCGCTTTGCAGATCCCGAGGTTTGCCATCGTATTGGCAGCCTGACTCGACGTTGCGACGTTGGCCGACGAATGACGGATACAGGCCGTGGATTAGAAATCCTGACAGATGTGCAGCAGGCGGTGGATGATCTCAAGGGCTGTGTTTTGCTTCGGTTAGAAGACGGTAAAGACGAGTCACCCCAGGGCGTCGATCCGAACGCCCCTCTGACGAACACTCTCAGGTCTTCTATTCTTGATGTAGAGCCGAAAGGTCAGATGCCTGTGACGGCTGAGTGCAGCCTTAGAGCGGAAGAACCTGCCGCAGTAGAGCCGTGCTACGCGCCTGTGCGCGGGCCCGATGCGGCCGACTTGGCGATGACTGTCGAGATCGGTTTCCAGAAGTTGGGCCTATCGGCCTTCGCCTCTGAAGACATGCCGCCCCAGCGATCTCTGTTGCTTTACAGCCGAAGCGCCGCGGCACATATAGGCGTGACGCGAGACGTCTTCGCTCAGCTCATATCCCGCTATGGTGAACAGGGTGCGGCGATGATTCTGCTGCAGGCGATGTTCGATCCGGCCGTTAGAAATCCGGCGGGGTGGGTAATATCATTCCTCGGACGCGGCAAGTCAGATCAGCTGCTTGACCTGCGCAGCCCGTTCTATCGATGGCGATCTGCGGTCGGCAAGGTTAGACGACAGGTCAGGACCGGCGCGGGGTCTGTAACAGGTTGGCACCAGCGCCCTCCCCTGCCCGGCTGAAATCTGCGCGCCGCCAGTACGAAGTTGCGACACCGTATCCGACCGCGCCAAGCAACACGAGAATAGCCAGCAGAAGCAGCACCTTCCACACGCCAGCGCGACGACCGACGGGAACCGCATCGTATCCGCCGCGGTATTCCAGCGGACATTCTAATTCGCGTCTGTTTTTCTCTGCCGACATGGCCCGACCGTAGCACGGCGGCCACGCGGCTGGAAGTCAGCTAAAAGTGACTATCGCTTCTGATCGCGAGCGCGGGATTTGCAGAAACCGATGAAGGCTGCATCGGCCGATTTGAATTCAGGCCGACCAGACGTGTTCCAGAACTCGATCCATTCCGCTTCCAGGGCATAGACATCCCACCCTGGCGCGACCGCCCTGGCCTTGGCATAGCTGTCCGGATTGAGCTTCGGTTGAGCCACCTTTGCAGGCTCCTTGCGACCGCCGAGCTTTGCTCTCGCTTTTCGACGAAAGACGATGCTGTCACCCTCAATCGCCACGCTATAATCCGGAAAGTGGTCGGTCTGCTCATTGTCTTCAACGATCTCCCGCACCATGCGCCGGAACTCTTTGAGCGGCCCCTTCGACCCCGCCTTCTTCATGCACAGTTCCATAGACATCGCCCATTCTTCTTTAGAACCGCAATGCTTCCGGGCGAGTTCGTAAAGACGCCGCTCTAGTGGTCGGCGCAGCCTGAAATAATCCTGGTGCAGGGTTAGCACTTCAGCATTCGCGATCCCTCGGAAAACCCACTCCGAGAGCTTCACCTCGATTTCTTTCATCCGCCCGTCGCGGGTCTCGCTGATGATCGTCCCATGCTCGATCAGACCGAACACGGATTCGTGGCGCTCCTTGCCCGTGACGATATTGGTCGTGATGCGCGTACCATTGAGGCGGACAAGCGTGTCGCGCAGCGAATTGTAGGCGACGCCGCTTTTGGTGCGGTTCGCAAATTGAAGAAAGTCGTAGGCGGAGAACCGAATTGTCGGCGACACTGGACGTCCCTCGTTTACCGCGCGCACGATATGGCTCGTACAATAAAGGATGAGGTCCTTGTCGTAGATCGTCGCCCTCCCCTTTACCGACGGAACGATTTCGAGCCAGTTGCCATTGTGTTCGTAGCGGATGATCGTCGTATCGATCGATTTGCTCAGGGAATAGATAGGGCTTTCCATTGAAGCCATATCATCTTTCAGTACGACCTCGAGGGGCTCGATGAGAAAGTACAGTAGGTCTTCGGGTCGACGATTGGGGAGCAAGGCCTGGCGCTTCACCGGATTGGCATCATCCAGGTGACCTCGCTCGGTCTCTTCGTCCCTGTCATCGGGGATGGCCGAAGCCGCACGTGCTTCCGCCTGCGCCGACGCCTTGGCGGTCGGAATCCTGAACAGATCCTCCGTTTCCGGGCCTGTGGATATCTTACTCTTTCGCGGCGCCATGGTTCCGTTCGGTATCCGGAATTTCTTTCGTTAAATCACCCACCGGGTGAATCGTCAAATCACCCACCAAAGAATCAGGGGGCGATAAATCACCCACCTAGTGGGCTAAAAAGTTAATCCATTTTCGTCAAATCACCCACCCGATACGTGAAAAGTCGCACCAGCCAAGGACTACGGGTCTGTGCGGCAAGGAATCGGAATGAGAGAACGTTAAATTATTTCGTCAAATCACCCACCAATGCAAGGGAAAATTCGTCAAATTACCCACCCGCTGCTCGGTCGATCCCCGAAAGCCTTCAATTAAAGTGACATCTGAGGATTAACTTCTCCGATTCCTGCTTAGAATCCAGCAGCTTCCGCCCAGTCCTTAAAGCAAAATGCAGTGCAATTTCCTTCGTCAAATCACCCACCGCAGCTAATGATTCCATGAATTCAGTGAGTTACTGATTCGGTAATTGCGAAAGGAGAAGAATCGCTCGTCAAATCACCCACCTGACGGGCTCATTGAGGCTATTATCGCGTCCATTTCTGGACCGAGATACGAAATTCGATAAATCACCCACCCCTTGGCGATAAATCACCCGCCATCTAACGTCAAATCGCCCACGCGACGTCCTTAATTTCCCTCACAGAGTCATCGGCTTGCGACAGACTTCTGGTACCTTAACACTATACTTAACACATATATAACACAGAGGGGCTCGGCAGTAAGGTGCCTGTGGGTATATAGCGCTCAACAAAAGACCCGCCGGTTAAGGCGGGCCTGACGTAAAACCGATCTGACAGCACGATGCTACTTGATACCCTTGGTGTCCAGCAGGTGCTTCAGCGCCATCTCAAATAGCTCGCCGTATGAATAGCGGTGCATTTTAGACGTGGACTTGACCAGTTCCGCAAAGTCCGGGTCAAGATACAGGTTCATGTTGACCTTGCGCGCCGCGACTTTCACTTCGCGCGAAGGAAACGCGGAATGGGCCTGCAGAATTGCGCGTTCTTCTTCCTTGGAACGCGGCGCGGGTAGAGTCCCCTCCCCTGCAGTCGCTGGCTTTGGCGCAGGATTGGTGAACTCGGTAAAGTCCAGGCTGGATATCTTGGAATTGCTCATCGGTTGCTCCTTACGCTGCGGCCTGACGGGCTTGTTTCAGTCGGTCCACAACCTCAAGCGTGAAGGCGTCGACCTCCTCGATGGCCTTGTCGATATTGGTGACGACCTTCTTATCCAGGTCGTAAATGGTGCCCCCACGCATGAAAATCTGGCTGAAAGGGTCACGCTCGGTGATCTCTGTGCGGAACACGTTGATGGGCGAGTTTTTCAGCTGCTCGATGATAGCTCGGGATGAGCGAGACTTCACGTACTTGGTCATGGTGAACAGCAGTGCGAACGGAATTCGGCGGCCCAGCATGTCGAAATCCTGACCAAGCTTCTTCAGCACGTCCAAAGCGGCCTCCACATCCTGCTGCTGCTCCTTACACGGGACGATGATGTAATCAGACCGAGAGATAGCAAAGGACATCATACGCGACGCCAGACCTTCGAGGTCGACAGCGACGAAGGTATTGGCTTCGGCGAGCCCCTCAATTGTCTTGGTGATGTTGTCCTCCGATATATCGGAAACGACGGTCAAGTTCTTAGGGAAGGTGCCGTTGTCCAACGATTTTTTCTTCCAGCTTGCGAGGGGCTTACGCGGATCAGCGTCAACGATCGCCGTCGCGGTGTTTTGGGCCAGCGCGCAGGCCAGCAACAGCGAACTGGTGGTCTTTCCTGAACCGCCCTTCGAATTGGCAAAAGTGATTACCGGCATAACTGCTTTCCAAGAGTGTACGCACTCATTTCAGAGTGCGTTGTTGTACCCGCTTCTAACTAACACAACCTTGCTCAGACCAGTAGCCTATAAAACAAAATGATTGTGTCGTGTTTCAAATAAAACTGTTGTGGCGTGGTTTATCCGAAACAATTGACAATTGGATACAACGATTTCAGACCACACGCAATAGGTCAGATGCATTCAAGGCAAAACAGGCCTGCGCAAAACGGTTCGCATTAGAAGGCATCTGGCGTGTCGCGCTTTGTATCGGTCTGTTGTGTTTTGCGCTGACGCCTCTTTGTCGCTCTTGTCCGAGAGCAAGTGGTCTCTGTTGAGAGAAGAGGAGAGAGGGCTTCAGGGTGAGGTGATTTGGGCGTGAAGGAAAGAGGTTCCGCACCGCGATCGAACGCCGTCAATGGAGTTACAAATGCACGCAATCGTTGCCCGTCTCGGGGGCGAACTATACGGTGGCGGACGCCGAGCCGTCATACCAGGCCCCGGTCATAGCCGCCAGGACCGATCCATCTCTCTGCTACTCTCGCCCAGTGGAAAGGTTCGGGTCCACGCGTTCAGCGACCATGACTGGCGCGAAGTCATGGACTGGTTGAAAGCCAACGGCCTCGTCTCATCAGAACACCGGCTCCTAGGCGGACCAACCCCCGAACTGACCTATACACCGGTGCCCACGGAAATGCAGAGAACATCAGTTGCACGTTCCCTTTGGTCTCAGGGGCTCCCCGTGACAGGCACCGTCTCCGAATGTTGGCTTCGGATGGCACGCAAGATAGCCCGACCGCTGGCTTCGGCCGTGCTCCGCCACGCAAGAGACGTGCCCTATAGGGTCTACGACCCGAAGTTTGCGAGTGGCTCACATGCATTTCTGGCGAAAGTGACGCAGCGCGATGGTGAACACACCGGAACGGAAATCACTTATCTCACGCCCACTGGACGGAAAGCCATACATCTGCGCATTCCCCGCAAACTTGTTGGTTCCAAACCGCCCGGGGCGTCCGTCCATATCGATCCGGTCGCCACAGAAATGGTGGTAGCCGAAGGGGTCACATCCGCGCTGTCTGCCAGCCAGTATTTCGATCTGCCATGCCATGCGCTGCTCGGCGTCAAGTCCTTCCCCAGCTGGAGACCGCCAGCCGGCGTCCGGCATGTCGTTATCGCCGCAGAACCGGGGGGCGCCGGCGAAAAGTTCTCGGGGCTGCTGCAGGTGGCTTTGTTGAGAGAAGGGTACAGGTGTCGACGCGAGTTTCCGCCTGAAGGACTTTCTGACTTCAACGCCTTCTATGGCGGGGGAGGGTAGCCGCAGCAGCGGCGGACGACACCGTTGAAGTTGCCAACGCCGTACCGGCTTCCGGATCCGTGAAAGAAGGAGAAAGGGCTTTTTGAGGCAGATCGGATCTGAGGATGGGCCTCAGGTGATCCAGGAACCTACGAAAAATGACGTCCATTGTCTCAAAGCCCTACATCTCTGTCCTGTTCTCGCAACTTATCCTGTCTGAGTTGAACCTCCGGGCAGGGGAGGGGCCTGACGCGCAGATCCCGGAACTCGCCGCGACGCTTGCGCCCGGAGCCGCCGGTCAATTGGTCGAACTCTTTGTCAAACCGGCTGCCCAACCTGATACCTATGAGATTCTCGATGGCCGTCGCCGTTATTTGGCCTGGACCTCACTTGTCGAAGCCGGAGTCATCACGGCAAATCACCCCGTGACCGTTAAGGTTTGCGAGACCGAGGATGAAATCGCCCAGGCCGTAGTGATCGCCAACGCCATGCGTAAGGAAATTCAGTTCGCCGACGTGCTGCTCACGATCAATCGTCTGATCTCCGAGCATTACGGCTTTGAAGCCATAGGTCGGTCGCTGGGCATCGAAGCCAAGGAGGTGCGTAAAATGTCCGTCCTAGGCCAGCTCGACGTGCGCATTTTGCAGGCCTTTAAGGCACAGCGCTTCAGGCTCCCGCTACTCCGCCAGATGGCGCGCATCAAAGAGGCGGAGAAAATGGAAGCGCTTATCGAATACATCGAAGAGTCCGATGGTCCGATCCAGGATTACAACATCAGGGACCTCTTCGATGAGACGCTTTTTGCGACCACAGTCCTGATGAACGCCTTTCCGATGGCCACCTACCTCGCTAAGGGGGGGCGCATCGAGCAGGACCTGTTCGAGGAGCAACCCGACAAAATCCTTGATCCCAAGATTGTCGGCGATCTGTGGAAATCGGCTATGAAGCCCGTGATAAAGGCCCTGAAGGCGTCGGGTCTGACGGTGGAGTTCGGTGTTAATCTGCCGTACGGCAATCCCGACGGCTTTCGGGACCTGGGGTGGGAGTTCCGACGTGTCAGCGAAGCAGACCAAGCGCGCCTTGCGGAACTGAAGGTCGAAGTCGCCACACTGACATCTGAGTTGGAACAGGCGGGCACACGTGGCGACCATGCCGCTTTGATCGAACTGTCGAAGGCGTTTGCCGCCAAGTCCCTTGAAGCCTTCAACGAGGAAGCCAGACCGCTCATAGCGAGGGCGTGCAAGGCAACTGCCGGCGCACATGGGCATGTAAAGGTGACCTTCTACGTCGATAAGGCCGAATACGATGCGCACATGGCTGCCGACCGGGAGGACGATGAGGTACCAGGCAGCGGCTACTCCCACCGGCCTGTCGTCGATGCCACCCCGCTGCCGAAGACCAACCTGCGTCCCGATGTCACTCTCTATGGCCACGCGCATCACCTTCGGACTACGACCCTGGCAGGCCGGTCTATGGGACGAAGCCTTGCGGAGACGCCGATGGTCGCGCTTGATGTCCAGTTGTCTGCGCAGTTCCAACAGGTGGTACTGGGTCGGAGCCATGACGCGAATAAGTACGTGCTCAAGGTGTGCGCCAGCGCGCGATTGAGCGGATTGCAAGGTGCCGACAATCCGCTTTTGGATCCCGTCATCGAAAGGCTCGAAGCATACAAGGCCCAGTACGACGACAGCGGCATGCACCCGTTCGAATGGGTATCGGGGCTGACGCCCAGCGAGAAACTGGACCTTCTGGCCTATATCACTGCCGCTCAGGTCGATATGGCTGAGTCCCGAACGGACTTCGTGCGCCAGGAAGCGCGTGCGGAAGCCATTTTGATTTCGCGCACCATTGGGCATGATTTCAAGGCGCACATGCAGGTCGAGCCGGACTATTACGCGGCATTCTCGAAAAAGGCGCTCCTGGCCATCCTTATCAAGATAGGCCTCGATCCGGAAGAATACAGTCACCTCAAGCGCGGACATCTGGCTGAAACCCTTCACGGTCTGGCCCATGAACGCGGCTATGTCCCGCCGGCGTTGAACTTCCATGAAGAGGACTATCTGGAACAGGCCTCGCCGGAGATCGGAGCCTTTGGCGATGACGACGACAGGGGGCAGAGCGAGTTGGAAGGTGAAGAGGGCAACCTACCCGCAGTCGCGGATGGCAATGAGACAGGCATATCGGAGGCGGACGCCAGTGAAGCGATTGCCGCGTGAGGGAGGCCCCGTCAGGGGGCCTTTTTCATTGGAGCCGTTCGGCGCCAGCGGCCGCCACGGGTAAAAGAAGAAGGGAAGGGACGGGGAGGGCAGATGCCCGATGACCGGGCACGTCAAAACAAGGAACTGCCCGATGAACCTGTCCCTCTTTACCGCTGCACCCAAACCCCTCGACGAAGCGACCGCCATCCTCGGCGCTGGCCGATCGGTGTTTCCGTCGCTCACCCGTGGGCGCAAGATTGAGGCCGGTCTGATGCGCGACATCATGGCGTTTGCCTTTGGCGGCTCCGACGCCGATGGCCACTGGACATGGAAACAGGCCTATGAGGCCATCGAAGTGGCTCAGGTCATCAACGCACGGCGCATCAGTAGCCAGATAGGGCGGCTGGAAGACGCTCCGATGGAAACTGTACGTCTGCTGGCGTCGTACGCCGAACTGGGTATGACCCATAGCCGCCGCTCAGAAGAGCAGGTGGAACTCGACCAGTTTTCGACGCCACTGGAAATTGCGGCCCTTGCGGTTCTGGCCGCGCAAATCCGGCCGGGCGATCAGGTTCTGGAGCCATCGGCCGGCAACGGCATGCTGGCGGTCATAGCCGAGGCCGCGGGCGGGAAGCTTCATCTCAATGAACTCGCCCCGACCCGCCACGGGACGTTGAAAGGCCTGTTTCCTCAGGCCGGTCATTCCGCCTTCGATGCGCGCCAGTTGAAGGATCGAATTTCGACCTCTGGCAGCTTTGACGCCGTGGTGATGAACCCGCCGTTCACCGGTCTCGACGACCACCTCCGGGCCGCCGTCGCTGCCCTTGCTGACAACGGTCGGGTCGCCGCCATCGTCCCGGCGGGCTATTTCGTCAGCCCCGAGCTGAAGCGACTGGCTGCCGACTTTCAAGTCGTCAGTCTCATCATGCTGCCCGCAAACGCCTTCTACAAACACGGTACCTCGGTTGATACCGGCCTGATCGTGATCGATCGGGCGACAGGTGGCGCCGGACTACCGGATTTGGTTGTGTGCGAAACGCTGGATGACGCCGTCCGCGCCGCGCAAGGCGTCGCGCCACGCGCCAACGCCAGGCCCCGCCTTTTCCGGACGGTGGCTCCGGCGGTCACTGATGCCCCGTCGGTTCGACCTCTGGCTTCCGGACGTTTGCGCTTGCTGTCATCAGTTGGCGACCTCAGCTACACGCCTAAGGCCTGGTCTGGCCAGACGCGCGACGTGGGCCTCTATTCAGCCTATCAGGTGTCACGGTTTGTTCCGGATCGCGAGCGCCCACACCCGGCGACCCTCGTCGAGTCGTCCGCCATGGCCACGACGCCGGCGCCTGAGGTCACCTACGTCCCGCGCCTGCCCGCCGCATCCGTCGCCAGCCACATCTCCGAAGCCCAGCTTGAAGTGGTCATCTACGCGGGCCAGGCGCATTCGAAGGTGCTTCCGGGGCGCTGGAAGCTCGATGAGGACGCTCAGGGCTTCTCGTCGGTGAAGGAGGACGATGAAAACGGGTTCAGATTGCGCCAGGGCTTCTTCCTGGGTGATGGCACCGGTGTAGGGAAGGGCACGTCGGTCTCTGCCGTTATCGCCGAGAACATGGCACAGGGGCGAACGAAGGCCATCTGGGTATCGAAGAACGATACGCTTATCGAAGATGCGCGTCGCGACTGGATCTCCGTGGGCGGCGATGCCAATGATATCGTCGGCCTCTCGACCTATAAGTTCGGCACGCCCATCCGTATGGATCGGGGCATCCTGTTTACAACCTACGCCACGCTCCGGCAGGCCGCGCGCAACGGCAAGACGTCGCGTCTCGATCAGGTGGTCGATTGGCTCGGCAGTGATTTCGAAGGTGCGCTCGTCTTCGATGAGAGCCACGAGATGGCCAACGCCGCCTCTGGCAAGGGCACTCGGGGGGTGAAAAAGGCTTCCCAGCAGGGTCTGGCAGGCCTTCTGTTGCAATATCGGGTACCGAATGCCCGCGTCCTTTACGTCTCCGCGACGGGGGCCACCGAGCCCGCCAATCTCTCATACGCGCCCCGACTGGGTCTTTGGGGCAGCGTGCAAGCCCCCTTCCTCACACGGGAGGATTTCATGAAGGCCGCCGATGAAGGGGGCATTGCCTTTATGGAGCTTGTGGCGCGCGAACTGAAGGCCAAAGGCCTTTATCTGGCGCGCATGATCAGCTTCGAGGGGATCGAGATTGATCCGCTACGCCATGTGCTGACCGAGCAGGACGTCGCCATCTGGGATGCGTGGGCGGCCGGTTTCCAGATGATCCATCGCAATCTGGACAAGGCACTGGAAGCCACAAACATTGTGGGTGCAGAAGGCACCAATTCCGGCCAGCACAAGGCCGCCGCCAAATCCGCCTTCGCATCGACCAGCCAGCGCTTCTTCAACGCGCTGCTGTGCGGCCTGAAAGCGCCCACGATCATCCGGGATATGGAAAAACAGATCGAGACCGGCCACTGCTGCGTCGTTCAGTTGATTTCCACCAACGAAGCCTCGATGGAACGCCGGCTGAACGAGGTGTCGCCCGCCGACTGGAACGACCTGAATATCGACCTCACGCCGCGCGACTTCGTGACGGAATATCTGTCGAATGCTTTCCCCGTGCATGCCATGCAGGAAGCCGAGGACGAAAACGGCAATAAGACCGTAAAGCCGCTTCTGGACGCGCAGGGGAGGGCGATCGTGTCGCAGGAGGCGCTGGCCTTGCGCGAGGACGCCCTGTTGTCGCTGGCTCTATTGCCCGCCGTGCCGGGCGCTCTGGACGCTATTCTGCACCACTTCGGACCTGAGAAGGTCGCAGAGGTCACCGGGCGCTCCCGACGCGTGGTGATGAAGAACGGCAAGCAGGTACTGGAGCGCCGCGGTGCAACCGCCAACAAGGCCGAAACCGATGCGTTCAACAATGGCGAAAAACTGATCCTGTGCTTCACAGCGGCGGGAGGTACCGGCCGCAGCTATCATGCCGACCGGAGGTTCGCGAACACGCGTCGTCGCTGCCAATATCTGGCTGAACCCGGCTGGCGCGCTGACGTCGCCATCCAGGGCATCGGCCGGACGCATAGGACCAACCAGCTCCACGCCCCGATCTTCCGCCCGGTGACGACCGACATCAAGGGCGAGAAGCGGTTCCTCAGCACCATCGCGCGCCGTCTCGACAGTCTGGGTGCCCTGTCAAAGGGTGAACGCCGGTCGACGTCCAACGGCATGTTCAAGGCCGAGGATAGTCTGGAAAACGCCTTCGCGCGTCGGGCTCTGGTCTCCTTCTTTCAGGCCATGGATATGGGGCAAATCGAATGCATGTCGCTTGCCGAATTCGAGGACAAGACAGCACTTCAACTCCGCGACGGGGAAGGGGTCATCAAGTCTGCCGAAGACCTGCCGCCCATTTCAACCTTCCTCAATCGCCTGCTGGCCCAACGCATTGATGACCAGAACGCCCTGTTCGAAGCGTTCGAGTCACGCCTGCGAGGCATCATCGAAAAAGCCGACGCGGCCGGCACGATCGACAACGGGGTTGAAGACCTGGTTGCCGACGAACTGGAGCTGATCGATAGTCGCGTGGTGCGGGTCGATGAGACCGGTGCCGAGACACAGATGATCGAGTTCAAAGTACGCCACCGGCGGGACCTTTACGACCTCGACTATGCCCGTCGGGTCATGCGCGACAATCTGCGTCGTGCCAGTCCCATCACCAACGCCAAGTCTAATCGGACTGGGCTTCTCGTGACGGGTCTCACCACGACTGATGACAAGGATCAACTGGTGCCGGCTGTCCGTATCTATCGTCCCGACGGATCGCGCTCATTGGTGGCGCTATCGATTTACGAAGAGTCGAGCTGGCAGGAGACCGAGCTTTCCGCCTGGGAGGGCCTCTGGGCCGCCGAACATGCGGGGCTCGATCCGTGGGACACCAACCGTCTCTATCTCGTCTCCGGTCTGCTCCTGCCCGTCTGGAAGCACCTGTCGAAGGGGCATACGCGCGTCAAGCGACTGAAGTCGCCTTCAGGGGAGCGCTGGCTTGGGCGAATTCTCAATGAGGGGGAGGGGCTGGCATTCCTGCGGGTGCTCGGCCACGACGTCTCCCGATCCATGCCCAATACCGCGCACCGCTGTCGCGAGCTGGTTATGGACGAACGCGCTTCGCTGTCCCTGTCGCCCGGGTTATTGCTCAAATCCGTCCGGTTCATGGGCGAAAAGCGTCTGGAGGTTGCTGGCAATCGCGCCGAATTCCCCACCTTGCGGTCCCTCGGTTGCGTCATCGAGCTTCTGCACGGTGTGCCGCGCGTCTTCGTTCCGGCCAATGACGACGTACTGACCCGGATCATCGAGAAATACCCGGTCACCGACGTCGCCATGTGATTGTTGTACCGGCGGTGAGTGCGGCGGGCACAGGGAAGGAGGAAGGAAAGGGACATCGAAGGCGAGCCTCCACGGGGAGGTGAATGAAGTAGATTTCCAGATGAAGCCTAACGCCCTCGATACCCTGCTCGCCGAACTCATCAACCGTATGGATCAGGGCGAACTGCCCTGGCGCCGACCGTGGAAGAACCAGGCTACGCCCCAATTGCCCACCCGGGCAGACGGGCAAACCTTTTCCGGAACCAATCTATGGATTCTGGCCATGCAAATGGCCATGCATGGCTGGTCCAATCCCCGGTTCTACACCTTCAACCAGGCAAAGGATCTGGGCGGTCATGTCCGCAAGGGCGAGAAGGGGTGTCCGGCCATTCTGTACAAACAGACCGCCGTCGACCAGGCCGATGGCGACGATCCGAAGATCCTGCGTTTTCTCAAAAGCTATGTCTGCTTCAACGCCGAGCAGATCGAAGGCCTTCCCGACGACTGCTATCTGGTCTCTGAGGCGAAGGCGGTCGATCCCGACGCGGTCAATGCCTTCTTCCGTAGCATCGAATTCAAACTGATCCACAAGGGGGACATGGCGTTCTACAATCCGGAAAACGACCAGATTGTTATGCCAAATCCGGCACAGTTCGAAGATTTGGACCGATACAATGCCACCCTCGGACACGAACTGGTCCACTGGACAGGCGCGAAGAATCGGCTGGATCGAAAACTTGAGACCTATCGCTATCATGATTGCCGGGCACGGGAAGAACTTGTGGCCGAGTTGGGCGCCTTGCAGCTGGGGCTATTGATCGGCCTGCCGGTCGAAGAGAAGCTTTTCGACAATCATGCGGGCTATCTTCAGTCGTGGGTGCGTCTACTCAAAGATCACCCCGGTGAACTCATCAAGGCCAGCGGCCAGGCCTCACGTGCAGTAGACTTTCTCTTCGCGCAGAGCCAGCGCACCGCGCAGCCCTTGCCCGTGGCCGCGTAAAAGGCGTTTCGGTTGAGGCGACTTTTGTTATGATCCCCATGCGTTGCATGGGGATTTGTCGCGCTGTGGCAAAATGCTAATTCCCAAGGTTAGGGGTCTATACTAGAAACGCAGCGCGCTGTTCGGCTCGGGCGGTGATTCCGTCCGAGTAAGTGAATCTGTGTCCGACGCCCATTTTTTTTAGAAATCATCCTCAATGGACCTCGCTAAACTTCGAGAGTGGATAAAGTACACGCGCGATACCGAAGGGGTCAGCTGGTATCTTCGCGACGTGACGAAGACGCTGGAATTCAATCAGATTTTTAGCCTCATCGTATATAGTGACTCAGGCGAAGTCGCTCACTCGGTAGAGTTCATCGAACCCCGTCGCGGGGTAATCCCGGAGAAGTTTCTATCGCGCATCGCCGACGCCCGCGAACACGCAGGGCTCAATTCCGGCTTCGTCTTCAGCCTGAAAAACGACGCCACCCGCAATGCCGCAGAGATTTTCCGGCAGCGCCGCAGCGACTGGCTGAGTGAGGGCAAGCAAGCCTGGCTGGCGATGCATGTGGCCGCAAAGGGCTGAATCCCCTGGGGTGTCGGTCGCGTCGCGCGGCCGCCCGGACAGCTCGGTTTATGCCAGAACCCACCGCGGCGAACCGGTGTGTAAGGCGGGGAGTCGGGACGCCCCGTAGCCGCAATATCCGGCGGCGACGCCAATCACTGGTCTCGGATAGCGCTCGCGCTCGCTTCAATGGATCAACGGCCGGCAGGATTGCGTCGTTACCTCCGTCAGCCTGTAGGGTAGGGCATGGTTGAAGCCTCGCATACGCCCTGCATCCAGCCCCGGTGCCACCGGCATATGGGGCAGGTGAGATGCCGTCGTGTCTCACCGTGCATCCGCGTGTCCAAAGCGCGTCGATCCCTCATGCAGAGAGATATCATCATGGCCAGGGTTTTCGAGAGGCCGTTCAAGGGCATCACCCTCGATAAACAGGTGACCCACCCCAAAATCATCGTCGGTCGCTATTCCGGCTACTGTCACGGACACGGTTTCGACGACTGTGCCCGCCTTCTGCTGCCAGATGAGCATGCGGACAAGCTGCGTATCGGCAGCTTCTGTTCCATCGGGTCCGGTGCCGCCTTCATCATGGCGGGCAATCAGGGCCATCGGCATGACTGGATCAGCACCTTTCCGTTCTTCTGGATGCGGAACGTCCGGACCTTCACAGGTGCGGCCAACGGATATCTGCCCGCCGGAGACACCGTAATCGGCAACGACGTATGGATCGGGTCGGAGGCCATCATCATGCCATGCGTGTGTCGTTGAAGGGGCGATCATCGGAACCCGCTTTGTCGTGCCCCGCAATGTGGAGCCCTATATGATTGTCGGAGGCAATCTCGCCAAGCGCATCGGCCAGCGCTTCGATGATGAGGCCGTGGCCATGCGGCTCGAACTGAAATCGTTGGACTGCCGGAAGCGGACCTGCAGCCCGTTATGGCACTTGTGACCAGTGGGGATGTTCAGGCGCTCTATCGGCATTGGCAGGATCGCCTCCGACCGGGGTGACATGTGCGAGCGTGGAGTGTCCCGACATCCCACCTATCGATAGCGTGCGGTCGTGATGTCGGGTCCAGCTTTTGCGTTCGGCAGGCCACGGCCGTCATACAGCGCGGTCCTTGCCACGCGTACAGGTGTGCGGCGCTGAACGGTGCCGTCGACCAAGACTTCACCTGCCGAAGCCGAGGCGGAGCGCTGGTTTCATCTCTGAGTCAAACGAGGTTTAGCGTCTCGCCCGCGTGTCCGGGTCGAGGAAACCGGAGGGTCTTAGGTTCGCTCTCCGATCTGGCTCTTATCTCTGAAGCCCTGCCACCGCTTCGTGGCTCAATCGCACAAGGGGCAGGCGCTTCGCTTGTCGCCTGCGGCGACCCCTTGTGCGCGCCCCTGGCGGCGGACGGTCGGGTTCAGGGGCCAGATCGCATTGGCCTCACCGTCAATCGGTTTCCTTCATTCGACCTTTAAGGATCACGCTCATGTCTCTTTTCGCCGCTGACACCCCGTCCTACGACTTCATCGTCTCGCAAACTTCCGATCCGCGCCCCTTTCCGTCTTATGGGGAAGTGGAGCATCTGGGTCGTGTCCTCATCACCGAGATTATCGACACCTTCGGCAAGGACGCGCTGGAGGAGCACGCCAGCATGATCGCCCACTGCATCATCGGCGGCATTCACGCGGCGCAACAGCGTATCGAGCGCGAATATGACCGCGCCACCCTCGAACTCAACGGCCTGCACCGTGAATTCGACGGCTCTGAGGTCAAAGACACCCAGATTCAGGACGCCACCGAAAAGTCCCGCTATTTCGAAGCCGTTGCCGTTGTGCTGGAGACCTTCCGCAAGCAGGCCGAGCTGACTTACGAAGTTCAGACCGGTGACGTCTGGACGCCCTATCGCGGTTCGGCCTCAAACCGTCTGACCACCTACGCCGTCATGGAGGCCGGTGAGACCCTGCGCCGTAAGCGTCAGCACGCCCAGAAGGGGGCAGAACCGACCGCGCGCTACGTTGTCTTCCGCGGCGTTCAATCGGCCAACACGCAAGCAGATGCCGAACGGATATTCGCGGCGCTGAACTATGCGCGCTCGCAGTGCCCGGACATGCAACTGGCCTGCACGGGTAATCTGGGTTCAGAAAAGATCGCGATGATGTGGGCCCGGTCTAACAACGTGATCGTACACAAGGCGGATTTCTCGAAAGCCGCCGGTCGCCGCGCCCCGTTCGTTGCCAACGATACCCTGCTGGCCCTGAAGCCGGTCATGGTCTTCTACATGCCGACTCCGGTCAATCCAACCAATGCGCAGGATGCCGAGCCGTCGGGTATCGTTCTGAACATCTCGCAGAAGGCATCGGAGCGCGGCATTCCGGTCTTCAAGGTCGCCGCCAACGCAGCGAAGGTAGCGGCCTAAGGGCCGCAGCCCCCGCTTCACGGGGGCATCTTCCCAATCTCTCTCTGTAATCAAAAGATTGACATTTTTGGGTTAAAATCCCAATTATAGACCCTGGGAGAGTGCCATGTTGTATAAGATTGAGATCGAAAACTTCTATTCGATCAGAGAAACGCAGGTTCTCGACCTGACCGTAGCGGCAAATGTGCCGGACTCCGATGGCCGATTTGCCGCAGTCTATCCGGGGTCTGAGATGCGTGTTCCCAAGGTGGTGGCCATCTACGGAGCAAATGCGTCAGGGAAGACGACGATCCTGCAAGCCCTCAGCTTCGTCACCGCCTTCATTTCAGCCTCGGCACTGCCCGAAATGAAGAGCATTCGCGGATACCCGTTCAATGATGAAGAGTCGGCAATGTCGCCGACACGTATAGCTGTTGAGCTCGGCGCCGTAATGAACCCGCATTTCGAAGAGAACGAAGAAGACCCGGAATACGGTCTGTTACGCTACGAGCTCGTCGTGCAGATGAAGGACGGTCAAGTCGATCATGTGGTGTCCGAGACCCTCCAGCAACGCCCGCAGGGGCGCGGAAAATGGGTGCGCGTGTTTGAACGCGTAGGGGAAACGCTGACGGATTCCGTGACGTTCAGGCTTGGCACGAAGTTTCGTCATCTCATTTCCACGCTTCGAGCCGATGCGTCGGTGATCTCGTCCTTTAGCTACTTCAATTTCCCGCCGGCAGAATTCTACGCAAACATTGCGCGACAGGTTTTCACCAACCTCGGCGGCCTGGCGATGACGGTTGGTGAGACCGATCTGATGACCTTCCTGCAGCGTAGCCCCTCTATGCTTGCCAAGCTCAATCGCGATCTCAGCCGGATTGACGTTGGCATCGAGCAGTTGCGCATCGAGGATGTGCCCAATCGCGGACCTGAGGCACGCTTTAAGCATAGTGGTCACGGTCGCGAATTGCCCTGGCATCTGGAGAGTCAGGGTACGCAGGCCTTCGTTCGTTTGTTCCCCCTATTGACGATTGCGCTGGATGAAGGAGCCGTAGCGCTGGTGGACGAGTTCGACACGCTTATCCATCCTCTGGTCCTTCCGGAGATACTGAGGTGGTTCTACGACAATGAAACCCGAAACCGGGAGGACGCGCAGATCTGGATGAGCTGTCACTCGGCGACCTTGCTTGAATATCTGGTTAAGGAAGAGGTGGTGATCGCCGAGAAGGACACTGGCGGTCGCACATCCATCTATTCGCTAACCGATGTCGCGGCGCGGGAAGACAAGGAGGCCGTCCGACGCTCGGCGAATCTGTACAAAAAATACCTGTCGGGTGCGTTCGGCGGTGTACCGGTGATTGGCTGATGAAAAAGCAACAGCGAGAGCGCACGCGCATCCTGGTCGGGTGTGAGGGCGAGTCCGAGATTGGATATGCGGTTCACCTTCGGCGGCGCGCAGACGAGAAAGGTTTGTTTGTCCATATCGATCCGCCGAAATTACGAGGCGGTGACGCCCTGGCGCGTTTGGAATGGATGGAGGACTACATCGCCAAGGAAGAGGCGCGGCGGGACCCCTTTGAGCACAAATACGCTCTCCTCGACACCGACCAGAACCGCCTGACCCCGGATCGGGCGGATAAGGCGCGCCGTCTGGCCGAGCGCCTGGGTGTCACCGTAATCTGGCAGGACCCGACGCACGAAGCCCTTCTCGTTCGTCATTTCGAGGGCCATACCACTCGTCGTCCACCGTCGGCCGCCGCAGCAACCGCACAACTTGAAAAGCTCTGGGGCGGTTACGCGAAGGGCATGACGGCAATGGACTACATGCGCGCGTTGACTGTGGAGCATGTGGCGCGCGCCGGCGACGTCGAGCCTGATCTATTGTCGCTACTGATTGCGATTGGCCTGGTCACCATCGTAGATGAGGCTTAACCACCCCCAAATGCTAAAAGACCCTGGCTCCGTTAAGAGTCAGGGCCTTCCATCCGCTCTTGAGGTCTTTTCCTATTTTGGTCGGGAAACCTCTCGTTGGTGGTTGATTTAACGATACGCGGTTCAGCGTAATCATGCTATGCAATATCCCATACATGGATGACAGGCGCGCATTGAGAACGCTCGTTGCGGTGGCGCGTCCGGCCGGTGGCCAGACCGGGCTCGTCGCAGGTCAGCCCCGCTTCGCGGGTCTTCGCCTTCGGCCTCGATCCCTCGCGCACGCGTTGGAAATGCCATCGGTAAGTTCCGCCCGTCTCCCCCCGTCACCGCTGGTCGAAAGAGAAGGTGAGGGCGTTCGACCAGCTCGTCCCGGAAACGAAGGGGGCGAGTAATGAGGCGTAAACCGTTCCGCCTTGCCCCCCGGCCGAAACGGGATTACAATGTAATCCTCTGTGGGAGACCCATCATGTCCGTCATCACCCATCTCAAGAAATCAGGCAACAGCCTTGCCCTTCATATGCCGAAGGACTTCACAGCAGCGCATAATCTGACACCGAGCTTGCGCTTCCGGATGGACTTCATCGACGGTAAGATCGTCGTCGAGCCTTTCCATATGCCCTCGGATGAGGAGGCAGAACATAACAGGCTCTTTGACGAGTTGACGTTCGGCATGTCGCCCGACACCGTCGATGCCTCTCTCCTGAAGGGTAAACCGCGCGGGGAGGAGTTGCTTTGACTGACGACAACGCGCACTTCATCCCCGATGAAGGTCACGTCGTCTACACAGATTTTGATCCCTCAGCCGGGCATGAGCAACAAGGCAAACGCCCGGCTGTCGTTCTTTCGAAGCAAGCCTTCAACAAGAGTGGCATGATGATCTGTGTGCCGATGACGACGAAAATTCGCAACATGGGCTGGGAGGTTCCCATCACCTCGCTCAAGGATGACAGGCCATCCGTCGCCCTCGCCAATCAGGTTCAGACCATGGATCTCAACGCCCGCGGTGCGGAGTTGGTGGGCAGGATCACGTTGGATGAGTTGTACCGTATCCGCTACATCGCCCGCACCTTCTGCGGATTCGTGCCTGCCGGATACCAGCTTCCGAAACGCGGCTAAACGACAGGCGTTTCAAGGCTCTATCGAACGCGTGTCGAGTGTGTGTGGGAACGCGATTTCGACGGCCCTGTCCCGGTCGTCTCGAAAGACGAAGGAAGGGACGGCCCGATTGAACCTGCGCAAAGGAGCAAGATATGGGCTGGACCTTCCTCTATTCCCTCAACGGAAAAACATCGAAAGACTATCTCGACGAAACCCTCACCTGGGAGAACGAAGGTGTGAAGGCGCGCCCACTCAAGTCGGCAAAGGTGGGAAGCGTCTATTACGCGGCTGTCGAAAGTGTGAGCAAACCGGAGGGGAAGCGTCAGGTCTGGGCCGCGGTCGTTCTGACCAAGTCCTGTCCACGCGCCAAGGATGGTCTGGTCTTCGGATACAAGGACATGTGCGAGGACATGGGGCCGGTGGCATCCAAGTGCCCTGCCGGTATTCTCGATTTACTGACCGAGACCGACAGTGAATATGCGCGAAACTGGCGCGAGCGGTGCCGCGCCTATACGAAGACAAAGCGGAGCGGTAAACCTCCGGCGCCCGGCAGTCGCTTGAAGTTTGCCGAACCCATTCCATTCGTTGACGGGACACGGCACACCGAGTTTACGGTGGTTCAGTATTCGCGCAGAGGGCGGATGCGTACCGTCTATCGGGCGGCCAATGGCGGCCTCTATCGAATTCCGAAGATCAGCGAGCGGCAGTTCGAGGTGGTTGCCGTATCTGAGCCCGCGAATTGATCGCTCAGCCCCCTATGGGATCGCAATTGCTTTTTTTAGGGCTTTCGGCCGTAGTATCGAAACAGAAGATAGCCATGACCGACATCATTTCCAAAGCGGCGTTTGCAAATAGCATCCCTGCCGAGCTCGCGCAGGAGGCCGGCCTTGTCGATCACCAACAGCTCGTTCGTTTCATGGAAATCCATGAAACACTCGCCACGTCCGAACTTGTCGACATCACCGACATGACCGACGCGCAACTCCTGGCGATGCTGGGTTAGGCTCTTTTAAATGTCCGAGCCTCTGAATACCCCCACCCCTTTGGGATGGGGACGGACGGTCGCGTCATGGCCGATACCAATGCCGCTGGACCGATGCCTGTCTTGGTACGAGATGTAAGTATGGCAACGGTTTCATGGGCGGTAGGCACTAGAAAAAGGCGAGCCAGCCTGAGCGACAGACATCGGCCCCGCAGACAGCTGAAAAGAAAAAGAGAGGTCTTCGGAAGGCGGATTTAACGCCTGAAGGAGGCCTTTTTCATGTCCCAAGCCCTGGTTGCCGCCGTTTCTCCCATCACCCTGATTCCCGACGAGGAACGCGGAAGCTTCATTCCGAAGCTCTTGCCGGGCGTGCCGCTCATCATGGCGGAGAACTACATCTTCGATATTCTCAGCAATCTGTGCCGCGACTATCGAGGTGGGCTCTGGAACTATTACCGCACCCACAACGGCGCGCTTTACTCGGCCCCGACCGGCTACGGCCAGATGCGATTGATGTGCGACGGCAACTTCTTCGATGACGAGATGAGCGAGGATGCGGCGGGCATCGTCGCGACCCTTTTCACCCTGTCCCACCTGTCGTTTCGCTATCCCTCGGACGCGATTGCGACCAACTACGAAAAGCTGAGGGAGTTCTCTTATCGCCACCCTGAGTCTGTCCTGATTTCCAGAGCCATCGACTGAGGCGAGGGGACAATGCAGAATCAATGGACGCTCGGCTATCGCGCCGGCAAAGGTGGACTGCCGTGCCAGATCCACAGCACCACGGCCTTCCACTTCGGTTACGATGAGGGCTTGAAAGACCGCAACCGATGCGCCTTCAAGGGTTGCCGGGCATTGCCAGAGGCGGACGCGCCACCGGATACAGGCGGTTGGCAGGTCGTTTTTCAGTTCAGGGTGCCCGTCAATGTCGAGGTCGAGGATGATCGGGTCACACACGTGGCCGTTCTCGACGAAACGCCCGTAAGGGATGCGAGAGTTGTGCAAGGCAATGCCGCCTACCTGCCTCAGGCGCTTTCCACCGCCGATGACGGGCAGGATGGGCCCGCTTGGCGGTTTGGGAATTAAGGACAGGGCGCGATCGCGTTTTACATTTCTATGTAGTCTTCCGGCCAGGGCGGGTGCATGTAAACCGCTCTGGCCGTTTTATTTGACTGTCAGGATTTCCACGCTCGCCCCGGAGATCTGCGTTTCATCTCCAGCCTCGCGGCCCAGAAGCGCCCGCGCCAGCGGTGACACATAAGAGATCTTGCCTACCTTAGGATTGGCCTCGTCTTCGCCGACGATCTTGAAAGTCTGGACCCGGCCATCGTCGCGCGCAATCTCGACCGTGCATCCGAAGACGACCTTGTTCGCATTCGCTACGGGCGCAACGGGCTGGGCAGAACCGAGGCGGGCCGTGTAGTAGCGCAGATCGCGCGTCGCGCGGGCCATGGCCGTACGATCCTGGCTGACCGTGTCACTGGACTGGGCCGCCTGATACGCAGCCTTCGCGGAGGCAAAGGCTGCTTCCAGTTCGGCGAGACCTTCAGGGGTCACCAGATTGGGATGCGGCGAGATCGGCCGATCAGGCAGGTCAGCCGCGGTGGCCTCAAGGTCTTCTTCTCGTGTGAACGCCACGCTCATCGGTCACCTTCAGGCTTACAAACGTCAAACGGGCGTCCTCGCAAAAGGACGCCCGCTGCATGCCGCCGGATTCGAGGGGGGGGGGATGATCCCGGCGACAACTTCTACATAGGCGAAGATTCGTTCGAAATCACGGCGGCGATCATCACAAAATCGTCAGAAATCGATTGGGCGACGTAAAAAGTCGCAAGTCCTTTAGCGCGCAGGCTTGGGCACACGTAGGGTGCAGCGTCCGACGTGAATGTCCAACCCGCCCAGTTGACTGCGTGGCGAACAGCGGCATCATCCCTCAATGAGCGCACGAAATCCGCATTTTGCTTTTCAGCATTTGGTCGAACTGATGTCTGCCCATGCCGCGCAGTCGGCTGCGGGCACCCCGGTCGATCGAGTAGAGGGACGGCTCGTTCACTCAATCGACTTGGCGCGCTGCGCGGGTTTATCGCATCTCACCCTGTGGCTTGAACGCAGAGATTTCCAGTGGCTGTGCAATGCTCGTGGCCTCGATCGGTTGAGTACGGCCGCCGCCTGTATGGTCGTATGCGATGTACCGGTGAAACGGCTCAAGGCGGGCTACGAGAGCCACGTCACCGGCCGGTCACCAGAAGGCGATGAAAAAGCCTTTCCAATTATCCTCGACCCCAGTTGCAATCCGGGCTTCAATCAGAGGGTTGTCTCCGAAGAGGAGAAGGTAGCTATGTTGGAAGGTCTTCGGCGTCAAAGCTTCGAGCAGGCACTTAGAGGCTTCGATACGCGAACGGCCAGCCGTCACTAGACGATGTATCGAAATGGATGTGAGGGGAGGCGCGAGGCTGCAAGCTCACGTCGGGATGCGCACAAAAACCAAAGGGAGCCTTTCGGCTCCCTTGGCACGTAGCTCCCATATGGGAAACGGACACCCGAAGGGCCGCAAGTAGTGTCTGTATAGGCTTCTAAGCCTCAAATGTCAAGTTGAACCTACGAACGGTATAACCTTGCGATCCGTAACGCTAAGCTGGCGGTTCTTCCTCTGGTACCACAGGTAGCCATTCAAATAGCCGTTTGAGCACAATATTGAACTCTGCTTCCGGCAAACGCCTGCGGCCCCCTTTTTGTGGTGACAATCGACTGACTGCTACCGTCGTCGGCTTATCGCATATGGCCCATGATTGGGTCCCGTCAATGGTCGTCGCCAGTTCGACCGCCCATTTATTGCCAGGTTGAGGCTGGGAGGAGCAGGGGATGACAGTAATCGCACCAGATAACGCGTTACGGTAGCTAACCACGATAACAGGGCGTCGCTTCCAGAATTCGGGGAGTTGCGCATCCTCAGGAAAATCGCACCAGAACAGATCCCTGATCGCAGGCACAGCCTTCAGGCGAGGAGGCACTCTTGGCGGTTTGATCTCTTCGGGGGGTACGTCTTCGGTAGTCATTAGTGTCCATCCAGCGAATGGAGTTACCGATATCAGGGTTGAGCCGCCCGACAAGCGTAAAAGCTGAAGGTCTAGTGGACCAAATCACTCTCGCCGGGGCTGCGACATAGGCTGCCTCAATGCCTGTGTCGAATATCGCCGGTTGGGGTAGCCGCATTACCCAACGTCAAGGGATCGAAACCTTATGCGGCAATTGGATAGCTTCTCGGACCGCCTGCGGATAATCGCGGTTGCTTGTGTGGTCAGCGCAGCGGTCCGAAGGCCCCGGTCTCTCTAAGGGGCATTCGTGCTATCTACGCAATCGAAAATCCGACATCCTCATCACGCGTTTATTTCTTTGCCGCTATCCCGGAACTATCGAACCGGGGTGACGGCCAAAGCTCCTACTATCGATAGAGAAAGCCCCTGGGAGAGAGACCAGGGCTTTTTTCGTTTGATATCTAAACGTCGAACGCTTGTGTAAACGCGGCCAGTTCATCCAGCGCGTTGCGACGATGAGCGCTGTTCTCTGTCTGTGACTGAAGGACGTGATGGAACAGGTCCAATGCGAGCGTCAGATATGCCGAGTCGATCGCAACCTGCCCGTTTGATGCGGTGATCAAGACCGTCTTATCAGGCGTTTCGCGCAACAATCCCAAGGCCTGATCGGCCTGCGCTGCGGCGGCAGTCGCATTCCGGCTGAGATCGATTGTCTTAATCATGGCAATACCTCCTTTCGCCGCCAGTCTGTCACTTTATCCGGACTGCAGCAAATTGACGCACTGAGCTGCGCTTACCGCCATGGTGGGCTGCAGTTACCTTCAAGGAAAAAGGGAAGGGTCGGGCAGGCGTCTTTAGCCAAAAGGAGCCTGACATGACCGATTATCACTCCACGAGCGTTGTCGATCCCAAAATTCCGCTGAGCGATATGAGCCCGCTGGAGCTGTTCCTGCTGACACAGTTCTTCCAGTCCGATCTGGAAGCAGAAGGCCTGTTTCTGTACGCAGAGCAATCAATCGACCACATGCCGACCGTCCTCGTAGGTGCCTTGCGTCAGGCCTATGCCGATAGTCTCGCCTTCGAAAGCCAGATCCTGCCAGCGGTCAGGCTGTGGCTCGACGAGGTGAGTGACGCCGATGCCGACTCGGAGACCGATTTCGATCTCGACGCGCATCTGAACACCTATCCCTACGAGGTGATCCTTCAGGATATTGTCCGTCGCTCGCCCACCCTGTCTTACCTCACCGTCGAGGTCGCCCACACCTGCACCAAAATGCGTCCGGATGGGTTCGGTGGGAGCGCCACGCTGATCCATGCCGAAGGCATTGAGTTCCAGAGCACGAGCGGCTTACTGGAAATGGCCATCTCAGCCTTGAAACTGCAGGACTGTCCCGCGGCCGGCTAAACTGTGCACGGTCGCTCCAGATCCGATCCTGGGCTCATCCCTCAGACCGCGTTTGCCCGACCACGATCAATCACGCCAGGTCTATCCCAGCCGCGCCGGGGCTCAAGGGCAAGCCCTTCTCCACTCCGTTTCGACCCTTCGGGTGCGCCCCGGCTCTCAGGCCGGGAAATCCCTCAGCATGATCGCGGTAAAGCCGCGAGCCCGAGGGGATGAGCCCCGAGGGTCAGGTTAAATGGAGCTACCCATGAAATGCAAAGTTCAGCTGATCGGCCGCCTCGGTGCAGACCCGGAAATCACCACCCTCCCGAACAGCGCCCAGGTCGCCAATCTGTCTGTCGCCACTGAAGAATACTGGAAGGACAAGCAGGGCCAGGCCCAGCGCCGTACCACCTGGCATCGCGTCAAGTTCTGGTCGGAAGGCACGATCGGCTTCATCCAACGCAATATGGCCAAGGGCCAACTGGTCGAAATCGAAGGCGCCTTCCGCTACGAGGAGTACACCGATCGCGAGGGCGTGAAGAACAAGGTTCCTGTCATCAATGGCACGAACATCATGCCGCTCTCCTTCAACGATGGCCAGCCCAGCGAGCAGGGGGCCAGCGGTGGCGCGGGCAACGACCACGACGACATTCCGTTCTGACTGTCACAGCCCTCCAGCTTCGGTTGGAGGGCATTCTTTTTGGGAGAGATACTATGGCATTTCCGCTTTCTGTCGGGATGGGTGAAGAGGACGGTCCAGATACCGAGGGGTGGGCGCATATTCTTGGCGCTGCCCGCGCGGAGGACCATTTCGAAGAGGTCTCAGAAGACTACCGCCTGGAACTGGCCGAGTTTTATGGGATTGCCGAGGCTCAACGCAGGCAAGGTGACGAGTGAACCAGAACGTGCGGTCAGCGGCGCTGGAGGCTTTGGGCCTCCACACCGCGGGCCGTGCATCAGGGCCCTGCTCCGATGGCCGCACCGCCGCTTCGCTAGACGCGGTGCGCGACGAATTGGGCCGCGCAAGGCCTAGCCATCCTACCAGCCATACCGATCCGTCAACGGCGTTGCCGTTTCCCTGCGGTGACATGGCCAGTGCGATTACAACTGCCCGTTTTATCCCAATCTCCGTTTCCTCTGTGTTCCCCATGGTGCCTCAACCCCAACATCTTTCAATATCGGCGTCCCTGCTTTTATGATGGTATCGGTCCGATCTTTCCACAGACCTTTGGCATCGGAACAAAAAGCGAACAAAAGACTCGACTCCGTGGTGAAGCGGCTGTAGGTTGTGGATACATTCACTCCTTCTGGTGCGACCCATGTTTGACAGAATTCAGACAACGACCCCGTGCGTCCAATTGCATGATGGTGCGAAAGTTCGGCTCGATATTCGGGGGCACCGGCGTCCGATTTTCGTCGCTGATCGGTGCGGTCTGCACTATGACATTGCCGGTCAGACCTATGATCTACAGGGCAAGCCAGTCGATCCCTCGGCACCGGCAATCCTCGAAGTTCTGCAGTAGGCAGCGAAGGGCGATCCCCCTTTGCGGGCCGGGCTCGTCGCGGGTCAGCCCCGCTGATCGCGGGTCTTCGCCCTTCGGGCCTCGATCCCTATCGCATAGACGGCGCGCGTAGGTGTTTCATCTGAGGCGTAGCGCGTGTGGCTGATGTGCAGGCCGGCCCGTGGCCTGGGCCTGGCCGCCGCTCGGTCTTCGACCTTCGGGCGCGTCGTGTACCGGCTGGTCGCCGGTACGGTCATCTCATCAATGATCGTCCCAGCGTACCAGATCACCTCCAATGTCAACGGCTGCGCCGTTCCCCCTCGGAAAGGGCAGGCCCTTTCCGGCGGTGACATTCGAGGGCTCCGATCTGTTCCTCGGTCCTATCATCGATTTCGATAGGAAAGGATCACGACCATGCAAACGCAATTTCACCAGACTGAATCCAAGGCTTCTGACGTGGCATTTGACGCCGAACTGGAGGCCATGGTCACGGCTTTGGAACGGCAATGGGCGGCAGAGCGGGAGGCGCGGGAAGCGGCTTTCGTTCGATAGAAACACAAGGCCCGTCAGGACATCTGGCGGGCCTCTTTCTTGTTTTCGAGATGACTTCGACCGCGTCGCTCTTGATTAAGAGTGAGTGCAACACAACTGTTTCATAGTGGCTATCCGCAGCGTTTCGTCCGTTAGAAACCGGATTTTGGTCCGGAACCTTGCAGCGTTTCTCTACCCGGCAGCCACCCCTGTCTGGACGCCCGGCCGTGCCGTTTGGGGAAGACTGTCAGGGGATGATCACACTGATAGACATGGGTTGAAACGAGGGATCCGCAGACGGGGATGAGACTGGAAGACTGACTTTAAACGGACAATCAAGCCGGAGTCAGCTTTCGTCGCTCGACTATCTGCGGAGGCTTTGTAGGGGAAGGGTCGGGTCTTCTCGATCCGACCTTGCCCAATAAGCTTTTGCCGTTTCAATGCCCAATTCCGTCACGTAGCAATCGCTGGGTGTGTCAGAACTGGGAGCCAATAGGCTGAGCTTCATGAGGCCGTTCACACCCCCTGACGCATATGAGAAATCGCTGAGTTCGCCGTCGTCATACCGGACATGCCATCGCGCCCCCTTGCCGGCTTCAACTTTGGAAATCTGACATATTGACCCGGTACCGTGGGTGATCCTTTGGCTCAGACCGGAGGTGAGGATTCCGAGGATCTCCCGGCTACGGGGAGGCAGGGTCTCCCACTCCAATGCACCCCCATATCCGGCGTCCGGCGGGGGGAACATGAGCCATCCTGCACCGACTTGGTAGGCTTGGACAAGGGCTCGCTCGATGTCGCCGATGGTGTTCTGGGACGTCCCGGTTTTTCTTGCCTGGCGGTCATTTGCAATAATCCGCCTCGCTATCTCTTTGAATCGCGCGCGCACTGATGGGTCGATCGATGGGGTACGCATGGCCGGATCGCTATCTCCTGAGCGTCGAAATAATTGAGACTGGACTATTGTAAACCAGCGATTCATCCGATCAGAATTTATACCATCAGGATCCGGTCTTAGGAGAGATTCGGCAAACATCAGCCCGTAAAGTGCGGGCTTGTATGGTGGCTCGGCAAATGGAGCTATATGCGCCCCCTGATGCGACTTTACTGTCTCCAGAGCACATTCCGGCGATCGACGAGGGCCGGCGCCGAAATCTTTCAGATTTCACTCGGATCGCCGCAAAGCCCCTATTCACAAACCCTTAGAGCTGAAATGAAGACCCCGAAACTTGATCAGAAACAGGCCCGAAAATGGGTAAAAAGAGAGGTACACCTGACGCACGGGTGTGGATAAGTAATTGGCGCGAAATCAATGGCTTATGAGGGGGTGGCGTACGACAGTGTGTCGTATCCGAATTTACTTGCCCTTTTCGGGTGGATTCTATAGCCTATTCAGTACCTTAGACCGTGGCCGTTAGCTGACACTTTGTCAGCTGTCTCAAGGACGGCCCCGTCATGCCCCGGGAAAACATCAAGGAACTTCGCGTATATATTCGCGAAGAAACCTACGCCAGACTCGTCGCTCAATCTGAGCAATCCGGCATCCCCATCCGCTACCTCATCCAGAACGCTCTCGAAAAGCACACCGTCGAGGCGCGCGACTACCTTCTGCATCAGTCGGCCCGCTACGCCTACATTGGCGCGTCCATGGCCCTGCAAATTGCCACAAAGCTCCTGCCGCCGGAAGATCTGCGCGGCCGACTGGATCGGATAACCGGCACTTTCACCCAGACCTTCGGATCGACACCCGCGCTTCCTGAAGAGGTGCGCGCCCGGATCGAGACGGCCCAGGATGGCTTCGTGCTCGAATTCGCCCGGCTACTTGAAGCCTACGTCAACGCTGACGAAGCCGCGTAGGGTAGGGAGGGAAGCCATCATGTCCGAACAGAAACCCCGTCCCGAACGGACGACCGGTGCGGCCTGGTTGCGTGGCGGCCAGACCGTATCCCACACCGTCGAAATGGTTTGGGAGATCGCCAAGAAATTCCTCATCATGCTCGCCCTGTGGGGCGTGTTCTGCATCTACAGCGTCAACAGGCACGCCACAGACGACGAGCAGCTCTATGGTGGCCTTGCGATAGTCGCAAAGCTTTGCCGGTTCTTTGGCGCCCCATTGCCGCAACAGGTAACGGTCAAACAGCCGGACGGGACCTCTGTGGTGGTGTCCGTCTCCGACTATGAAAGCCTGCCCTACGTGGCGGGCGTTCTCGACCGGTACGGTGAATTACTCTTCTACGCTGGCCTGCTGTTCTTCGCGGGCGCGGCCGCACTTCTGGCGCTGGCTACGATCCTGTTCATCCGCCAAGGTCAGCAGAAGCTGGAGGACAAGGAGCTACGTGGCCAGACCATTGCATCGGTCGCGTCTCTGCGTCAGCAAATTCAGAAATTCAACGCCGATGAAATCCGTAAACTCAATCGAAAAGCCATTGAAGCCCTCGTCGGCAAGCCGGCGCCGCCGATTGAAAAGCATTCGGAAACCGGTTTCAAAGCGGGCTGGCGCGACGCCCTATATGTGCTGAAATGCATAGTCGAAAGGCCCTCGGATGCGTTCGCCATCCTGCGCCGTCGCCTCCAACCGTCGCGGCCATTTCTAGCCCTGCCAGCGCCATCAACCGGCACCGCCCTAGTCCCCTATGCGGGTAGCGCAAGCGTGGCGCTGCACGGTCAGGCCTTGCGGTATTACCGCGCAATAGACCTGCCCAACTGGGTGTCCGGAACGCTGGCCAAGTCCGACGCGGATATCGTCCACGATCTCACCATTCGCGCGCGCGCCGCAGGGCTGTCGGACATTTACGAGCGGTTCAGCGACTACGAGCATCACCGAATTGTCGGTGTCGAACTGCCTATAAATTCGCTTTATCAGCACTCGCTTGTTGTGGGCTCACCGGGTTCCGGCAAGTCACAGGCCATCCATGGCCTGATCGAATCCATCAACCATCGGCGCGAATGCGCCATCATCTACGACCCGGAACTGGAATATATCCGCGCCCACTACAAGGCTGGGCGCGACGTCATCCTGAACCCGTTCGATAGTCGGACGGCGAGTTGGTCGCCCTTCAACGATCTCGCCGACTATGCCTCATGGGAGCAGGCGGCGGCGGATCTATTCCCGCTTCCAAAAGGCAGCCAGGACCCGTACTGGACGCTGGCGTCGCGCCAGATTTACTGCAACGCTGGCTACAAGCTGGGCGTCATCAAACGCCAGCACTTCAACGAGAAACCGACCATCGAGGAGCTGATCTGGCTCATCATCGGCGATTTCGAAACCCTGCATTACTTTCTGAAGAACACCCCGGCGGAGCGCACCCTCGGGGAAAAAGAAGGCCTGCGATCGGAGTCTTTGCGCTCGGTGATCGTCAACGGCATCACCCGGATGATGCACCTGCTGAACGGCCGCGAAGACTTCTCGATTGCTGAATGGATCAACAGCCCTCAGACCCATGGCTTGCTGTTCCTGTCCCGACCCCAGCATCTGGAAGCCTCGCTCAGTCCGCTGATCGCCCACTGGTCGTCGATTGCCATTACGACCCTGTTCACCCGCACCCCGGCGCAGTCGAAAAAGATCACCCACATCATTCTCGATGAGTTCCATTCTCTGGGGAAGGTTGAGATCCTCGCCGATGCTCCGGCGCGTCTGCGTAAATACGGCGGGTCGATTATCATGGGCATGCAGCAGGTCTCGCAGCTCGATGACATCTACGGCGACAAGAAAGCCCAGACGATCATTGGGCAGCTCGCGACGAAGCTGATCCTGCGCTGTCAGGACCCGGACACGGCGCGCTTCATGGCTGAGCAGATAGGCCAGAGGGAAGTGAGCCGGACCCAGGAGAACACCTCATACGGTGCCCACCAACTGCGCGACGGGGTCTCGCTCAATACCAAGGAGCAGACCGAGTTTGTCTTCATGCCCGAAGAGATCATGAACTTCCCCATGTTCCAGGGTGTGCTTCGCGTCTCGAACGTGCGCGAAGGCCGACCCTTCCCGGTCGCGCCGGTAAAGTTCCGCTACCGCGAAAGGTCGACAGGCACCGAGGGCTTTATGCCGCGCCTTGGTCCCGACCCGATTGACGAGTTCATGAAGAAGGACCGGTCCAGCTCCAAACTCTACGCCCTTCTCGACAAGATTAAAGCGGAAGGCCAGGGCGCGGACAATCGGGAGGTCACCGCGCAGGACCTGTCATCCTCGCGAAGTGTCTCGACCCCGGACGGGAAATCCGTCAGCAGCGGAGCGGCACACTCGGATGAGGGCTTCGACGCGCAGAACCCGGAAAAACGGGCGGGCATAGCCGAAGGCTTTCTGGCGCCGGATGCCACTGAGGCCAAGCGCGAAGTGCCAGATTCGGAAATCGATACGAGACCCGTGGCCGAGGAGGGCGCAAGGTCGCAACCGTCCCCTTCAGATACCACAGCCGCCCAGCAGAATTCGAAGTCGGATGAGGAGGATCGCCAACGCACCCTGTTCGACCACGACGGATACATCGGGCTGCCCTGATGTTGAAGATCACCCGTTTGAAAAGCGCCTCTCGCTCCGGCGACTATTACGGAAAAGACGATTATTACGTCACCGGCGAGGCCAATACGCCGAACCTGCGCTGGGGTGGGGAGGGCGCGGCCCAACTTGGCCTGGTCGGTGAAGCCAACAGTCTGGACTTCAAAAAGCTACTGAAGGGCATCAACCCCGACCCTGACGGTTCGGCCCTGTCGAAGGCGGATGAAGCCTTGCGTGAACAGGCGGGGGCGTCTGGCGAGACGGACCCGGAAAGGACAATACCGAAACACGCTCCCGGTTGGGACATGACCTTTTCTGCCACCAAGTCAGCCTCGATCATGGCCCTGGTCGCCGGCGACGACCGCATACAGGCGGCGTTCAATCGGTCGGTTCAGAGCACCATGGACTACGCCGAAAAGCACTTCGCCATCACCCGCCAGCGGACCGACGGAGGCGCACCGAAGCAAATCCTCACGGGGAACTTAACCTATGCCACGACGAGCCATTCGATGTCGCGCGCGGGCGATCCGGAGATGCACAATCACGTCGTCCTTGCCAATGCGACCCGGATGGAGGACGGGACGTGGCGGGCGCTGGAAACTGCCCCCCTCTATAAGCACCAACAGTTCCTGGGAAATGTCCAGAAAGCCGAGTTCGCCCACGAGCTTAAGAAGCTCGGCTATAATCTCGTTCAGGGAAAAACACAGGGGACCTGGGAGATCGCGGAGTTCTCCGCGGCTTATCGCGGTGAAAACGACAAGGCCGGGATCGGCCCGGCCGACCTCCTGATCGATACCTTCTCGAAGCGCCATGTTGAGATAATGGGGAAGATAGCGGCAGCCGAGGCCGACAAGGGCCGCGAACTGAGCAAGGGCGAGCGCCAGACACTGATCCTGAAAGACCGGCCGCAGAAGCTGCTGACTGACAGAGACGTGCAGCAAGCTTTATGGAAAGAGGTTGCCAGGGACGCTGGCGTCGATCTCGACCAGATCGTCAGTGCTGCCAAAACCAGGGAGGTCGGGCAAGACCTGACACCTCAGCGCAAGGGCGATATCGGTCTGGCTGGTAAGGTCATGGCTTATATCGACGAGAAGGTTTTAGGACGTACCCGAGATCTATCCGCTGAGGCCTCATTGGCGCTCGGTCTGCGCAGTCAAGAACGTCAATCCACGATCTTCACCCCCTACGCCGTTATCTTCGATGCCATGCTCGCCAACGGCAACCGGCACCGGATTCAGGATTATCAGGCCACCGGCTTTCTGCAGCGTCCGGAAATCGTTAAGGCCGATAGGGAGAAGCTCGCGCACATCACGACCCAGCGCGCTATCACTATGGAGGACGCCATCGTCGAGCGGGTGATCCGTTCGCAGGCGCGTTCCAAAGCCTTCACCCCAGATGTGAGCGATCGAGCCATGTACGGCATCGTCGCCGACGGCAAGGCGCTTGCGCCCAACACGCAGCAAGCCGCCGTTGTCCAGCACGTCCTGACAGATGGCGCGCGCTACTCAGTCATTCACGGGTCCGCCGGCACGGGCAAGACCACCACCTTCGATCTGGTGCGCCAAACGCTCGACAGATTGTCCGCAGGTCAGATCGAGATTGTCGCCTTGGCCCCCACCCACAAGGCTAAAGGCGAGCTTGCAGACCGGGCGGGCATCGCGACCGAGACTGTCCAGATGTTCCTGCTGCAGCAGCAGAAAGGCTCTACTCAGACAGCGCCGTCCAGTCAGATGGCCAACCTCAAGGGCAAGTGGCTTCTGGTCGATGAAGGCTCCATGCTGTCCAACGTTCAGATGGACAGGATCATCGATGTGGCCGAACGCTCAGGCGTGGATAAGGTCATATTCTCCTTCGATGAACGCCAGCTAGCCGCCATGGAGGCCGGAGCGCCAACTCGGCTGGCCATGCACGCCGGGGCCTCGACCGTCTATCTGAAGGACAATGTTCGCCAGGCTCAAATGCCCGTTCTGCGCGCCGGCATTATGAAAATGGCCGACGGCAAACCTTGGGAAGCCCTGCCGTCGATCCGGCCTTATGTGACGGAGACGCGGTCGAACGACGATCAGATCCTCGCGCGCGCAGCTGTGGCCAAATGGCGCGAAATGGGTCCGGACACCAAGGTCGTAGTGGGCACCAACAAGATGCGGGGGCTCGCCAATGCCATGATCCGCACCGAGCTGCAGGGTATGGGCCTCGTTGGTCGGGAGGATGTGGCGCATAAGACCTACGTTTCGGAAAACCGTAGCCCTGAACAGCTCGGTATGATCACGGCGTACGCGCTCGGGCAGCGCATCATCTTCCATAAGGCCGACGAGGCCAACCGCATCGGGCGACATACTGTGCATAGTGTCGTCGGCATCGATATGCGGACCAACCGGCTCACGCTGCAAAGCACCGAATACGGCAAGCGATCCTATAACCTGGCGGGGCTGACCTCCGGCCGCGATGAGCCGACGTTCGGAGTCTATCGCGAGCAGACCATCAAGCTGTCCGTAGGTGACCAGCTCGCATGGAATATCACCGACAAGAAAGCAGGGGTCACCAACAATGATGCCTTCACCGTCGCCGCGATTAAGGGCAGCAAACTCGCCACACAGAGAGAGGTCGAGATCGATGGCGTCAGGACGCTTAAAACCCAGGTCTTCGATCTGGAAAACGACCCGGTCGCGCGGTTCATGTCTCATGGTTACAGCCTGACGGCCAACCGGGCGCAAGGCGCGTCGTTCGGCAAGGTCGTCGCGGTGCTTGGCTCTTACATGGGTGAGTTCGCCAACCAGGCCCGCGGCTACGTCATGGCGTCGCGACCTAGGCAGGAATTTCAGTGGGTGACGGACGACCTGAAGAGCCTGTTTCGTCGGCTGGCGGAGAATGACGGCATCAATCCTAGCGCGCTCAACCACATCGACCGAGCCATGGACCTCGCTGACAAAGCGGATCGCGTCAAACCCGCACCTCAGCCGGACAAGGCCCCTGAAATCCCGAAACCGGAGCCGGTGACTGCAAAGGCAAAGGAGACCGAAAAAGAAAAGTCCGAGGTCGCAAACCCGGGAGGGCACCACATTACCGAAGATCAGAAATCATCGAGCAAGGAGAAAGACATTGGAGAAAAGCACATCGCCCAGAACGACATTCTATTTAGGATTTGAGTGAAGCGTGTAAAGGCCAATTACATCTCAATCTGTTGATTTCCGCTGAGAAGTGATGGAGTCGATCAAACGCCCTGGCGAACTCAAGATTGGATAACATCAAGCGGCAACGTCGCAGGCGATTCGCTTGGCCTTGCCGAGGCCGGTGGCTTCAAGCGCCATCTCGACCGTGGCGGTGACGTCCTGGTACTTCATATTGGTGCAAAGCTTCCAGGCAACGACATAGCGCGAGAAACCGTAACGGCCTGACCGTCCTGTCCGGGGTAAGGAATCGTTATGCGTCCATCCGGTGCAAGAGCGCCGGGGCTCTTTACCGTAATCACGGTGACGGAGTCGCCTTCGCTGTCTGCGCAGGCTTGCAACTCGGTCGGCGAGACCGAAATGCTCATGACAGAGTTCGTCTCCGCAGCGTTTATGGTGACGGTTTTAGGCTGGCATATGGGTGCCGTGTTTTGTGCTTCAGCGGAGGCGATAGCGGGCGTTAGTCCAGCTTCGGCGATCCGAAGATTGAGGTGGTCCCCGAAAATCGGACAAGGTGCTAAGCTTGTGTCGTTCTCTGAGAAGGACGAGACAAATGACAGGCAAACGCACGAAGTATTCGGGTGATTTTAAAGCGAAGGTGGCGCTGGAAGCGATCAAGGGCGAGATGACCTTGGCGCAACTGGCAGCCAAACACGGCGTTCACCAGACGCTGATCAATAGCTGGAAACGGCAGGCGATAGAGAACATGGCGTCGGCGTTTTCTAGCAAGGCCGAGCAGGCTCAGGCAGATCGGGAATCCGAGGTCGAAAAGCTTCACGCGAAGATCGGCCAGTTATTGGTGGAGCGAGATTTTTTGCGCAAAGCCTCCGGTCGCTAAGTGCCGGGCGGAGGCGAGAGATGATCGATCCGAAACATCCGACCCTGTTAGTGAAACGCCAATGCCAGTTGGTCTCGATCAGCCGGTCGTGTTTCTACGGCGGCCGGCAGGGCGAGAGCGTTTTGAACCTCACATTGATGCGGCTCATTGACGGGGACTGTCAGGAATTTCGTGTGTGGGCGTGCGGTTAAACTCAACGCTTACACCATTGCCGCTTTGAAACGATCGCCAAACATGACGGCAAATTGTGACTTGGCCATGGACCATTCACGAGGTGGCATTTTCCATTCCTTTTCGGATCGGTTCAAGACCAAAAATAGCAGTTTCATGGCCGCTTCGTCGGTAGGGAAATGGCCCCTGGCGCGTACCGCCCGCCGGAGCTTTGAGTTCAAGGCCTCGATGGCATTCGTGGTGTAGATGATCCGGCGGACATCTTTCGGGAAGGCAAAAAACGGAATGACTTCTTGCCAGGCCCGACGCCAGATTTGTCCTATGGCCGGATATTTTCGCCCCCATTCGGAAGCTTCAAACTCGCCTAGAGCCGCCTCAGCCGCCTTATCATCCAGGGCGGAATAGATCGTCTTTAAATTCGCCGCCAACTCCCGCCGATCCTTGTAGGAAACGAAGTCCAGCGAGTTTCGCAGCAGATGGACGATGCAAGTTTGAACGGTCGTCTCGGGAAAAACGGCGTTGATGGCATCCAGAAAGCCCTTCAAACCGTCAACAACCGCGATCAGGATATCTTCGACACCGCGATTCCTGAGCTCGTTCATGACCTTCAGCCAAAACTTAGCGCCCTCATTGGTCTCAATCCATAGCCCCAGGATCTCCTTCGCGCCATCAGAGCGCACGCCCAGAGCAACATGTACGGCCTTGTTTCGAACCAAGCCTTCATCACGAATTTTCACTCGCAAAGCGTCAAAGAAAACGAGCGCATAGACTGGATCTAAAGGCCGGCCCTGCCACGTTGCTACCTCATCCAGTACCGCATCCGTCACTGCGCTGATCATATCAGGCGAAACGTCGATGCCGTAGAGTTCCCGCAAGTGCCCGACAATCTCGCGGGCACTCATGCCGCGGGCGTACATCGATATGATCTTCTCGTCGAAACCGGGGAAACGCCGCTGATACTTACCCAGCAATTGCGGATCGAAACTGCCTTGCCGATCCCGAGGAATGCTCAGCTCAAGAGGGCCATCGTTCGTCAAAACTGTCTTCTTGCCATAGCCATTGCGAATGTTGCCCACCTGGTCTTCACCAGAAAGATGGTGGTCCATCTCTGCGTTCAAAATCCGATCCGCCAACGCCTTCTTCAATTGATCGAAAAGACCATTAGTTTCGAACGCCGTCTTCGCGTCTGCCCCGTTCAAAAGCTGATCGAGGATACTATCAGGGATTACTGGCTCTTTCCTGCGTGCCATGGGAATCGATCTCCTTTGCTCCCATTATGCACGCCCACACACGAAATTCCTGACAGTCCCCATTGACGAGCAGTTCATGGAGACCCCGTTCTACGGCAGTCGCCAGATGGCGCGTCACCTCAAGCGCCAAGGCTATGAAGTCGGGCGCAAACGTATCCGGCGCCTGATGGCCAGGATGGGTTTGCAGGCGATATACCAGAAGCCCAAGACGACGGTGCGACATCCAGAGCATCGTACCTATCCTTATCTGCTGCGCGGCTTGGTCATAGACCGGCCCAATCAGGTCTGGTGCGCTGACATTACGTACGTCCCCATGCGCCGCGGCTTCCTGTACCTCGTCGCCATCATGGACTGGTTCAGCCGCAAGGTCCTGGCCTGGCGGCTCAGCAATACAATGGATGTCGAATTCTGTATCGAGGCACTGGAAGAGGCGATGGCGAAACACGGCTGGCCGGACATCTTCAATACCGATCAGGGCAGCCAGTTCACCAGTCCGAGGTTCACAGAGCTCTTGCGTGACGCCAGCGTCCGCCTGTCCATGGACGGACGCGGACGCTGGCTCGACAATGTTTTTATCGAGCGGCTTTGGCGCTCGTTGAAGTATGAGTGCGTCTATCTCCATGCCTTCGAGGCCGGATCGGAGGCCCGGCTTGGCATCGGCAGATGGATCGAATACTACAATCGACACCGACCCCACTCGACCCTCGGCGGACAGACACCAGACGAGGCCTACCTGGGATCGGGAATAACGAGGCAAGCGGCATAATCACACCACAGACACAAGCTTAGCTAAGCCGCATTCCTGTCCGTGAAACCGGGACCACCTCAGATGACCACGGCGCTGTTCGACCGGTTGACCCACCACTGCGACATCATCGAGACCGGCAACGAAAGCTAGCGCTTACTACACCGCACCTAAAACCATCCACAATCTGTTCAACCTCCCCCCCACACCCCCCTCCGGGCGCAGATCAACGGTCCGTTGATAAAGGCGGCTGCGCGCTTCGCTCCGCTTATCAGCTACGTGCTACGCCGCTCTCAAACCAAAAAGGTGGGTCCCTTTTCCGCGCCGGTTGAAAGCTAAACGTTCTCTGAGTTGGCCAAAATCACACCGACGTTGTCATTGGGTCATCTGGCGAAGCTATCGTCAGAGGATCGAGCCGCGTATCTTGCCAGAAATCCACATATTCGCTGGAAGGCCAATCAGGCGCTTTGGCTGGACCAATTTCCTATCGCATGTCGGCGCGCGCAAAAAAAAGGAATATATTCGTCTTAAAATTGAAATATTGAAATGATAGCCCTTTTGATGTTGCTCGGAGGAGGGTGCGTAGGTCCAGCACCTATGTTTGCTATAGTTCGTTCCATGTCCGGCTAATGCGCGCAGCGACTGAGCACTTATTTCTTTGTCTTAAATTATAAGGTTCACCGATGTTTATTGCAATGCTCTACGCCGCTGCAGCGACAGTGTTTCCATCAGTTGAAAATACCATTGTTTGTGAACCTCTTAACATAAAATTGCCAACAGAGAACGATCGACCAAAAGTTAGATTGCACTACCCACCCGAACTATTGGTATCTAGGTGCCATTCATATACTGGAAAGACGCTTAAGCTCGTAAGCCCTTCCGAAGGTTTGACAATCGACTTGGGGGCACAGTCCGTTCCAAACACATATCATTTTGTGATTAGAGACTCTGATGGGCGTGAGGTGCAATCATCGGTAATCGTAAATCGTAACGATGCAAAGTAATTAGGGGGGGGCATGCGAAATTACTATCTATGCGCGCTTGCGATCGGCACATTTATCGTCCCGCCCGCAAATGCCGGCAACACGCAGTATACCTACAACACGCTGGGACGGGTAACTGGCGTAACCTATCCCGATGGAAGCTCTACAACATTCCAATATGACAAAGCCGGTAATCGCACGCAGATCCTTGGTGTCTCGGCTGCTGGAACCCCTAACTCCAATCCGATATGCACGTCGGGAAGCGAGATAGCTCTATATCGCCATGAATATTCTACGACGATTTATCCCTACTATCTAGGACTGTCAGATCCGGATGGTGATCAGGTGCGGTTTTCATCCTCTTCGATGGGCGTAATGACGGCGGCGGGAAACATAGTTTTTGAAGGTATGCCCACTGACTTTTACTACCGCGTTGACTATACCGCAACAGATGGGCGCGGTGGTACGTGTTCGGGGTATTTTGAAGTATATTCCGATAGTGCTTGAATACACAAATTCCCAAAAGCAGAATCATATAATATTTGAAAATCATAATAAGCGGTCAAACATGAGCAACTTCGTATACAATACGCAAAGCGTAAGTAAAGTGGCAATTTTTACGGCGCCTCTGATTCTGACATTTATTTTAGTGTCAAATGTCTTTGCTCAAACCCAACCACAAATATCGAATATCAGCGATCCTACTACCAATATGAGTGCGCCGAAAAGTTCCAGTGATCTGGGTGCAGATTTGACTACTGGAGCATTCACATTTAGCCGATTGGATGGATACGCGGGGGGCGGCGAGTTCCCGCAGATGTTAAGCATAAGAAGAACTTACAGCAGTAAAAATTTGCAGTATACAGTTTTTGGTAGCAGGTTTTCGAATTCTTTTGATATAACATATACCATTGGTAGGCTGAAAGCTGCTTTAAATATCATGGGTCAGGCTCATGAACTAGACTGCCCAACAGCTGGAGTGTATTCTTGTAGTCTAATCGGTTCTAACGATTATACGATGACTGAACCCGGTGGGGGGTGGACGTTGCGGACGACAGGTCAAGGTACATACACTCCTGGAATGGGCTATGAATACAAATTTCATACTCTGGTTGCGACTGGCCCGGACGGGAGCAGGATTACATTCTTCACCGCAAGGGACTCTAGTACCTGCCCTGCGGGTGAAGTAAGTTGGTGCTTTAAAGCGTCGTCGTGGGAATTTCCAACCGGTGAAAAAGTATACTTTAAATATGATTACATGAACGACGAATATAGGTTGATGCAGGTTTCTAATAATTATGGTCATGTAGTGCGTTTTTATAGAACAAATGATATACTTAACTACGTGAATGAAATTCGAACATTCACAACGAATAATGTCTGTGCCGTGGGACAAGAAGGTCCTGTACAGGCGATCGATCTTTGCGATCCAGGCAGCAGTGCGTATCGATCAATTTTTTATGACTTCTTGAACGTCACATTTGATTACGGCACAAATGTAGCATCTCTGTATGGCGTCAGCGACGGGATAGGTCAAATTGAAAGATATGAGTATGACTCATACAATTTTGGACACCCGGCAATCATTAACAGGATTTTGGATGGCAATGGTACCGTCAGTATAATTAATTATTACAAAGAATTTATCGGAAATAGACTGTCTGATAATTACTTACAGTTAACGAGACAGATTGATGCATCCGGAAAAGAGTTGAGATACACATTTTTCAACTCAAATCAGTCTAACTTGCAAGCTCCGCCAGATACGGCTATAATTCAAGATGCACTCAACAATCAAACTATTTATCACATATCTGGAAGTACGTGGGCAAAGAATATATCAAAAATAGATTACGCCGATGGATTTAGCACGAGCTATGAATATGATCAGTATATTTTCAAATCTGTGCAAAAGGATTTTAAGAACAAAGAAGGGGATATTTTTAGAGTTGCATACGATATGAGAGGGAATATGACTAGGTTCCTAAATATGTCGAAACCTAGCCACGGATTGCCGCCTCTGATAGAGGAGCACACCTACATCTCTAACTGCACAAACAGAGTCACATGCAATAAGCCGCAATCCATCAGAGATCCTAACGGAAGTTATATATACTTAGAATATTACGAAGATCACGGCGGGCTAAAATCTGCGACGCGGTATGATTTAAATAACGTACCTGTATCTCAAATTAGATACTACTTCGAACCAATGTTTGTAAATTTTAAGGACTCTGCAGGCAATGTCGTCGCCAATAGTGGTCCTATTTATAAATTGAAAAGAGAGTCTTCGTGTTTAGAATCTGCGCCAGATAATATTTCAAGTTGCATCGGCGGCCCGCGCGAGCAAATAAAAGAGTACTCCTATAATAACGACAACCTATACGTTACCTCCGAAACGGTTAAATCTGGTGATGGATCGTTGGTAACAACTAAAAGCTTTGGTTACGACCAAATGGGAAATGTTACCTCGATTGACGGGCCTCGTACTGATGTTGATGATACCGCTTACACAACATACGATCAAAGGCGCCGTATTGTTTTTGAAATCGGACCCGACCCAGATGGGGCCTGTCATGTGAATGGTGATGGGTGTTTGAAACGGCAGATAACAAGGCACTTTTATAACCTGAACAACGAGGAAATACGCACGGAATTCGGGAACGGAAACAATGTCGATGGGTCGGACTTTACATGGACCTCTGCCAAGCGGATGACGTACAACGGCGCGGGACAGCTGACTAAAACCGAAACGTTGGTACCTTGAGGCTGAGGGGGATAGTTGTGTCTTACAAACTTATAATTTCGTGCACGGCAGTAGTGGCCGCATCTGCAGGCCTTCTATCCACGACATCTGCTTTCGCAGACTCTGTCATTGCGGTAACCCAACTGTCATACGACGCTGCTGGTCGCTTGGAGTGTTCGACCGTTCGTATGAACTCCCAACAGCTAGGTGCAACTCCCGAAAGCGCATGCGACATGGGCGTACAGGGTATCGAAGGTGCGGACCGAATTACGCGATTATATTATGACGCCGTCGGGCAGGTTATACAGGAAGTAGAGGGGTTTGGCACGTCAGATCGCCGCGCGGCTCGAACCTATACTTATTCGCCCAATGGTAAAATAATTCATTTGATCGATTCGAATGGAAATCGAACCCGTCTTTCATATGACGGCTACGACCGGCTTTCCTCGTTGAATTACCCTGACGCGGGCAGGCCATCGAATTTCGACTCATCAACTCCCCAGAGTGCAATTGCAACTGCTGGAGATATCAATGTACAAGACACTGAATGGTACGAGTACGATGCCAATGGTAATAGAACGCGATGGGTGCGCAGAGACGGGAATATTGTCCGTACGACATATGACGCGTTAAACAGGCAGGTTGTGCAGATTCACGAAAATGGCAACTTGTCGCGCCCCATTTATACAAGCTACGATCTGGTCGGGCACGTTGTAAAGAAGCGTTTCGACCATTGGGATGGACCTGGAGTTTCATACTCTTACGATGGATTGGGGCGCCTTCAGTCGTCTACAGATATGTTTGGTCGCACTCTGGTCTATGGTTATAACCAAGCTTCTGCTCGCACAGGCATGGTTTTTCCAGACGGTAAAAATCAGTACTACGCATACGACAGTACGAACCGGCTCACATATACTGATGTGAGCGGCAGCGGGGTGGCGCTTTACATAAAATATAACAATAAGGGTAAAGTTGAAGCACAAAGTCGCAGCAATGGCACCACTTCTATTTTTGGTTACGACGGAATGGGTCGCAGGTCGGAGGTTCGATTCCATTTTCCTGACTCCACCAGAAACACTCTTTGGACCTTAGGGTATAACCCGGCTTCCCAAATCACCAATGTATCCGGCACGAATACTGATGCATTTGATTACAGGGTGCCAACCGGGGCCGCCGACTATAGAGCATTCGATGGTTTGAATCGGGATGCCACCGTCGCTTCGGTCATCGGGGGGTATGACCGAAGAGGCAATTTGAGCAATGACGGGTCGAGAATAATGACCTATGATCTGTTTAACAGGTTGATCTCGCTAAATTCGAATGGGATGTCTTTGACCATAACCTACGACCCAGAAGGGCGAATTGCGAGTTATACGGCAAATGGTCTGACCACTCAGTTTCTGCACGATGGCTCGGACCTGATTGCGGAATTTAACGCATCGGGTGATGTCGCTCGAAGGTATTTGCATGGTGTCAACGAGGATGACCCGTGGGCTGAACTCGTCGGGGCTAGTGTATCGCCAGCGTCTGTAAGTTATTTCCATACTAATTACCAAGGGTCAATTGTGGGTCTTTCGGATGGCTTCGGCGCTTTGACGGAAACGTATAAGTACGGGCCTTATGGAGAGCCGCGCAACGCTTCTGATCAGCTTACCTTTGCCGGAACTCGCTTCCGTTATACAGGGCAGACTGTCTTGCCTGAGGCGCAGCTGTATTATTACAAAGCGCGTGTCTACGACCCATTACAAGGTCGGTTTTTACAAACCGATCCTATTGGGACGAAGGATGACTTAAATCTGTACGCTTACGTCGCCGGTGATCCGATCAACAAGGTCGACCCGAAAGGTGAAAATCAAATCGTTGTTTTTGCGGACATGGGAAACAACATCGCTCATGAAGCACACATCGTCGGCAACGCAAAGGATGGATGGATCTTCCAATCGAAGGAGGGGCGTAGTGATGGCAATGAACTCATTGGGGGGCGAGCTCTCGAACCTGTCGAAGAGACGTTCAAGACGAAAGAACAGGCTCTTCAATTCGCTGCAAATCGAGGCTATGACGCAGCTTACGAAAAGACAACAACTAAGGGTCAAGATAAGCGATTGATTGCTGCAGCCACCAAATCGATTCGGTCATATTATCACGCTGCTTTGGCGAACTGCGGCCACGCGATTCAAAAAGCGCAGGATGCCGCGAATATAAAGCATAAGAACAATATGAATCCAAAGGATGATCAAAAATACCTTGAGTCAGAAGAGGCTCGGCAGGATGGATGGGTAGAACTGGAAATGCCCGAGCCAAGCAACGAAAAAAAGGAATAAATTTAGAAATGTCAATAAAAAAAAATCATTTTATATTCATTTTCGCAATATTGATTGCGGCTTTTATCTTGTCAATATTTCACCAAATAATATCCGATCATGTTATTATTGGGCGTGATGGAGGTTTTTTCAATAATTTAGATCCATTACAGATTTTCTATACTACTTCATTCCTGTCGTCAGCTTATGGATTTTTGTGTTTTGGTCGCAAAATTATTTATTACTTTACATTTGTGATTTCGTCTTTTATTTGCTTGACTCTGATCGAATTCTTGTATATTTTCGTTTACATCTCCCTTTCTTACGGCTCCTATTCAGACTTCTCGAATGAATGGGCCGGCTTTATGCTATGGCTGTATATATTGCCGTTTTTCACGATAAGTGGGATTGTTTATTTGGTAGGGCGCGGACTTTTGGCATTAATCAGGCCCACAAAAAGATTCTAACTTGATTAGGCCGTAGACTCATAACGCTTTGATCCAGATGCGAGAGGCTACAATCTTGACAGCGGCAAGGAAGTTAAGGGGATTTTTGTCGTATCGTGTGGCAATTCCCCTGAACTGCTTGAGCTTGCTGAAGAAGCGTTCGACCAGGTTTCTTTGCCTGTAAACCCATCCGCTGAAGGCAAAACTGGCCTTCCGATTGCTCTTGGCAGGGATATTGGCCCACGCCTTCTTTTCGCTGACGGCAATACGCAATGCATTGGTGTCGTAAGCTTTGTCGCCCAGCACGATCGTACCTTCCCTCATAGCGCTCAACATAGGCAAAGCCATTTGGCTATCGTGAGCCTGCCCGGCAGTCAGTTCCAGCGCGATTGGGCGGCATTCGGCATCGACGACCGCATGGATCTTGGTCGTCAACCCGCCACGGGAACGTCCCATGCAGCCATCGTCAAGGCCCCCTTTTTTGCCGTGGCACCATGTTGGTGCACGCGGACGCAGGAGGAGTCGATCATGATGATATCGCCGTCAAAGGCCTTTGATATATCGGCAAAAATCCGGTCCCAAACGCCAGCTTTGCGCCACCGGACGAAGCGATTATAGCAGGTGGTCGAAGGTCCGTACCGCTCCGGAACATCCGCCCATGGCGAACCTGTCCGAAACCGCCATAAGATGCCGTTGATGACGCGGCGATCATCAACACGAGGGACACCGCGAGGCTTGTTCGGCAGTAGCGGTGCAATAATCTCCCATTCCTTCTCTGTCAGCTCGTAGCGGCGACGGGTCATGAAAAAGGCCTCCAAATCAATGAAAGCCTTGAATCACGCATACGCCACCTTGAAAACCCGTTTTATGAGTTTTCGGCCTAGGGTCCGGACTCACTACAGCCACCAGATAACAGCGGCGGCGAGTGCGACGGCGCTCAAGAAGTTTTTGATGTTTCGGTCAAAGCGTGTGGCGAGGCGACGCCAGTCCTTTAGACGGCAGAACATGCGCTCAATGACGTTGCGCTGTTTGTAGATAGCCTTGTCGTATTCGTATTGGATTTTGCGGTTCTTGCGCGGCGGAATGATGGGCTCGGTACCGCGCGCGTTGAGCCATTCACGCAGGGCCTGGCTGTCATAGCCTTTGTCGGCGACAAGTTCGGCGGAGGGCGGCAGGGCCTCGATGCACAGCTTGGCCACCTTGCAATCGTGGACGTTGCCGGGTGTCAGGAGCAGGACGTGAGGACGCCCCTTCGCGTCGCAGAGGGCGTGGAGTTTGGTGTTGCGTCCGCCCTTCGTGCGGCCGATACCATGAGCCAAGGCCCCCCTTTTCCCCCTCCCGCGCAGCGGTGGACCTTGATGCAGCTGCTGTCGATGAACAGCCGATCCGGCGCATCCTCGGCACCCGCAAGCGCGCTGAAAATGCCCTCCCATATGCCACGTTCGGACCAGCGGACGAAGCGATTGTAGAGCGTCTTCTTCGGCCCATAGATATCGGCGCAATCCGCCCAGCGACCACCACAACGCAGTGCATGGACGATGCCGCTCAGAACCCGGCGATCATCAACACGCGGCTTGCCCCGTACATCAGTCGGCAACAGGGGCTCGATCCGCTCCCATTGCGCATCGGAAAACCAAAAGAAATCAGCCATCTCACAACCTCTCGGACGAGGCAGTGAATCACAACATCCCACCCATGAAAACCCGCTTATTGGGTCCGGACCCTAGTTTCGAAAAATAGTTTGATGCTGATTTTTCAGTTACGCGCAAGATTATTTCAGAGGTGGAAACATTACTCTAACGCCAGCCTTCCCGTACTGTTCAACGAAAATGGAGTTGTATCATATGGGGGTCGCAAATCATTGAAAAATATATAGGTAAATTTCAGATCAAACAATTCAGTTGGACGGCTCTAAAAACCCCTCGTCAAGAGGGAGGGATCGTGATTCACTGATCTGGGTTTGCATCGGGGATTTCGATGAAGGGGCAGGCTGGATTTTTTGATGTTGAAGATCGCCTGAAGCGGCTGAGTGATCTCGGCGACCAACTCGAGGCCTACGGCAGGTTTGTTGATTTCGAGGCTTTTCGTCCGGCACTACAGGCTGCTGTGGGTTATGGTGACGGTGCCAAGGGTGGCCGTCCACCCTTTGACCCGTCATGATGTTCAAGATCTTGGTCATTCAGACACAGAACAATCTGGGCGACGATCGGACTGAGTTTCTCATCAATGACCGGCTGTCTTTCATGTGCTTCCTTCGCCTGGTCTGTCGGTGCCTACCCATTCCTATGGGTTCTTCAACGTAATTGTTGAGGAGCTTTGGCCGCCTTTGCCGTCGGAGACAACATAGGAAACCGTAACGGCCTGACCGTCCTGTCCGGGATAAGGAATTGTTATGCGTCCGTCCGGTGCAAGCGCGCCGGGGCTCTTTACCGTAATCACAGTAACGGAGTCGCCATCGCTGTCTGCGCAGGCTTGCAACTCTGTCGGCGAGACCGAAATGCTCGTGACGTAGTTCGTCTCCGCGGAGTTTATGGTGATGGTTTTAGGCTGGCATACCGGAGCCGTGTTTTGTGCTTCCGAGGAGGCGATAACGGGTGTTAGTCCAGCAACAGCAATAATCAAGCTGCCTAGCAAGAGTTTTGACTTTTTGCTCATGGTTAATACTCTGGCCTCGCGACTAGGGGTTGAAGGTAACTGTAAAAAGCGCGCTGGCTGTTCCGCCCTGGCCGTCGGAAACGGTGTAAGTGAAAGTTTTGGTTTCACCCCGGTTGGTGGTCACTGTGAACGGCATAGAAGGGGACAGGAGGGTAATCGTACCGCCGTCTGGATCAGAACAGCGGCTCGTATATGCTATTGCGGGCGGGCTCACAGAGACTGTGTTGGTCCCGCGCGGAGGTGCCGGGATTGAATGCACAATCGACCAATTTGTACAGACCGGAGGCTGATTGCTACTTGGTGGGGGATTACTCCCTTGAGGTGCCGTCGTCACTGCTGTTCGATTATTGGCGGCATCATAGCTGTAAGTTGTCTTCGTTCCGTCCGCATAAACGGCTTCCTTCACACGACCAAAATCGTCGTAGGTGTAGGAGACGTTCTGGGCATTGGCAACAATTGGCACGAGTGTCAAAAACAAAGCTGCAGCCGACACTGCACACGCCAGGAGCCGCGAACTATCTGACTTCATGATGTTTATCCCCGCCCGCAAAACGTGTTTCTCGACATATGATTGACGCAACCACAACTCCAGGCAAGCGAAAAATTATTTTTTCAAATTGTTTTAAAAAAACATTGGGTTGGGTTTTTCTGACAATTTTCGTGTGAAAATCTGTTTTTTACCCCCCTTGTCAAAATCGCCGTTCGCGGTATTTCTCAACCCAAACGGCAGGGAAACAGGGGAGGGGATGGCATGTTTAGCCTACTCAGGCGTGCGCGCGCCATAATGGTCAATGCGGCTATTATCGGCGCATTCACAGTGGGCTGTGGCGGGGCTCATGGTCAAAACCTTGTTCAGCCGCCAGTTCTGTCCCTAGTTGATGAGAACGGCGTAAACTTGGCGACTGGCAAAGAGAAACTCCCCGATCTCGATGTTGGCATTGGTTCGAGTGGCAGTGGAATCGCGCGGGCTACACAGTACTTCCAGTCGGCTGCAGGTGTCGCGGACAATCATGCGGGCTTTCTCGATATTTCAGCACCGCCTTCAGGCCTTATCGGGTTCACGTACCTAGCAAACTACAATGGCGCAGTTTATCGCTTTTTCGTCCAATCCACGAACGGTCAGTTGACCCCCAGCCCGTACACATCGTCAGACAGTGGATTGGAAAAGCTCACCTGCACCATGCTTGCACCATCAGATCCAGGGACGTGCACCCTTGTCCTGTCAGAAGGAACGCTTGTCCAGTATACCCGCACGAATGGAGCCAAGGCCGTTCTATCTCAGGTGACGAGGCCGGACGGCGAAACTGTCTCGTACACCTATTATTCCGACAGTACAGGTGCCAGAGCCGTCAAAACCGCGAGCAGTTCGTCAGGTTGGATGTTGAAGTACGAGGTGGATGCCGCGTTCAAGGTCATCAAGGTTACTGCCGTAAATTCAGCGTCTACCTACTGCGATGTGGCAGCAAGCTCTTGTGCTGTGGCCTCTACATTTCCGACCGTAACGGCTACGACTAGTGGTTCGACAACGTCTATCGCTCGCAATGGAAGTCCTTTGGTTTCTTACACCATCAGCGGCGATACCACGACGATCTCTTCTCCATCTGGAGTGACAAAGACAATTACCCACTATCCCGCCAGCCATGCCAATGCAGGCTTAGTCTACCAAGTGACCGTCGGCGGGGGAACATGGACGTACAGTTACATTCGTGTCGGAGGCTATGTCGACACCACAGTGACGGGGCCTGATGGCAAATCTCGCATCACGAGGATCAATCCATCGAGCAAGGTGACCTCGACGACGGATCAGGCCGGGCGAACCACGAACTATTTTTATAACACCGGTAGCGGCCTCGCGTTTGGACAGTTATTGCGCCTGTCCCCGCCTGATAGCGATGGTAGCGGCGGATTCACAGACTACCAGTATGACTCCGTTGGGCGACCAACAAAAGTCATCGTTGTACCAAAAGGCGGCGCTTCGAACGGGATCGTCAACATGGCCACCGCTTTGGTGACGACCTCAGAGTATGGCAATGCCTGCACCGACGACGCATCTCGCAAATACTGTATGAAGCCAACGGCTGTAATTGACGCCAATGGCGTTCGTACAGAGTACGAGTATCATACGCCCTCTGGTCAGGTGCAGAAGATTACACTCCCCAGCGTAAATGGCGCGCGGCCCCAGGTTCGGAACACCTACGCGCAGCTCACGCCTTTCATCAAAAACTCTTCCGGGGGCATGACCGCCCAAACTCCAATCTGGAAGCTGACCGAAACCTCGACCTGTATGGTTGGCGACTTGGCGTCTTGTGTAGGTGGGGCTAACGAGAAGAGGACTCTGTTTACCTACGGCACTAACAATCTTCTACCCACACAGACAACGACGAAGCTCGGGGACAACTCTCTGCCGATCACCGCAACTGTCACATATAATGATAATGGCCAGGCTATCGTGGCGGATGGACCAAAGCCTGGCGCGGTTGACGAAGTTTATTCTGTTTACGACACACTTGGTCGCCAGACGGCGGGAATAGGCGTTGACCCGGACCTGAACGATGCGGCACGTCAGCGTGTTGCATCGAAAACCGAGTACGATTCAGATGGGCGCGCGCGCAAGGTCGAGGTCGGGACAGTGCCGGGCTCTACCTACTCTGGCTCGACGGCGCTGGACCGCTGGAATCAGGCGGTATCTGATCTCAACGCGTTCACTGTCCAGCAAACGGACACCAATCAGTTCGATACATCAACCGGGCTGGCTATAATTGCAAGACATTACATTGGCGCAGAGGCTGGTACCCCTAAGGACCTGACCCAACGATCCTATGATAATATGGGACGCGTGACCTGCGAGGCCGTCCGCCTTAATTCAAATGTTTACGGCAACCTCCCTGCGTCGGCATGTGCGCAAGGGGCAGCGAATCCGGATGGGACAAAGGATAGGATTACCCAGCACAACTACCACCCGGTGATGGGCATTCTGACGAGTGTTACCACAGGGGTTGGTACCGCCTTTTCGCGCAATGAATACGTCAAGACATTTGATTTTGACACCACGACGTCCACAGGCAACCTCACGGCCATAACCGATGCTAAGGGCAATCGGACGGGCTACGAGTACGATGGGTTCAATCGCCTGTTCAAGACCTGCTATCCGTCTGCTCCAAACGGCGCGTCTACGAACACCTCGGACTGCGAGACGACAACCTATAGAGCAACCACTGTCACAGGCGCGTCTCAGGCGACTCGTCTGGTTAGCCAGGTCACCCTGCGCGACAATACGAGCACGATCTCATTCGGGTATGACACGTTGGGTCGCGTCTCTTCCAAGTCTGGGGTAGTTACAGAGACCTTTACCTACAATAATTTCAGTCAGGTCACCTACCGTACCAACTCGACTAACGGGCACACGATCAACGGCAACCCCTCTACAGGTAGCTACACCTATAATGCTCACGGGTGGCTTCTGAGCGAGGCCCAGCCTATGGGAACCGTGAGCTACCAGTATGATGATTATGGGCGCCGCATCCGCTTAACTTATCCGACTGCGGGCAATCCATTTATCACCTATGACTACAACAATGGCGATGAGGTGGTGTCCATTAAGGAGAACGGCTCGACACAACTCGCCGGTTTCTCGTTCAACAACTACAGTCAACGAACCGCTTTGGTCCGCCAAAACGGCCAGAACACGGGCTATGCCTACGATGCCAGCCTACGCTTACAATATCTGACGCAGGGCACAAGCGGTGCTTCTCACTACAACCAGATCACCTATGGCTATAATCCAGCCGATCAGATTGCGTCAAAGTCGGGAAACAATAGTGCCTACGGCTTTACCCCGACCAACCAGTCGATTGGTTACACCATCAATGGGTTGAATCAGGTGAGCCAGATCGGGTCTACGCCACTGAGCCACGACCTGCGCGGTAACATCACCGGGGATACGGGCGGCACGTTTACGTACAACGCCAACAACCTGATGGTGACGGCGACGCAGTCGGGCATTATGACCACGCTTGGATATGATGCATCCGGCCGTCTTTACAGCGTCAATAAGAACTCCACGACCACGCGGTTCCTGTACGATGGCGTTGACCTGATCGCGGAATTCGATGGCAACGGTACGCTTCAACGTCGTTATGTCCACGGCCCGGGCGATGATGAGCCTCTTGTTCAGTATAACGCAGACGGCTCGAAATACTTCCTACACGCCAACGAGCAGGGGTCGATCATCCTGATCACCGACGGTTCCGGCGGGCAGGTTGCCACCAACGCTTACGATGAATATGGCTTGCCACGGGCCGGCAACGCCGGGCGCTTCCAGTACACGGGGCAGTCCTACCTTCCAGAGATCGGCATGTACTACTACAAGGCGCGTATCTATCATCCCGTTCTTGGCCGCTTCATGCAGACCGATCCCATCGGCTACGGTGACGGGATGAACTGGTACGCATACGTCCACGGAGATCCGGTCAACATGACGGATCCTAAGGGTCTTACCGGGGATACTCGTGGCGGATTGGGCGCAAGCCCGAAGATAGATACAGTAATAGTTTATGGGTTAAAAGGTAATTGCGATTCTGATTGTCAGCGTTACTACTCACAGCAGCAGCAGAGATCTGAACAGTTGTGGAGGTATGTCTCCACTTTGGTCGATTATGTAGATGTTAAGCCTGAAGAGGTTTTGAATGGTGTAGCATATGCCACCTGCAGCACCGTCATTTACACAGCAGGAGTAAATTCAACAGCCGGTTTTGGTGCAGATTTAGGAGCCGGCTATTATGCAGGCCGCGGGGCAGACGGATCATTCCGCACTGGCACCTTTGTATCTGGTGGTGCAGAAATTGGAAAAAACCTTGGGGGGAGTTTGACTGTTACGTTTCTTATGGGCACCGTTGATAATGTTCAAGGTTTCTCTCATCAGGCCAACTTCGCTGTACCAGTAGCTCCGTACGTAAGTGTCCCTTTGAGCGCCGGACAAACACAGACCTCAGCACTGGACTTTTCACTGAAAGGCACAAACTTTTACTCGGTTGGAATCGGTGGCGGGCCCTGGGGAACGATCTCCTACTCCAGAAATTTCACTCGTACATTCTCAAACGGCCCAACACGTATGTCTGCGACGACGAAATTGGTCGCTAGTTTGGTTGATCTGGCTGTTAAGAAGGGCAAGCTCCCGTCAAACTGTAAGGCAAATTAAATGTTAATTCGCTCAAATATCGTCACAGTCTTAGGTTTTTTTATAGTGGTGATTTCTATGTCTTTTATTCCAAATAATGGCTTGGCTTTCCCTTTTCTTTTAACGTTCGGAGTAATTTTGGCCTCAAATTATCCATTCTTGAGGTGCCCTAGGTGTACAACGCATATCGCAGATGATGGATACGGATGGCTTTTTAAAGGATCAATTACTACAGAAAGCTGTATAAAATGTGGTAGAAGCAAGAAAAGAATTTGGCCTTATCAGTTTATAATTTTTCCGGATAGGCCCTAGATAAGCATTTACGTCAGTCGTTTGATGAATATAGGAATCCTTATTTTCTAAATTGTAATATAGTTTAGCTTATCGCTGATAAGAATGCAGCTTAACTCAGCTTTGAGTCCGTGGTGGTATCGCGCCGCTCTCTTAGCTGCCCCGGCTCAAGGTTTCGGAAAACCCACCACGACACCCGACTGTCCATAGGCCATCAGGTAGGGGCCACACTGTGACAGCGCTGTGATCGCTTGAGATTCTGATCGCAAAGCCTTGTCGGTCAGCGGCACGGTCGGATCGCGTTTAATAACTGGCGGTTTCGCGAGATTGCCCAGCGGCGAGAAAGTCACCTCAAGCGTCACAGGCTGAGTGTCCTTGTCAGCAATCCTCCGCCAGCACGGCTCAATGGCTTTCCAGAGATCGTTTGGCGTTTTGCGGTCGCGGCCCTCAACCTTGACTATTGAGGTGGCCGCATCGGTCTTGAGCCCAGTCGCGGTCTCCGCCCCTTTTGGGGTGAACAGCTCTTCTCCCAGGGCTTGTGCTAATGAACTTGCCCTGGGTTGCGCAACCGTCAGCGCGACGGCGGTCTCGGCAGATGTCGCCTCTGACATCGCCATAAATTTCTCCACCGCAGATGTCGAGTTGGGCGTGTCTGGCGATGGCATGGGAGCCGTGGCCTCCATCAGGGAGACATCCATGGCGATCTCCGAGCCCTGCATCAGATCGCCTTCGCTGCCGTCCATGCCGTCTATTGGCAGACCCTTTGAAGATGAGACGGCAAACACGTAGATCAGGCCGAGGTGCAGGCAAACGGCAAGTAGCAGGCCAAACGCCTTCTGACCATTGTGTACCTGTGATGACCCGCCCTCAGACATGGTGATTGAATACACCAATTTGTTGAGCGGACAAAAGCCCTGAGTTAACATGTCCCAGACTTAGGGGGGGTAGGCTATTGCCGAAGAGATCACACGACGACGGGTTTATCATGATCGACGCGGTGACGGGCGTGATGATTATCGCCCTGATGGCGGCCGTTGTTCTGACCGCTCTTGGCCTGTCGCGCAGCTATCGTCAGAGAGCCGAGACGGATCGTGCCGCCGCCGTTGCGTTTTCCTATCTGATGGCGACGGTTCCCAAGACACCCGGCACCCAGAGCGGAGACGTGGCAGGGTTTCGTTATCAGGCGGACATTTCCAAAGAGCCTGTCGGTGCCTTTAGCGCGTGTCGGGTGACCCTGGCGCTAAAGCATGTTCGGTTCAAACGCAGCTATCGCCTGAGTGGTCTGCGTCCCTGCGAGGGGACTGTACCATGAAGTCGGGCAATGACGACGGTTTTACGCTGACCGAGGCAGTTATTGCCCTGCTGGTTATCAGCCTGTCTCTCGCGGGCGTTCTGCAACTGGCAAGACTTTCAGCCAAAGACCAAAAACGGACAGTCGAACAGGTCGTCGTGGCTAAGGCGCGCCGGGACGGTGTGCAACGTCTGCAGACGGAGCTAAACGCCCTAGAACCCCTCTATGCCGACCAGTTTTCAGCGACGCCGCAGGGGCTAACCTGCCTGCCCAGTGCCCAGAAGCCGTGTGAGATAAAGCCTCCGAAAGGGTATCAGTTTCGCTATGTGGTGGCGGGTCAGGAAACACCGCAATGGCCCCTGTCTGTCACTTCGGAAGAAACCTCAGGATATGCCACCAAAGAGCGATTAAACGCCTTGATTGTACTCGACAAAGAGGGCAGGGTAGCCGCTGCGATCGAGCTCAAGGTGGATCATCCCGCAGACTGTCAGTTTGACATGATCTCCCGGGCGTGCCGCAGACCGCAAGGTGGGGAAGCGCAAGCATCGCAGTCCGCGGGGGAGGGGCCTTGAACGCGCTCAATGCACAACCGGGTGAGATCAAGCCGTTTACGCGCGTGATTACGACGCCGCCGGCCTTCCCGTGGGATCAGGAGAAAGCCGCTCAGCTCGACGCGCGTCATACCTCGCCCATGGCGGGGATGAGCGGCGGCGGTCTAACGATTGTGGTGAAGCGCCTGAAGCCCTGGCGGCCGAGAGAGTCGGGTCGCTTTGCGGCGGTTTATCTGAAAGGCAGTGTTCCGCCTCAGGGCCTTTCGTTTACGGTCGATGTGCAGGGCCAGCCGGTAAAGGTGGAGATTGCCTCGAAGACGGCACAGGCGGCTCAGTTGCGCCAGCGGGTATGGCTTTTAGGCGCCATCGTCGTCGTCATATTGTCGCTGGTGCTCCAGATAGGGCTTGTCCTGAAACGTCGCGCTGAGGTCGAGGACCGGCTTGCGCAACTCCAGCCGCAGATTGAGCGAATGACGAAACTGAATGCAGGGCTGGTCAAGACCCGCCAGAATGCACAGGCGCTTTCTGAACTTGACCTTCAGGGCCGCGATGTTCAGGGCGCGGTGAATGCTCTGCGCACCGTGACGATCTCGCGTGACCCCTCTGCCCGGATTGAGGCGTTTCACTGGGACCGTGGAGACTGGGCACTGGAGGTGCGGGGCGAGACCGTGCCTTTGAAGGCGGGCTCTGTGGATCTGCAAAAGGCACCAAAGCCCGTGCGGCGGGGTGTCTCGCTTTGGGTCTATAGCCAGCCTCGTGCGACCACGCCCGCATCGACGGAGCGTGTCCCGTGATCAGCCTCACCTCAAAACCCAAACGCCATACCACGTCACTGAGCGACCTCTGGCCAGCCGGACTGGCGGCCGCGGGTATGCTGGTCGTCTCTGCGGGCCTTTATGCACTTAGCGTTCCCAGCGAAACCGAAGGGAAGCTGGCGGCCATGGAGGCGCAGCTTAAATCGCTTCAGGCCTCTGCACGGGCACCGGGAGACGTTCAGGCCTTTCCGGCGGGGAGTGTCTGTGGCGGTAAGCTCTTTGCAGGTTATAAGGACCAACTGGGTCTGGCTCTGGGCGGCAGTGGCTTAGAGGTGACGGCTCTCGATATCGCCCCGCCGCAAGCGACGGATACCCGCTCACCTCTTCAGGCTTATGCGGTTTCGATCAAAGCCAGCGGACAATACGAGGCGATGGTCAATGGGCTCAATGGGCTTTCGAAGTTCCGTCCGACACTGTTTCTGGACTCAGTCTCGGTGCGCAATAAAACTGACGCGGTTGAACTCGATCTGAAGGGGCGTGTCTTTTGCCGGTAATTGATTGGGAAAAGATGGCATTGGGGACCGCTATTGCCGCGAGCCTTGGCGGGGTCGCGGTGTTCGTGGCCGATCCGACCCAACCTGTAAATGCACGCCTTGACCTTATTCAGTCGCAGCTTAAAGCCTTGCCAAAGGCGGGGCCCGTTGCCGTCGGTGCCGCCCTTTCGGACGTCACCCTGCTCGCTCAGCAGCCCATCTTTGTTATGTCAACGGGCGCCAATGCCTACAAGGAGAAGGCGGTCAAACTGATCGGAATTTCTATATCGCCCGGTCGTAGAGCCGCCCTCGTTTCGGTGGATGGTCAGCCCGCTGTTTGGATGGGTATCGGTGAAACTCAGGATGAACTGGTTCTGATCGAGGTCGGGTCAAATGCCGTGCGCTTTGACACCCCTGTGGGTGCGCGCACGATCAGTATCAATGAGCCCGCAGTGGGCGGGGCAGGATAATGCAATTGACGTGGATGAAAGCGACAGGCCTTGCCGTCTGTCTGACAATGACATCGGGGATGATCGTCTCACCGGTCATGGCGCAAAATACCGCGCAACCCCGGCCTGCGGCTTTTAGCTATAACTTCAAGGATGCCGATATTGCGCAGGTCGCTGAGGAAATTCTCGGCAACGGCCTCGGTGTCAGTTACCGCGTTGATCCGGGCGTCTCGGGCAAGATGAACTTCCGGATAGACCAGCGCCTGACGAAGCCTCAGCTCCTTGCGGCCTTCGAAGGGGCACTCAATGCCTATGACATGGCTATTGTCCGCGAAGGCGAAACACTGGTGGTCAGGCCCATCGCCAACGCCTCTGTGGGCGCGGCCATTAATGATGGGTCGAGCCGTCTGAGCCGTGTAGGATATCAGGTCCGGGCGGTCCCGATACAGTATGCGGCCGCCTCCGAAGTCGCCAAAGTGCTGGAAAGCCTGTCGCGCGAGAAGCTTGTCCTGTTCAGTTCGGACAAGTTGTCGCTCATTCTTCTGGGCGGCACGGCAGATGAGATCGAAAGCGCGATGTCCTCGATCAGACTCTTTGATCAGAGTACCTTGTCGGAGGCCCGCATCCGATTCTTTTCGCTACGCAATGCCAGTGCGACCACAGTGGCGGGCGATCTGGAGAAGATGCTCAAGGCCTCAGGGACGGGTTCCGTAACGATCGCGCCTATGAAGCGGCTCAACGGCGTGTTTGCGTTCTCGCGCTCGAAAGAGGTGCTCGATGAACTGAGTGGCTGGGTGACCCGTCTTGATGTGCCCTCGACCGACCAGGCTCTGAGTTTTCTGGTCTATCGCCCGAGAGGGGTATCGGCCGAAGCTCTGGCTCGCACGCTTAATCAGCTTCTGGGTCTCAGCAGCGTGGCCAGCCGCGAAACCTCGACCAGCCGGGAAACACCGGCAGGAGAGAGTGCGACGACCGCCACCGCGTCAGAGGCAACGAACACGAATACGGACAGCAATATTCGTATCGTCGCGGACAAGGAGACCAATACGGTGATTGTCAGCGCCCCGGAAGCCGAACGTGTCCGCATCCAGAGCGTGCTCAACGAAGTGGATCGCGAGCCGGCTCAGGTGACGATCGAAGCGTCCATTGTCGAAGTGACGCTGAACAACGAGTTCAGTTTTGGGGTGGACTGGCAAACGATCAATGGCGCGCTCAGTCTCTCGAACTACACGACCGACTCCACGAGCCTTGCCCCGCAGGCACCCGGATTTTCTGTCAACTATCTGAGAAGCGATATCAAGGCGGCGCTCAACGCCCTCAGTTCCAAGTCCAAGGTCCGCATTGTCTCCGCCCCCAAGATGACGGCGCGTGAAAACGCAACCGCCTCGCTTCAGATCGGTGATCAGGTGCCGATCGTCAAACAGAACTCCCAATCGACCAATGGCGGCAATGCCCCTATCGTTTCGACCATTGACTACCGGGATACGGGCGTTACGCTGAAGGTGACCCCGCGGGTTCTGAACGATAACCGGGTGGCTATGGATGTCACGCAAGAGGTCAGCTCGGTCGCTCGGACCCAGACCTCTGGCATCGACTCGCCGACCATCAAGCAGCGCAAGTTAGAGAGTAGCCTCATCATCCCCGAAGGCACCGTTGTGGCTCTGGGCGGCCTGATCAGTTCGTCGGAAAGCGATAGCGAGGGGGGAGCGCCGCTGCTGAAGGACATTCCGGGCCTCGGCAACCTCTTCAAGCAAAGGGCGCGTAATAAAGACCGGACCGAACTGATTGTGCTCATTCAGGTGACAATTCTCCGGGATCCGGCAGCCTTTAATCGGCAGTGGGAGGATTTTGGGGCGGATATTCGTGATCTGGCGGGGCGTCGCCTTGCACCGGTCCAGTGAAGGAGGGTACGCCGCCATGACAGCGCTTATTCTGTGCGCGGCCTTGAGTGTCATCTGTGTCGCGATACTCGCTCTCGCGCAGCAGGATCGCAAGCGGGCTGAACGCGAACTGGTTCAGGTCGAACTGGATATCGCCATGGATGAAGCCCTTACCCGTGCTGCGGCGGAGGTGACGACCTCAGAGGGTGAGTATGTGTTGTCTCGTGATTACACGCTGAGCGGACGTGCGGTTCAGGTGGTCGCCGAGAACGAAGCCTATAAGTGGCCGATCGATAAAGTGTCTGAAGTCTCTGCGGTGACGCTGGCGCATCGCACTAAGTCGGTGACGACGAATGACCTCAAGACCGTAAAGGACGGCCGAACGGAGCCGCGGTTTAGATGGCCGGTCAATGACTGCTTCCGGCAACTGGCGTCTCCTTTCGGCTTCGGCCCGACAGACAAGGATCGACCCAGTCGCGTTAGCGGCTTTGCGAATGCTGCCAAGGATGGTCAGGTCTGGCGCCTGCGGGCGGTTTTGGGTCAAGAGGTCCGTGAGCAACTCATCCGGTTTACCGGTGACCCGGTCAGGCCCTTTGCGGTCATACTCAATGACACCTACACCTTAAGGGAGATGCCGTCATGCGTTCTGTAAGAGATATGGAGGCCGAGGCCGGCTATACGCTGACTGAAATGCTGGTGGTCATTCTCATTATCTCCCTGATTGCGGCGGTCCTGACACCTTCGCTGCTCGGCCAGTTGTCTCGTTCTCGCGCCAAGACGGCCGCGCTCCAGATCGATACGACGACGGCCGCCCTGGAAAACTACCGCGAGGACATGGGGCAATATCCGTCGTCGTCTGAGGGTTTGACGGCGCTGGTCTCAGCGCCAGCAGAAGGAGCATGGCTTGGGCCGTATCTGAAGGACAAGAAATCTCTCAATGACCCATGGGGGCGTCCGCTCGTGTACGCGTTGAACGCCGACGGCGTTGCGACGGTCACGTCCCTTGGGGCCGATGGAAAAGAGGGTGGTAAGGGCGTCGATCAGGATATCATCGGCACGGTTCGTTGACGAAGGGCGGACCTACAATGAGCGCTCTCACGCCAAGCCAAGTCCTGCCCGATATCCCGGCGCCATGTCTTGCGGCGCTTGGTGCCGTAGTGGGCCTCGTTATCGGCTCCTTTGTGACGAATACAGCCGTTCGCTCAACGCGCGGTGAGGCTAATCACCTTGGGCGTTCTGTCTGCGACCACTGTCGCACGCCGCTTCGGTGGAGCGAAACGATCCCCATGGTGTCGTTGCTAATTCAAGGTGGACGCTGCCGGACGTGCAGGGCTCAGATTGATCCGATCCACTTTTGGGGTGAGTTCGCGGGCGCCGGTGTACTCGGTTTAAGTGCATCCCTCCTACCGCTGCCGCAGGCGCTTGCGGTCGGGCTTTTGGGATTTGCGTTACTCGCGCTCAGCCTTATCGATATCCAGACCTTTCGGCTGCCAAATCCGTTGGTTTTTATGGTTCTCGTCTTCTCCGGTCTCTTGTCGGTTGTGCGGGGCGAGGGGTTGACCTCCCTGTTGTGGGCAGCCGGCGTCTTTATCGTTCTCAAGGCGCTACAGTTTATTCTGCAAAAGCGATCCGGCGTTGCGGCTTTGGGTGAGGGGGATATCAAGCTGATGTCGGCTCTGGCGCTTTGGCTCGGCTCTTCGGTAGCCTATGCCTTCACTCTGGCCAGTCTGGGTGCCTTAGTATTCATCGTCCTCACGCGCCGACGGGGTCGCATACCCTTCGGGCCCTTCATTGCCGCGGGTGCCTTTGTCGTCGGGGTCGTTATTGAGGCCCCAATCCTGCATGGGCTGGCGCTTGAAACCTTGGGAGGCGTACAATGAATGAGACCTGGGGCATCTCTGAAACGGAGGCCTTTGCGACCTTTCAGCGTGATGATGTCCTCGATCATCTTCTGGTGTCGGGACGTTTAAGCGTTGAGGCGATATCGAGAGCGGAAGCTGTGGCGAGACGCTCCTCTCAGCCTGTCGAGCTTGTACTCAACCAACTCGGTCAGTTGTCGGACGATGATCTCGCCGAGGCCTATTCGGCAGTCACGGGGTACCGGGTCTGGGACGCACAAAATGAACCCTCCGAGATAGAGCCCGAAACACTCGGACTGGGGCCGGAGTTTCTGCGCAAGGTCAGGGCCGTGCCCTTGCGTCTTGAGGAGGATGTCCTCGTCTGTGCGGTCTGTGACCCGTTTGACGCAGAGATGCGCGCGGGATTGGGGTTTGCCACCGGAAGGGAACTGCGCTTTCTGATCGCACGGGTGATGGATTGGCGAACCGCTTTTGATGTGCGGGCCGAGGGACCGCCACCGGAGTTCGATGAACGTCGCATCGAACGCGATCTGGCACTGGTAGAAGACGCCAGCGTCGAAGGGCAGGCTGTAGAACTGGTCAATACGGCCTTTGCTGCCGCTGTGGATCGTGGCGCGTCAGATATTCATTTTGAGCCCCGAAGGCACGACCTTTTGATACGCCTGCGTGTCGATGGCCATCTGATTGACCTGATGACCGCCTCCAGCGACCTTTCTGCGCCCGTCGTCTCGCGCATCAAGGTGCTTTCGAACCTGAATGTCGGCGAGCGTAGGCTCCCTCAGGACGGACGGGCCTCCTTCGTCAATGCCGGCCGCGCGGTTGATGTGCGGGTTGCGACCGCGCCTACCGTGTTTGGCGAATCCGCTGTCTTGCGTCTTTTGGACCGGGCGCAGGCGCCTCAGGATATTGCGTCACTGGCCCTACCAAAAACTGTCACGGCGCTCCTTGAACGCGCCGTCCGAACACCGCATGGCCTGTTTCTGGTCACCGGTCCAACGGGGTCGGGCAAGACGACGACGCTGTACGCCCTTCTGGCCGCCTTCAAGGGCTCGGGAAAGAAAATCCTCAGCGTCGAAGACCCCGTCGAGAGGCATTTTGAACATGTCTCGCAAACCCAGGTCCAGAGTCAGATCGGTCTGACCTTCGCCGCTTGCTTGCGGGCGTTCCTCCGCCACGATCCGGATGTCATCCTCGTAGGTGAAATCCGTGACGCGGAAACCGCGGCCGTGGCAGTTCAGGCCGCCATGACGGGGCACCTCGTGCTCGCTTCCGTGCATGCAAATACGGCATTGGCCGTCGCCCCGCGTTTGAACGATATGGGGGTCGAGCCCTATCAGCTTGCCGCCTCGCTCAAAGGCGTAATGGCGCAACGGCTGGTGCGCCGACTGTGCGGGGCCTGTAAAACGGAAGATAAACCGTCTGAGGCCCTCGCTGCCTATGCGGAGCGTCTGGGGCGGCAAGCCCCGGTGCGAGTATTCCGGCCGGTCGGGTGCCCGCGTTGTCGGGGACAGGGCTATAGCGGGCGTCTGGTGCTGGCCGAAGGCCTCTGGGCCGATGATCTCTTCCTCGCCCGTGTAGGTGAGGGGGCCAGTCTCGATGTCCTGAAAACCTACGGGCGGACGCTCGGCCTGCGCACCATGACGGACGAGGGATTTGATCTGATCTGCCAGGGCGAAACGACGCTTGAAGATGTGTTGACGGTGACGGATGACTAGCCGCTATCGTTATAGGGCTATGAGCCTCTCCGGGCGTGTCGAAAAGGGTATAATCGACGCCCGTGACGAAGCCGATGCGTTTGCCAGATTGCGGGCTCAGCAACTTCAGCCCCTCAAACTCACACCCTACGCCGCAACCAAGCCATTGGCAGGTGGCGCGTTTCTCTCCGTCTTTCGTAACAAACCCGCAGACCTTGAGGCGCTGCTGACCAATCTCAGCGTGCTTTTGCGTACAGGGGCGGATATCCGCACGGCTCTGGGAATTCTGGATGATGAAGGCAAGGGGCTGAAGGCTGCGGCGGGTAAGATTTTGAGCGGATCGACGATTGAAGCGGCCCTGACCCCTTTGTTCCCGGCAGGACAGGCGCATCTGGGCGCTTTGATCGCGGCGGGTGAGGCGCGGGGGGATTTGCCTTCGGGGCTGGAGGCCGCCGCAAAGGTATTAGCGGCCCGGCGCCTCATCCGGCAGCAACTGATTGAAGCGCTGAGTTATCCGGCCTTTGTTTTTGTCACCGCGGTGGCCGCTCTTACCGTCATTCTGCTTGTTGTGGTGCCGGCTATTGCGCCACTTCTTGATGAGACCGGACAATCCGTGCCGGTGTATTTCCAGATAATCGTATGGATGAGCCAAGCCTTGCAATGGGGCTGGGGGTATCTGTCTATAGCCCTGATTCTCCTCTGCCTTGGCACCATCCTTGCCTACCGCTACGGTGGGCTAAGACATATTGCTGATCAGTGGTGGCTGGATGGGCCGATGGGGCCCATCGTACGGGGGCTCGTCTATGGTGGCTTTGCGCGGGGCTTAGGTGACACGCTCTCGGGCGGGGCGGCGATTACCGAAGCCATCCGCCTCAGCCAGCGAAGCATGGGCTCTGGGATTGCCCGACAGCGGATAGACGGTGTTGTCCAGGCTGTCCGACAGGGCCGCCGGCTGAGTGAGGCGCTGCGACAGGTGCCGGGATTCCCGAAAGCCATCCTCAAACTCTGCGAGGTTGGGGAAACCTCCGGTCAACTGGGGCCCATGCTGGCTCGTGCCGGTGAGCGTAGCGAGGCGGAGGCCTTAGCGCGGATATCCAAACTGTCCAAAATTCTGGGGCCGGTGCTTATTCTTGGTCTCGGTCTGATGATCGGTGCGCTGATGGGCGGCGTTCTGACGGCACTCACGCAGATAGGGAGCGTGGCGGGGGCTTAGTGAGGCTTTTCTTCCCCTCTTTGAACGGCAATTCGCCTTTTGATTCACGACATTTCTTATACGCAAAAATTTAAGCGCACTCTTTTTCGGAATTGCGTGCGACTCCAGGACAGTTTGGCGCATGCGCGTGAAATTCCCGGCATGATGGAAAAATTGGATTGCAATTTCTCTGAGCCACAGACCCTGAGGCCATTTACCGGTGCCTCAAACCCTACATGCGTAAACTCAAACGCGTGGGGCATGAAGCCTCATAACCCCCGGAAATTCTAGTTTCGGGTGGCCAAGAAATGGGGAGCAGCTCAACCAACCGCCGGAGCGAACTCAAACGTGGATAAAACCTGGGGGCAACGTCGGTGTGCAGGTCATCGACGGTGAGATTGTAGGTCTGTTCGATCTTGCCGGTGGGCTTGAGAGCGGTGACGATGAGATCAATACCGGTAGCGGTCTTGACGTGCTGGCCGGCCTCCAGGTCCTGAGTGTGTACCCATTGGCCATTGGTCATGAGCCAGGGGGGGGGGGCGGCACTGGCGCGGATCGTCCTAAATATTTCGGTTTTTTAACTCGAGTTTTGCGGTGTCGCTCACCCATGCACACTCATCTTTTGCCAGATTTTCTAGGATGTAGACTGGTGTAAACTTATTTAGTGCAATTTTTCGCCGAATTTTCTCTTCACTATCTTTTGAAAAGTGTTCGAGGAAGGAGATTGTTCGAGCAATTTTCCCTTTTCCTGCGACCCGCTCTCGCACCTTTGCATCGGGGTCATTAGACAATATTTCTAATATTTCTATGGGAACCGTGCGATTGTGCGCAACCCAATAGCGCACATCTGCATCTTTAGTGAGAAGCTCCCTCCAGACTTCTATCGAGGCCGGTTCCAGATGACTTCTTTGGTAGTCCTCTGGCACTTCTGAAAATCTCAATCGTATGAATTCTTCTGCTGATTCTATCAATGTATCTGACTCCACGGAATGAATAAACCAGTGTCCCCTTTGTGCTTTCCTACGATAAAATCTCCATACTTGTCGGCATCTTTATACCAATGTAGACCATCCGAGCCTTCTTCAAATACTTTGAAAGCTGATCCACCATGTCCCGCAATATCCTTTGACCACCAATAGACATTACCAAACTTATCTGGAGCACTTTTGTAAAGCTTACCAAATGGACCATTTGCCACTTTCTCGGCCCCCTCCTTGGTAAGTTTCCACAGCAATCGGCATGTTCCAGAGTTATGCACGACGGCATGATCATTGCCGATGAGGTAGGTGTGCAGGTCATCGACGGTTAGGTTGTAGGTCTGCTCGCTTTTGCCAGTGGGCTTAAGAGCGGTGACGACGAGGTCGATACCGGTGGCGGTCTTGACGTGCTGGCCGACCTTTAGGTCCTGAGTATGTACCCATTGGCCATTGGTCATGAGCCAGGGGTGATCGGCACTGGCGCGGAAGACTTCACGGTCCTGATTGGCGGCGGCTTCGAGCTTAACCTCGAAGGTGGCTTGCGGTGCCGGACGGATCAGGGCTGAGACGGGCTTCGCGACGACCTGGCCATTGGCTTCATTATAGGCCAGAACCAGATCACCAACCTTAATGTCCTGGATAGCCACAAGGCCTGTCGGTGTCGCTACCTCGGTGTCTGCAACCAGACACATACACTTCTTCGTAAAATACCCGACTCCCTTGAAAGTCGTGAATGTCAGCTCCGCGACCTTTGGTGCCACCTTGATAAGTATCTTGCCGCCAATTTTGAATGCCTCGCCTCCGGCGAGATCAACCACCCCCCAAACGGCGGCCGTTACCCATTCGCGACGGTTGCAACCAAAAGCAACACAGTTGATCAGATCGCCCCCGGGAAGCATCGAAACCGCAAACTTAAGGAGCGGGCGCTCGTTGCGTCGTTTTCCAACGACGACCACCTCCTGGACGGCATTATATGCGTCCGCCATTGCAGCTTGTTCGCAGACCTTATCGCCCAGCGGGCAATCGGTTGTCAGAGCCTTGCCCCGACAGGAGTCCGAATGGCAATCGGTAGCGCCGGTTAGACCCGTTGGATCAGAACCGTTGATCGGATCGTTCTGGACATAGGCATAGATGTTCATGCCATCGCCGTATCCAATCGGATCGGTTTGCATGAACCGGCCAAGCGTCGGAGAGTACAGACGCGCCTTGTAATAGTAGAGGCCGATTTCGCTCAGATAGACCTGCCCCGTGTATTGGAAACGGCCAGCGTTTCCGGCGCGCGGTACGCCATATTCGTCATAGGCATTGATCGCCCAACTCGCGCCGTTGGAAGCTGTGATGCCAATGATGCTGCCTTGATTGTCGGCAGTAAAATAGCGCTTTGCCAACACGCCGGTTTCGCTGGGTTCGTACCACACCAAGGGTTCATCGCTGTCCGGGCCATGGACATAGCGCCGTAGCAGGGTTGAACCATTATACTCGGCAATCAGATCCGTGCCGTCATAGACAAATGTGGTCGTCACGCCGCCTTTGCTGATCGTGTAGAGGCGGTTCTCGGAATCGTATGCCAGGCTAGCCCCTGTGGAGGTACCGGTCAGCAAATTGTTGACATTGTAGCTGTAGGTAACGGCGCCATCCGACGTCATATTCCCACGTGCATCGTAGGATAGATTGGTGCCCGCGACGGTGGCGATCTGGTTTAGGCCGTTGGGCGTGTAGCCAGTCGTTTGTGACGACATACCAGTCATCAAATAACCAGTTGTTCCAACGCTACGGGTCTTGATCTGGTCCGCTGGCGAATAGGCGTATCCCATAACAATATTGTCGGCGGGCGAGCCTGGAATGGTCGTTGTCAGGCCATTCAGGCGAGACTGGCTATCATAGTCGTAGGTCGTCGTGACGCCGTTGCCGCGATTGAGAACGTGACGGCGGCTGTAATCGTCCGCAGTAAAGGAGGCGATGGTTGTCGTGCCATTCTCCTTGATGGCGACCAGTTGGTCGCCGTCATTGTATTCGTAGGTGACATAGAAGCCATCGGGATAGGTCAGACGCGTCCGCTTGCCATGGGTGTCGTATTGATAAGATACAGACCCTTTGGGCCCGGTCTCACTGGCAAGCCAGCCCATCGACAGGTAGGCGGAGGTCGATGTCACACCATTATTAGTGTGCGACACCAACTGACCGAAATTATTGTAAGTGAAACTCTCTGTAAGGGCGCCGGATTTGCCGTTGACCCGCCCCATGGCGTCATAGGCGAAATTGATGGTTTGTCCGTCGCGCAAGGTAACGGACGTTGGTCTTGCCCCAGTGTAAGTTGTCTGCTCGCAATCTGTTGTCGAACTGACAGTACCATTGCCTGCCTGCGGAAAGCACGTCTTGATGAGACGGTTCAGGCCATCATAGAAATAGCTCGTTTTGTTGCCCTTGGCGTCGGAGATCGATTCGATACGACCGCTGGCGGGCAAATACACCTTTACAAAATCGTCCGATGCCAGGGATGTGCCGTAGGCGCTCGTCACCTTGGTCACGGCGCCCGTGGCGTCGTAGGCGTATTTAGAAATGCGATCATTGCCGTCGGCGCCGGCCGTTCCCAATGTACAGGCCGAGGCGGGTAAAGAGGTAAATGCGGCTTCGTTCAGACGTTGAGCCACGCAATCCACACGAAACAGGCTGTCATACGATCGCTGCGTTACGCGCTTCAGGGAGCCCGCCGAGTCGTAGTAGCGAGCGGTCATGGCGAGGCCCGTTGTGGAACTGTACTCGTTCGTTTCCTTTTCCTGTACCGTCATGGAACCGGTGAGGGCGGCATAACTGACGGTCGTAACGGTCCCTGACTCGTCAACAGTCAAGTGGCCATCAACATCGTAGGTCTTGCGTGCCGCAGGACGGTTCAGTGGCCCTGAACCATCGGGATCGGGCCCGATCATTCCCACTACCCGACGCAGGTTGTCATAGTAGTAATAGGTTGCATCGACCGTGCCGGGCTTCGGCCCGTCAGAAACGGTGATGTTGCCGACGGCGTCATAAGTCAGGGTCGTCGTGTTCGCATATGAACCGTCACCCCGGCTGGTCGTTGTTGTGGTTGGGAAGACATTCGGGGAGTTATAACTGACAACCGTTTTGACCTCATCGGTCGTATCGGCACAACTGGCCGTGGTCATGCAAGTGGAGGTTTTTGTCAGCCGCCATACTGGGGTGCTTGCGACCAGTGCGCCCGCACTGTTCTTAATCTGCGGCGTCACCTGGCTATAAGAGTAGCGTATTTGTGTTGCGACCCCGTTTACGGTCGGTGAGGTTTCCGTTAGAACGCTGCCGCTGTTGCCATCATATGTGTAGGTGGTGGTGACGCCTGTCGCGTCCGTTACCGTCAATGGCTTATTACAGGTCTTGATGTTGGCGCAGCCGGTCTCGTAGGTTGCGGACGTGACGATATTGGGCAGGCCCGAGCCGGACTGCGGCACAACCGTCATCTGGGTGACGTTACCGCGACTGTCGTAGGTATAATCGGTATAGCCGCCGCCGGTGTTCCCATCCGGATTGGTTACCCGTGTGACATAGCCTGTCGTCGGGCTGTAGGTGTAGGACAGGACACGGCCCGCTTCATCTTGCACCGAAAGCACATGCAGATTGCCGGTATCCGATTGGAGCACCCGCGTGTTGCCCTGCGGATTGGTGACCGTGGTCGTGAGAACGGTTCCACTGGTGCTATAGGCATAGGTCCAGGTCGATCCGCCTTGAGTGACCTGGTGGACACGGTTTTTATAGTCCCCGGTCGAATAGTAACTGATCGTTCGCTTTAATCCGGATGGGTTGGTTATTTCAGTATAGCCCACCCCGCCGGTCAGGGTGTAGGTCGTCTGGTTGTTATTGGCATCCTTGACAGCCCAGCCTGCCCCTAAAAGGCTGATCGTAACTTGTGGCCAGCTTTGGCTAAGGGCGGTGCAGGTGTCAGCCGCCGGATCGCAATAGTCAACGGCGGTGTTGATAACCTGTATCGTTCTGTTCGAATTGGCGTCGGCCGGGTTGTACTTGATCATCCAGCCTAGGGAACTCGACACGGAAACCAACTGACGGTACTTCACCGTACTTACCGTCGTCATTTTATAGGTGAGGGTGATGACCTCACCATCCGGTCGCGTTATCGTGATTGGCGCTCCGAGGTCCGCAGGATAGGCAACGTTAGACGCAAGGTTCATGTCGTAGACAGCGACTGTGCCGTCTTTCAAGGTGTAATTGCAGAGGTTGTACGAGCAATTCAACGTACTGGTCGCGCCATCCAGGGGAACGTAGGACCAAATGTTGTTCGTGAATGTCCCCTGAAATTTCTCTGTCGTGTTGCCCAGGCTGACCGCGCGCAAATTGTAGTCGTCCTGGTTCATTACGCCGGTGAAGTTATCCTCACCGGGGAACCCGAATGACGTTCCAGAGCGGGCGATGCCACTTCCATTGCTCCCCGCCGAGACGGTGATGGCTGGCATGCGCAATTTGCCAGTGATCAGGTCCACGTCGTTCTGATCAACGGAGGTAACTGTAGGCGCGACAGGCGTTGGACTGCTGGATTGCGCATAGGCGCCGCCGCCTAAACTTGTCGCCACAATCAGTCCAAGGATGGCGCCAGCGCTTTTGATAATATTTTTGCACATAATCATCCCCCTAGCCCACCGGACCTGTAACGGTGCCCGAATTGCTTACCGTTACTGCGTTGCCATTCTTACGGACAGCGTATCCGGCAGCACCTCCGCTGCTCGTGTAATCTTCGCCATTTCCCGGGTTGCCCGCTGCGCCCGCATTTCCGCCGGAACCGCCGTTGCCGGCCGGGGTGCTCGCGCCACCCGCGCCACCGCCGCTAGTCGTGCCCCCAGCACCAACGCCGCCAGTCCCTTTGTTGCCCACGCCCCCGGAACCGCCACCACCATTTGGAAAACCGCCCCCACCGCCGCCACCGCCTTTTTTACCCCCGGCAACAGTATTGTAACTGCCGCCACCTCCACCGCCACCGCCGCCCTTGATCGAGCCTCCGGCATTGACGGTAATACTTATCGGGTACTGGCAATAGACAGCATCCCCACCTGCAGCGCCGTTGCCACCGGCGACGGAGGCACTGCCATTCCCGCCTTTACCGCCCCCGCCGTAAACATTGCCATTGACGACCAAAGCCAGTGAGACGCCAGCCGGCCAGGCCCCCGTGTCGATGGCAATGCCACCATTGGCCGCGCCCAACACGCTCGTTCCTGAAGCCACTACGAACTGATAATTGGCGCTACTTGCGCCTGTATATCCAGCCGCGTTGGCCAAGGCGCGCAGGTTTGATGCGGAAGTCACCTGAACTAAGGTCGCGGCATTAACATTTGATCTCGACACCTGTGTTCGATTGCCGGCCAGATCATAAGAGTACACCGTCTGTGTACCGTCTGGGTAGTTGACCTGAACCACGCGCCCTAAGTCGTCATACTTGTAGGTGATGTCCGCCGCGAGAACCCTTTTGGAGCGGGTCAGCACTATGGCCCCGGACAAAGCACAGATACAGGCAGTCAAGACCGTGCGTCGCGATTGAAGCATATCACCCTCCCCAACTTCGGATATTGTATACAATAATCACGCAATCTGGATTCTGGCAATGGAGAAATTCAACTAGTAATGGCGATCATTAAAACGTGACGCCGGACAGCCTCGTAAGTACGCGTGTCTGTCAGTTTTTTTAAAGTACGGATTATCGAGAAAGGCTCGTTCAACTGAGTCAACCGGGATTGAAGATTGAAGGTGCCGAAAACCTAGGGGTGCTCGCCCGCAGAGGCAAGCCGCATAGATCTTAATCTATCCGGCATCCCGCGCAGACCGATCGCTACTCATCGGCCCAATGACAACGTTGCTGGGATTTTGGCCAATTCGAGGAACTTTTAGCGAACAAATCTGTTGCCATTGACGGTTGCACAATGGGGGTGCAATCTATCTTCAGGTCTGACGCCGCTGATTTATCTTAACGTGAACCCATATGGCCAGTTTGAGCTCGATCTTGAGCGGCACATTGACGGCCAACGGCCAACGGCCACGGCGGCGGGTTCTATCTGAACTGCGACATTTTCTGGCTGATGATAGCACTTCAATTGAGTTGCCTCAAATGGTGGTCGAAAGCTTCCCGGGGCGTTTGAAATCCAAGACAATTGCGTGGTTTGGCATTCATGGCGTCGGTTATAGCTTGGAGTTTGGCGTCCGATAACTGAGCGAGGTCCGTATCCAGCGGTAGGTGTCGGCGCAAGCGGCCATTGCTATTTTCGACAGAACCTTTCTGCCAAGGCGAACCTGTGTCGCAGAAATAGCTTTTGATTCCGATGTTCTGATGCAGCATCCGCCAGGCCATGAATTCTGTGCCGCGGTCGAATGTCACGGTCTCCCGGCCATGTGCGGGGAGGGGGCCGAAGCGTTCGATGATCTTCGTTATGACATCGGCTGACTTACGGTCCGCGTTGCTCAGAAGGACCTGAAAGCGCGATTTACGCTCTGCCAAGCTGGTGAGATTGCGTTTGCCATGCTCGCGCCTGAAAATGATCAAATCGCCTTCCCAATGGCCGAAAGTTTCACGCTTAGCGATATCTTCAGGTCTATTATTTATGTCGCAATACAATGGGATATGAGATCCTCGCGGCTTGCGGCCACCACGCTTACGCCGGCGTTTCCGATGCCAATGCAAGGTCTTGTAAAGCCCAAGCCTCTGGCCAAAGCGCGAATAAATGAACTGATAAATAGCTTCGCAGCAGATTATGGGAAACGACGGCATCTCTAGCTTCAACCGCTCAGCAATCTGTTCAGGGGACCACCCAATCCTGAGGCGGCTCAGCACGTATTCCCACAGAGCCTTATGTCGGTTCAATCTGGCAGTCCGACGCCGACGTCTGCGCGCCTTCATATCCGCCGTCTATGGAAACCAGCCTCGGAACTCTGTATAGACGTCATTGTGATAGTTTCGACTGATTTCGCGATAGATCGTCGAGCGATGACGGCCCAACATGCGCGCGATTTCGTCGATCGACAAAATTCCGGCCTTTGCCAAATCGAAAAGCTTGAAGCGTTCTTTGAAATCAATGTGCGAGTAGCAGGTTCCCATAGCACTTGTCCCTAGATGCCCATAGGGCATTCAGGGACGCAAACTTTTCCTCAGTTAATGTACCCGGATACAGCGGAGTCCACGCGGCAAGCGCTGACAAGCCCCGACGCAATCTGGCCTTTAGGTTCAGTCGATACGAGTCAACCAAGCTTCGGAGAAATGGCTCGATACCCTGTGGATACAGCTATTGGGATGGGAGCAGAGCTATTTGGTGGTGCGCTTGAGGGTGCTTTCAACGGAAACTTGAGTGGCGTTCCCTCAGCGTTGAGTACCGGCAATGCCGGAAGTAGAATGGTTGCGTCCGAACTTGCTATCGCCGAGGCGCGATTAGCTGGCCAGGCGGCAAGAGCGGGAGGTGCAACGACAGGGACGGCTGGTGCATTGGTCACTCGGGAAGGGCAAGTGTTTACTGGCCTGAGCACCGGTGCAGGCGGCGGCGCGACAAACCCAACATTGACGCAGGCGCTAAATGATATCGCTCGCTCTCAGTCAGTGAAGCCCTTCCACGGGCAGTGTTGTGAAGTCAGTGCGTTAAACGCCGCATTGAACGCAGGAGCAAATCCGGCCGGGGGCACCATGGCAGCCACTCGAATCACGGGCGGAGGACGGGGTGCTCTTCTACAACCATGCCCGACTTGCTCAGCGTTGCAGAGCCGCTGGCGACGTTGCCCCCAGATTTTATCCACGTTTGAGTTCGCTCCGGCGGTTGGTTTTGCCGAAATTGGTGTTGGGGCGAGCGTCGGTGGCAGGCGCGGAGCCGCGCATTGAGCGCAGCGCCTGATCACGACGCGGGGTGAATTTTCTGGCGTACTCCACGGGCGTCAACCAGCCGATCCGCGAGTGCGGACGATTTGTATTGTAGTCGTTGCGCCAGGTCTGGAGAATGACGCGGGCATGAGCCATGGAGCTGAATAGCGTCTCATTGAGCAGTTCATCTCTTAGCCGGCCGTTGAAGCTTTCCACGAAGGCGTTCTGGTTGGGCTTGCCGGGAGCGATGTAATGCCACTCGACCTGGCTGCGATCAGCCCAGGTCAAGATGGCGTTGCTGGTGAACTCGGTGCCATTGTCGCTAACAATCATCTTGGGCTTACCGGTGCGCTTTGATCTCGGCCCCGGCCAGCAAAATGATATGGCCCCCGCCTGTGATCTGATCCGCGGCCTGCCAGCACAATACGTCCTTGCCGATCGCGCTTATGACGCAGACAGCTTGCATGACGTGATCCTTGAACAAGGCGGCGAACCGGTCATTCCACCACGACGGCACCGCAGATATCAGCACGAATATGACCGTATCGCCTACAAGCAGCGCTGGGGAGTCGAAAGCTTCTTCGCAAAGCTGAAGCAATGGCGACGCATCGCAACACGCTATGACAAACTGGCTGCGAACTTCCTCGGATTCATAAAGCTGGCCGCCATAATGCTCTGGCTCAAATAGTTAAATTGTCACCACACCCTAGTGCGTCCCTAAGGGAATGTGATAGTTAGCGTGGCGCTGCCCGTGCCGCCCTGTCCGTCCGATACCGTGTACGGTACATATATGGTCTGCCCTCTGGAGATAGGGAAGCTCAAGTTTGTAGGTGAGGTCAGCGTCATGGAATTACCGTCTGGATCGGTACAATGGCTGACAAAACTATTTGCCGGTGGGCTAATGGTGACGTTATTGGTGCCCATCGGAGGTGGAGGTACGTTCCCGACTGCGATCGTCCAGTTCGTGCAGACCGGCGGCGAGCCGAAATTCAGGACGCCATTCAACGCCGTCTGGGACTTGGTGCGGTTATCTGCCGGGTCGTAGCTGTAACCGGTCTTTACTCCGTTTGAATATGTGACGATCTTCAGGCGCCCCAAATCGTCGTATGTATAGGTTTGAGCTGAAGCGGCGCTGACCACCAAAAGCTGAACGGTCGCGGCAAATATGGTTGCATATTTGTGACGATTTTTCACGTTTCCCCCCTTATCGACGTTCTTTTCTCAACCGTAGCGAAATTAATGCCGATTGACAAACAATTAATTCGCCCATAGCGTGATAAATATAACTATAACTGGGGGAGGGGAAATTGACAATTTCCACGAGCATCCGCGCGCTTGCATTGTCTGCACTTTCGGTGTTTGCCTTAGCGAGCGGTCATGCCGCATTCGCCCAAAGCACCGCGCTTTCAGTCCCTGTTACGACGTCGATCGACGGTAACGGCGTCGATTTGATGAGCGGGAAGTTTGAGTTCCCGATCCCTTCGATCTCGACGGCGGGCATTAGCGAATCGCGAACGAGTTTCGATCCGAAATATCTCGACAACTTCTCCGGGGTCCTGAACAGTTCTTCGGATGCCAATGGCAGCTATTTGACTGTCACGATCGGTACGAGCAGTGAAAAGTTCAAGCTGAATGGGTCGACCTACTCACCGATTGAGGGGGGCGTAAACACTCTAACATGCGTGCCTGCGACGTGCGCCTACACCATGAAGGACGGGACTGTCGCGACCTTTGACCGTTCGATGACAGCGCCATCCGGTCTTGCCGCTAATGCGGGAAGCTTGTTCAAGATCGAGAAGCCAGATGGCGAAGTCATCGGCATTTACTACAAGACGCAAACCTTTACTGCGCCTGCCTCTCCGCCAACCACCTACACGTATCGCGTTCCACTGACCGTTACCAGCTCGTTGGGCTGGATGATCAAATATGAGTCGTCAGTTGGAAACTATGAGCTGGTCATCAACAAGGTCTACATCATAAACACCGGCATAGATTACTGCGGGATCTTTGCCGACAGTTGCACACCACCCAACAGTACAAGTTGGCCGACCCTGGCGATCGGGGCGGGGCTCTATTCGGATGGTACCGGCGCCGCCCTTGTCAGCGTGTCGAGCACAAGCCCGTTTGCGGCTAGCACGACGGTAACGTTGCCAAGTGGCGCCCAGAAAACGATTTCCCGCACTGGCGACAAGGTCACCAAAGTCCAGGTTGGCTCGACCTATTGGAACTACGCTTACTCCACAAGCGGTTCTCTCCAGACGACGACAGTCACGGATGTGAACGGCAGTACGCGGGTCATTGTCACCGACCTGACCAAGGGCAAGGTGATTTCTGACAAGAACGAGCTTAATCAAACAACGAAATACGATTACGACACGAACGGACGCATTATCCGCGTCATTAACCCTGACGCGACCTATAGTGGAACTACGCTGACTGGCGGCTACACCTTCTATGAGTATGACGCGCGCGGAAACGTCTTTAAGATTACGATTTATCCGAAAAACGGCGGAACGCCGCTGACAGCCCAGGCGAATTACGACCCTAGCTGTTCTAATATCAAGACTTGTAACAAGCCCAACTACGTCATCGACCCTACTGGCGTCCGGACTGATTTTACCTATGATCCGACGCATGGCGGGATTCTGAGCGAGAAGAAGCCTGCTGTGAACAGTGTGCGCCCGGAAGTCCGTTACAGTTACACTCAGGTCTTCCCCACAATCAAGAATGATGTCGGCGGGAATGTCCCTCAGCCGGGGGTCTGGCGCCTGTCGGAAACCTCATCCTGTATGGTGGGCGATGTAGCCGACGGCTGCGTCGGCACGGTGGATGAAGCCAAGACGAGCATTACCTATACAGCCATTAACGCGCTGCCGATGACGAAGACGGTGAGCCGTGGCAATGGTACGCTGTCTCAGACAGCGACTGAAACTTATGATTACAAGGGAAATCTCGTTATCTCCGATGGTCCCCAGCCCGGTACCTTTGACGCCGTCTATTCGTTCTATGATCATCGTAATCGGCTAGTCGGAAAGATTGGCATGGATCCTGATGGTGCTGGCAGCCTCGGGCGTCCTGCCATCCGATACTTCGTTGATAACGATAATCGGGTGGGTCAGGTTAACACAGGTAGCGTGACCGGCACGGATTGGACGGCCATCACGAACATGACGCTGCTAGCGCGCGACCATACATACTTCGAGACCGCGACTGGCCTGCCGAACTTGGCTTACCACTATGATGGCGGCGGCACTCTGAGACAGGTTGCGCAGCGCAATTACGACACGCTCCTGCGCGTAAAGTGCGTTGCTCAACGCATGAATCCAGGTGTTTTCGGCAGCATCTCTTCCACTGACGCCTGTGTCCTTGGTACTGCTGGGTCGGACGGTAACGATCGTATCTCGCGGTACACCTACAATGCCATTGGTGCCCTTCTTACCTCCGAGAGCGGAATAGGAACGGGCCAGGCCCGCGTCGATCGCTTTAAGCAGTATGACAGCGCCAATGGTAACCTGACCTTTGAACGTGACGCCACGAGCAACTGGACCGCTTACAGCTACGACAGCTTCAATCGTATGTACAAGACCTGCTACCCTACTGTAACGCCGAGTGGCGCTGCCAGCGTCGCCGACTGTCAGCAGGTCAATTTCAATGCTTCGACCGGCAGGGTTGACAGCATAAATCTTCGTCCGACTGGTGGTGTTTCCCCAGTGATAGGCCTGACGTACGACGCTGTAGGGCGTCTTTCTACGCGCAATAGTGCTGTCAGCGAAAGCTTTAGCTATAACAACTTCGCCCAAGTCACGAGCCACACCAACAATGGAGTGACCGAGACATTTACCTTCAACTCCCTTGGTGCCCTTGAAACTAACGTCCAGCCTTTGGGAACGGTTTCATACGAGTACGACGCCTATGGCCGCCGTTCCAAGCTGATTTATCCGGGCGGACTGCACGTCCTCTACACGTACAATCCGGATGGCTCCCTTGCAGGTATTTATGAAGACGGCTCGGCGACGCTAGCGACGATGGACTATGATGCCCACGGCCGGCGCGCGCACCTGTACCGCGGCAATGGCCAGCATACGACCTACACCTTCGATATCCGCGCAAATCTCAGTACCCTTACCAACGCTTCAGTGAACTCGCAGGGCTTTACTTATAATACGGCTAACCAGATTGCGACCCGTACTCAGACCAACAGCCTGTTCCAAGTCATCCCGACTGCTGACAAAACCTTGACCTATGCGATCAATGGCCTGAATCAAATATCCAACGTCAACGGAACAGGCTTCTCCCATGATGGCCGCGGCAACATGACCTCCGATGGCGCGGTCAATTATGGCTACACTGTCGGCAACATGCTCACGTCCACGTCCACCGGTGCGACTCTTACGTATGACGCGGCCAATCGTTTGCTCTCGATCACGAAAGCCGGTGTGACGACCAAGTTCCTCTATGACGGTACTGACTTGATAGCGGAATACGACGGATCGAACAATCTGCTGCGGCGTTATGTTCATGGCCCTGGGATCGATGAACCAGTTGTCTGGTACGAGGGCTCTGGCACAGGAACCAAATACTATTTTATGAGCGATCACCAGGGATCGATTCAGGCGGTTCTGAACAGCAACGGCACGGTGAATTCAACTTATGCCTATGACGAGTACGGCGTGCCCTACACGACCAGTGGTTCATTGTTCAGCCGTTTCCGCTACACCGGCCAAGCTTACCTCTCAGAAATCGGCCTCTACTATTATAAAGCCCGCATGTACTCGCCAACGCTCGGCCGCTTCCTGCAGACTGATCCTATCGGCTACGACGATGGCATGAACTGGTACGCCTACGTTCACAATGACCCGATGAATGGGAAAGATCCATCGGGACTGTGTGAAGAGAGCACTCCAGAGGTCATCGTTATTTGCGGCTCGAAAAAAGGGAAGGGGAGCGACAATGGTGATGATGATACAGCTAAAGACGCTTGGAACTTTTGGAAGTGGCTGAAGCGGCAGCTCGGGTGGGGCAAGAAAAAACGAGTCTCGACGTCCGAACCCTTTATCCTTCAAACAAACACGTTACCAAGTTGCCCTGCGGGGCCATATGATAACTATGATTTGCCCTTCGGACCTTCGGCTACAGCCATGGTGCTGGTTGGTGGTCTTAGTGGAGAGTTCAGCCCCGGGATATCCGTTCCAAGAGGAGCCTGGTCTAGACTTGATTTCACGGGGTCGCAGTTATATTTAGAAGGCTCAGGTACGATCTTAGCAGGTGGCGGTCTCTACGTCGGCGCCGGGGGCAAAACCAAAGATGTACCAAGCTTCATGGAGCTTTTTAACTGGGAACAGGCTTCAGGCCCAAAAGCAGTTTGGAGTAGTGACGAAACAGCTAGCTCTCTGCAAGGCGGGGTTGCCTGGAACCTAGGAGCGGAAATCGAGTTCGAACAAAGCGGACCGCTAGGTACTTTCGGTGGCGACGCAGGTTGGTCAGGCGGACCTGTTCGAGGATACGGAGCGTATATTGCCCGCGGATGGACGCGGAAGGTAGCGGCCGCTACCCCTCCCTTAGGCTGTCAGTAAAGAAAGGCTACAAACGTGCGCTGGTTTTTTCACTTACCACTCACCATTTCCTTTGGCGTGGCGACTATAATCACCCTCAGTTATCTGTATGAAATGACTTTCGGCCACGGTAGAGCAAGCTGGTTTAATGTATTGACCGGGGTCGGTTTCATGGTCGCTTGTGTAGGTTTCCATTATTTTTATAAGTTTATTGAAAAGCTTGGTGAGAAAATTGAAGGCAAGAATAATAAACGATAAGCGGTGTGAAGTGATGTGTTGAGAGTCCGCTTCGAAAATATTATGAATAATTATATAGACTTGCCGCTCGCTGCACCATGAGCCCTAACCCCCAGAAATTCTAGTTTCGGGTGTCCAAGAAATGGGGAGCAGCTCAACCAACCACCAGAGCGAACTCAAGATTGGATAAGATCAAGGGGCAACGTCGCCTTGTCAAAAGAGGTCCCACGCCAGGTCCGGCACGGATTCGTCAGACCGGACCCGGTCAAGTAGTGACGTTATCTTCGCTATTCCGGTCGCGACTGTTACTCCAAATTCTGCCGCATAGGCGCGGATGAGCTGCGCCTGCATGACGCCGATGCGGGGACAAAAGCGACAAGATCGCCCACTATCAGTCCAACAAATGGCTACGCCCGGGGACCAAACGCCCTTACGCCTCGAAAGACGCCGGAAGCCATGAGGGCCTCTGAACATCAAAGGGGCACAGATTTACGGTCGGACATGCACCAGTAGACATTTAAATCTGCGCAATGAGTTTGCCGCTTCTAGGGCAGGGGGGGCTTATCCAACACTATGATCGGATGTGTGCTGACGCAGATTTCGAATACATGTCACAGGCTGTTGGATGCTAGTCAATATAAATGAGTAAAATTGACCGTTTATTGAAGTACATTA
>NC_014818.1 GCF_000175215.2 Asticcacaulis excentricus CB 48 | reverse complement strand
AAAGCAGAGATAAGTCGCCCGCTGCACGTCAGGGGCTACGCTAAACAGGCCTTTAGGGGGGCTCCGTGTCGCTCATTTTACATCTTCGTTTATGCGCCGTACTAATGGCGTTGTGTGTCGGTCTGTCGCCGTTGATGGCGGTGGCCCAGTCAGGGGCGCGACTCGAAAAGATCCGGGTGCACGCCAAGGCGCTCGAAGGCAATTTGGCCGGGGAATCAGCGGATCGCGATGTGATTGTCTATCTGCCGGCCGACTATGCGACGAACCCTGACCGGCGCTATCCGGTTGTCTATGGCCTGCACGGCTATGCCATGGATGCCGGCAGCTTCGCCGGCCTGTTGCAGACGCCGACGTCACTCGATGTGGCACGGATGCAGGGCCTGCCCGGTGTGATCCTTGTCCTGCCGGACAGCCGCACCCTGCATAACGGGTCGATGTACTCGAGCTCTATTACGATAGGCGACTGGGAAGGCTTTATCACCCGCGATCTGGTGGCTTATATCGACGCCCATTTCCGCACTCTGCCCGAGCGTCGCAGCCGCGGCCTGATGGGCCATTCGATGGGCGGGTATGGCGCGGTGCGGCTGGGGATGAAGTACCCTGAAGTTTTCGGTGCCCTCTACATCATGAGCCCCTGCTGCCTTTCGGCGCGCGAAGCCCCTCCGGCCCCGATCGCCGCTGAGGTCGAGGCTACCCGCACCCCCGAAGCGGCCGTGAAGCTCGATTTCCTGCAACGCGCCACCTTTGCCGTTGCGGCGGCCTGGTCACCCAATCCGCACAAGTCGCCCTTCTTTGTCGATTTGCCGACGAACAAGGGCGACGTGGACAAGGACGTGCTGGCGCGCTGGGCCGCCAATGCCCCGCTGTCTATGCTCGATCAGTACGTGTTCAATCTGCGGCGGTATACGGCCATCGCTATGGATGTCGGCGACGAGGATGGCTTTCGCATCGACGCAGCGGAACTGCACCGCCGCCTGACCGACTCCGGGGTCAACAGCCGCTTCTCGGTCTATCCAGGCGATCATGGCAATCGCATCGGCCAACGCTTTAAAACCCACGTTCTGCCCTTTTTTGCCGAGACTCTGGACTTTGGTCCTGAGCCGGGCAAGACTCCTTAGGACTTCTGCACGCCTTCGATCAGCAAAACCATGCCGATGGCTGGCAGGTAGACGCACAGCGTATAGAGCGGCTGATCCATCGGGCAATGCAGGGCATAGGCGGCGGCGGCCAACCCGGCAAACCCGAACGCGGTGCACAGACGCAGCAGCCGGGGCTGGGACGATGCAGTGCGGCTCAGCCATACAAGTGTCACCAGCCGCATGGCCACCCAGACGCTGATGATTATGGTCAGACCGCAAAGGGCCGCGCCGCCAAAGCCGCCCGCCGTCGCGGCCTCCCAGCCTGCATGGATGACCTCCCACCACAGGGCAAGGCCGTGGCTCAACAGGATGACAGCCATCGGGGCGAGGTCGCTCCAGTGGCAGCGGCCTTCGGGGCGTGACAAAGCGTTGGCGGCGTGCAAAGCCGACAGTCCTGCCCAGCCCCAAACCACGGGTTTGAGCAGCGCAAAACGCGGCTGAGCCAGCGCCTGTTCCAGATCGCTGAGTTCCGGACGCATCCCATAGACGCCCACGACCCAAAACAAAGTCGCGGCAGCGAAGACGAGGGCAAGGCCCATAAGCCGCCAGGCGCTGAGCGGCTTGACGGCTCGCAGGTCTTCGCTCAGCTGTTCGATAAGGTCGTGTGGCGGCCTTACCATCGGAACAGCCAGCGCCCGGCGACACTGCCGATCAGGGCTGCCACCAGATTGGGCGCCAGATAGATCAGCAGCAGATAGGCCGGGGCGTCGTGGTCGCAATGCAGCGTATAGGCGACCGTCATCACGGCCGATGAAGCAAAGGCACTCAGCGCCCCGAACAGAGCCGGATCACCGGGCGCGGTGTGGCGCAGCCATAGGGCCCAGCCCAAGCCCAGCCCGGCCATACCGCCGACCAGTATGGTCAGGAAGCACACTGGCGCGCCATCCGACAGACCCGTCATCGCTACGGGCAGACCGTTCCGCGCCATGTCGATGCCCGTTAGGGTCAAAAGCGCAATCAGGCCCAGACCCAGCAGCCCGGTTTGCGCGCGGTTGAGCCTACCTTCCGGTCGCGCCGTGGCAAACACCTGCCAGACGGCGAGGCTTGCCAGGGCCAAAAAAAAGGCCGTCTTAGCATAGGCCCACAGGTTTTCAGCCAAGCGCCCTTCGCTGAGCAGCACACGCATTTCGGGTCGTGCGCCGTAAGTCGTCAGTACAAAGGCGATGCCAGCCAGCAGGCTTAAGCCCACCCACAGCCACAGGCCACGGCGGCCAAGCGGGGCAACCGGGTTGACGGACTGGCTTAAGGTCTCGATCAGGTCGGGGGTGTCGTTGTTACTCATCTTCGTACACTTTCCGGGGCACGCCGACGCTGTCCCGTAACTTTTTCAATCCTCTGTGGACTATGACCTTGACGGCAGCCACCGATTTGCCGGTCAGACGCGACACGTCCTCCAGGCTCAGTTCTTCGACCTTGTGCAGGCGGATGACGCGCGCCTGATCAACAGGCAGTTGCGACAACAGTACCTGAACGTCGCGCCGTGCAATGGTGGCCGGCAGGCCCAGAGAAGCCTCGTCCACTGGCTCATTCAGTTCGTTCAACTCAACATGTACGTAGCGGCCGTATTTTCGGACGTGGTCGATCAGCTTGTGCCGCGCCACGGCGGCGATCCACGGCATAAAAGGAGCGGTCGGGTCATAGGTGTGGCGCTTTTCATGCACCGCGACCAGCGTGATCTGCGTAAGGTCTTCGGTGTCTGGCGATTGCAGGCGACGGCGAAAATAGGCCGAAAGCCACGGACGCAGGGCGGTGAGGAGGGCGCGATAAGCCTCCGCATCGCCGCGTTGGGCGGCGCGCATCTGCTGCTGCCAGAGGTCGGGTTGGCTGAGGCTCATGAGCTTGTCTCTGTCGCGTCAAGGCCTGTGACCAATCCTTCGGTCAGCCACTGACCCAGCCACGCGCCGATCTGCGCCGTGAGGTCTCTGTCGCTGGCGTCGCGGGTCAGGGTTTCGCAGGCTGCCGCAAAGTCCTGACCGGCGGCCAGCGCACAGATAAGGGTGTATTCGTCGGCCTCCAGAGTGCGAAAGCGCGATGCCAGCGCAGTCTTCCATACACACAGACCGCTGGTCGCCTTGAAAGAAAGTACCTCCGGCGGCGTCTCGTCTTTGGAGAGGGCGCGCCACAGGGCCGGCGCATTGGAGCGGATGGCGCGATGACGCAGGGCCGGATTGAGGACAAAACGCACCGCCTCCCAGTCGCTGAGCTGCATCAGGGCCGCGCCATCGAGCAGGTCCGCATCTTCGGCGGCAAAGGCCTGCCGCAGGGCGGCATCCAGCCACGCCAGTTCGGCGATTTCGGGATCATCGGGGTATCGCCCGCCCAGAAAGGTCGCAAAGCCCTGTCCATAGTCATCAAGCGACCACTGGCTGGATGGATGCGCTTCGATGTAGGCTCGCACTTCTGATTTAAAGGTCTCGTCGCCCAGCCACGCCCAGACCTGCGCATAGGTTTCGGCCATCGCCCCGGACAGCCGCGCGCGATAGGCGTGGCGATAGATGCGCATCCCTTCGCTCACCGTGGGAGCCGGAGTGGCCAAAATCTGATCCAGAAAATCCAGTTGGGTGTCGGCCAGTCTCATGCGTACACCACATCTGAGGCGAGGCGGCGGGCGGTGTCGAGTTCGCTCAGAAGCTCAGACAGGGGTGGTATTTCGTCGTCGCGCTCAATCATCACGGCGGCATGGCTCAGGCGCGGAGCGACCTCGGTCCACAAGGCCCACACGCCGTCCGGGACAGGGGCGTCGTGGGTGTCGATCAGTAGGGTTTCGCCCTGCGAATGACCGGCCAGATGCATCTGACGCACGCGCTCCAGCGGCAGGCCGTTCAGATAGGTCTGGGCTGAAAAGCCGTGATTGTGGGCGCTGACGAAGACATTGTTGAGGTCGAGCAGCAGGTAGCAGCCTGTGCGACGGCACAGCTCCGACAAGAAGCCCCACTCCGTGTAGGTGTCTTCGGCGAAGGTGACGTAGGTCGAGGGGTTTTCGATCAGCAGCGGGCGTTGCAGGAAGGTCTGCACGCGGTCGATATGGCGGCAAACGGTGGCCATCGCCTCTTCGGTCAGCGGCAGGGGCAAAAGGTCGTGGCTGTTGCGACCATTGACGCCGGTCCAGCACAAATGATCGGACACCCACAGGGGGTCAATGCGCGTCATCAGGGCGTGCAGCCGCCTCAGATAGTCGGTCCCCGGACCGTCGGGTGAGCCCAGCGACATCGAAACGCCGTGCATCGCCACGGGATAGTCGGCCCGTACGCGATCCAGCACAAGCAGGGGCCGTCCGCCGTCGATCATGAAATTTTCGGAGATGATCTCGAAAAAATCCACCGGTTGCGGCGAGGCCAGTATGGCTTCGTAATGGGGCGGTCTGAGGCCGAGGCCAAAGCCTGAGAAGGGGGCAAGAGAAGTGGGCATGGACGGGTCCGGAGAAGGGCCGGCGTTACACCGGCCCCGGAGGGCATACTTAACCGATATCGCCGATCACGCCACCCTGAGCCAGGCATTCCTTGGCCTTTACGGCCTTGAAGCCATGACCTTTACAGACGTTCTGGCCCTTGCATTCGTGCGTCGTGGTGGCGCAGTCGGCCGTGCCCTTGCAGGTGTTGATGCCATAGCAGTGGACGATGTCGTCGGCGGCTACAGCGGCCCCCTTGCTGCCCGCAGGCGCGGTTGCGGCGGTAGCAAAGCTGGCGGCGGCCATAAGGGCGGCGGCGGACGCGATGATGGCGCCGGTTTTCACAGTGATCATGATGGGCTCTCTCGAAATAGGTGCAGTGCCGGTGTGGCATCAGGGAGTACGCGGTCTTGTGGGAGGAGGTTACACAGCCCCTCATTTATTTTTTTCGTATGTTTTGGTCCGCCTCCTCTGTAACCTTTGCGCGGGGCCTTGCGTACCTCCTGCCAGACGCGATGAGGCGTCGTCTCGCAAGGAGAACCCCATGTCTGTTTCCCATTCCGGTCTGGCCATCGCTGCCGCCCTATCTCTGGCCTCGTCTCTGGCTGCGGGCGTTGCTGCCGCCGACACCCAAAAGACCGCCAAGGCCCCTACGGCCAAGGAGGCCTGCTACGGCATCGCCAAGGCCGGGCAAAACGACTGTAAGGCCGGTCCGGGCACGAGCTGCGCCGGCAGCTCCAAGGTTGATTACGACGGCAAGGCCTTCAAGCTGGTCGATAAGGGCACCTGCGTCACCATCAAGACGCCCAAGGGCAACGGCTCATTGACTCCCAAAGCCTGATTATGATCGGGGCGGGGCTGGGCTTAAAGCCGCAACACTATATGGAGGCGACGGGCGACCGCCGCCCCGGCCTTTGGTTTGAGGTTCACCCCGAAAACTATATGGTCGAAGGCGGTCCGCGACTGGCCGCCCTTGAGCGGGTTCGCGCTGAGCATCCTCTGTCCCTGCACGGGGTGGGGCTGTCTCTGGGTGGCCCTGACCCGCTTGATCCGGCGCACCTGAAGCGCTTTCGCGCCCTGATCGATCGCTTTGCGCCCTTTGTGGTGTCCGAGCATCTGGCCTGGTCGCGATTTGAGGGCCACAGCGTGCCGGACCTTCTACCTGTCCTGCGCACCTCGGTGGAATTACGACGGATTGCCGAGCGCATAGACGCGGCGCAAGAGGCGCTGGGGCGGGCTCTGCTGATCGAAAACCCCAGCCATTATCTGAACCTACGCGGCCACGATTACGAAGAGACCGAGTTCCTGAGCGAACTGGTTAAGCGCACCGGCTGCGGCTTGCTGGTTGACCTCAATAATGTCTTCGTCAGCGCGCGCAATATCGGCAATGACCCGCTGATCTGGCTGCGCACTATCCCCGTGCAGGCCGTGGGGGAGATTCACCTCGCTGGGCACAGCGAAGACCCGGTGCGCGGCGCGGAACTGCTGATCGACAGCCACGATCGCCCCGTCGATGAAGGCGTGTGGGCGTTGCTCTATGCCGCGCTTGATCTGTGGGGGCCACTCCCTGTCCTGATCGAGCGCGATGGCGGGGTGCCCGCCTATGCCGAACTGATCATTGAGCGCGAACGGGCGCAGTCGGCTTTGCAGAGGGAAAGAGTTGAAGCATGAGCGCCTTTCATCAGGCTTTTGCCGATGCGTTGGCGGGCGACACGGACGCCCTTTCGGCCTGGGTGGAAATGTCTGACCAGCCGAGCGTCGCCGTCTATCGCAACACCATCGCGTCAGCTCTGGTTGAGGCGCTTGAGACCGCCTTTCCGGCTGTGGTGGCAGCACTTGGGTCATACAATTTCCGTCAAGTGGCCGCGGCTTTTGCACGCGACCATTACCCGGCGCATGCGATGCTGTACGATTACGGTGACGGGTTTGCCGACTGGCTAGCGGGGTTGGACGCCCTTTCCGAGATGGACTGGCTGCCCGATCTAGCGCGGCTCGATCATCTGCGGCTCAGCGTGCTGAACGCCGCCGATACGGCGGCCACACCTCCCGAGGCGTTTGCCGACCTGTCGCCCGAAGTCCTCACCCACGCCCGCGCGCGCCTCATTCCGTCCGTGCGGCTGATCCGCTTCGACACCACGCTTCTGAGCGTCTGGGAGGCGCTTCTGACTGGCGAAGCCGAGGGGCTGGAGCGACGGCCTGAGCCAGAAACTCTACTGGTGCGCCGGGTCGGCGAAGGCATCGAATTTCGCCGCCTTGCCCCTGATGTCGCCGCCTTTCTCACTGTCTGTACTGAAGGCGGCACGCTTGGGGAGGGCGCAGAGGCCGCTATGGGGTGCGACCCCACAACCGATCTTACGGCCCTGTTCAGTCATGTGCTGGGCCTCACTTGTCTTCGCCTCTCAACCGAAAGGGATCCCCTATGACCCGCAACTTCACCGACTGGATCAATGCACCCGCCCAACTTATGGCGAAGCTGCCGGAAGACGTTATCGCGCTGATCACTCGTTTCGGCGTGGCGGCCATCTTCTTCAGTTCGGCGCGCACCAAGGTCGATGGCCTTTTTCACATCAGTGACGGCACCTATGTGTTGTTTGAGCAGGAATACGCCCTGCCGCTGGTCCCGCCACAGGCCGCCGCCGTGGCCGCCACCGTCTCCGAACACCTCTTTTCGGTGCTACTGGTGCTGGGCCTGTTCACCCGTTACTCAGCGTTGGCCTTTCTGGGCATGACGGCGGTTATTGAAATCTTCGTCTATCCCGACGCCTGGCCTACACATCTGAGCTGGGCAGGCCTTCTGATCTATCTGATCGGGCGCGGCGGCGGGGCCTTCAGCCTCGACCGGCGGCTGGGACTGATTTAATTCGTGAAACTTTTATTAAGTTTCGGCGTGTCTCCCGCTGGGTGGCGTCCCTTGGCTTGAGAGGGCGTGCTGTATGCCCTCAGCCAAGGGGATACTGGCATGAAACTTTCCACCCAACTTATGCTGATGGCTTCTGCCATGAGCCTGAGCCTCGGACTGGCGGCGAACGCCGTGCAGGCCGAAGAGGCCACGTCCAAAGACGCCTCCGCCAAGGACAATGTCAATGTGACCGAAGTCGTCATCTACGCCAACCGTTCGACGGCCACCTCGGCCCAGATGAAGAGTGCCAACACTATCAGTGTGATGTCGGCGGAAGACCTTGAGCACACCGCTGTGCACAACGTCGCCGAAGCCCTGGCCCTGCTGCCGGGCGTCACCGTGACTAATACCGGTAACTCGTTCTTCGGCGGCGTTGACGGGGCCTCGCGCGGTGAAGGCATGTTCGTCGGCGTGCGCGGCATGAACACCGAGTTTACCCTCGCCCTGATCAATGGCGTCAATGTCGCACAGGGCATGCCCTATTCGCGTCAGGTTCAACTCAGCCTTCTGCCGCCGTCGGGCCTGAAGACCATCGTGGTCAACAAGAACTCGACCGCCGAAATGGACGGCGACGCCATCGGCGGTACGGTTGATTTCCGCACACCCTCGGCCTTTGGTTTCAAGGACGGCTTTATGTCTGTGGCCTTATCGGGCCGCGTCGAGAGCCGCGCGCGGGACTATGGTGAAGACGGTCTGGGTGGCGGCGTCAGCGCCGAATACGCTCGCCGCTTTGGGGCCAACAAGCAGTTCGGCTTCTACGGAAGCGCCTTCTATGACAAGCGCAACTACGCCAACTCGATGATCGCCGGCATCATGACGGCGCAGCAGGACGGTAACTGGGGCTATCTGCACGCGGTTAAGGACGCCAGCGGTAACTTCCAGAACCCGACGGCTTACGACAAGGAAGCCAACCTCGCCCAGACGGGCCTGAACACCGGCGTTTCGACCGGTTTCACCGAGCGTTACGGAGGCAACTTCTCGGCCGACTGGCGCGTGGACGACACGCTGGACCTTTATCTGCGCGGCTCCTATGCCTTTGCCGAAACGCACCAGAACTCGACCCTCGCGCAGTTCGTCAACACCAAGGTATATGTCGAAAACGCCGCCACACCGGGTCTGTTTGACCTGACCGGTGTCACCAATTCGTCAGTGCGCGCCTGGTACGAAACCAACCCGGAACAGGCCGATCTCGGCACCCTGAGCCTGGGTGCGGTCAAGCGCGTCGGAAACTGGACTCTGTCGCCCTCGGTTTTCTATTCGGAAGGCGATAATGACCGTCCGAACCACATCGAAGCCTCAATGCGCAACAATCAGTCGGATAACTACAACAAGGGGCCTCTGGCCGGTCAGACCGTGCCCTATGCCGGCCTGTTCATCGCCTATAACAGCGACGGCTATCCTATCCCGATGCTCAATGCCACGCAGCAGACCCAGATCAATAACGCCTCGACCACGCTTCTGGCGCGTCGCGCCGGTCAGTTGACGCAGCAGTTTTCGGGTCAGGAAAAGGCGGGTCTGAAGTTTGATGCGCAGTACGATTTTGACGCTGGCAACCTTGCCTATATCAAGACCGGCCTGAAATACGTTGCCAGCCACCGCCGCGTGATCAACCGCGACTGGACCAACGACCATCTGGCCAATGTGATGCAAAAGGCCGGGGTGAAGTGGGCCGATGTTGGTCTGGCCACCGACTATTTCGACTCCATCTATCCAGGCCTCTACACGATCCGTGCCCCGAAGGTAAATCAGGACCGACTGTTTGAAATCTTCTACACCTACTTCCCGATGGCGGCGGCTCTGGCCGATCCGGAATATATGAACGGCAACACACTGAAGGGCGATGAAAACGTCTCCGCCGCCTACGTCACCGGCAAGTACGATTTCGGTTCGCTCGAGGTCATTCCGGGCCTGCGTTTTGAGCATACGGACATCAAGAACACCTACTGGAACAGCGCCAAAAAGACTTTTGAGTCCAATTCGACCGATTACAACGAATGGCTGCCCAGCCTGTTCGTCAACTATCGCCCGGAAACCGGCGGTGTTTACCGCGCCTCCTTGACGCGCGCCTATATGCGCCCGGCCATGGTTCAGCTTGGTAACAAGACGACCGCGCGTGAAGGCGACAACCGGAGCCTGACGATCGTGCAGGGCAATCCGGATCTCGAGCCGCTGAAGTCGTGGAACTTAGATCTGTCGGGGGAATGGTCGAACGCCGAAGGCGGTTACGCCATGATCGGTGCCTACTACAAGAAGCTGTCGGACTATATGTACGATAACGGCTCAACGCAGGTGAATACCGGTGAAACTCCGACCAACCTTTTGACCTATAATGGCAAGACCTATGACCGCGTCAGCCTTTCCCACCCCACCAATGGCGGCGAAGGCACGGTGAAGGGGCTTGAAATCCAGCTCTATCAGAAGTTCGCCATGCTGCCGGGCTGGCTGTCGGGCTTTGGGGCCGGTGCCAACTTCACCCGCCAGTGGACAGAGGTCGATATCGGCAAGGGCGAAAAGCACCCGATCCAGAATGCCCCGGAATATCTGGCCAATGTGAAGGTCAACTACGCCTGGAAGGGCCTGACCGTGGACCTGACCCACAACTATACCGGCGAAGCGGTCATTGCCTATAACGATGTCGCAGGTCTCGAACTGTGGACCCGTCCGGTCAAGCGCACCGACTTGCACGCCGGTTATGATTTCGGCAAGGGCGTCAAGCTCGACCTGTCGGTGTCCAATCTGTTCAAGGACTATTCCTACTGGGCGCACGTCGGCAAGAACAGCCTGGCGATCAACGACATCGTGGACTCCGGTTCGACGACCCTCCTGACATTGAAATATACGTACTAAACGTAATCCCCTCAGGCCTATCTCCAGACGCCTGAGACCTGACCTCTGGGAGCCGCAAGGCTTCCGGAGGTTTTTTTCATGTTATCAGTAATCGTAGCGCAGGCTGAGCGACAAGCGCTGCCCGGAGTCTATAATGTCCGATAGGGCCAGACTGTCTTCGCCCACATGCGCCCAGTAGCTGTAGGCCCCGGTCAGGTTTGTGGCCGACAGCGATAACCGCAGCCGCGGCCGGACTTGCCAGTCGGCGGCGAGGTCGAGCCGGGTGGAAGGCCTGACCCACACATTGTCCCAGTCGCCCGATACGCCCAGCGCATTATAACTTGATAGATAAGCCCCCGTATGCTGGGCGCTCAGCGTCACCGTCGCGCGTTTGTAGCGATATGTAGTGCTGAGGTTGGCCAGCCAGTCCGGTGCGTTCTGCATGGCGATGTCGCGGCCCAGTTCGTCGTCGCCCAGATTGACGTGTGTCCATTGCCGGCTAAGCGTGCCGCCGACGGTCAGGGTGCCGCCGGCGACCGACCAGTCGTGGCGCCCTTCGGCCTCAAGCCCTTGCACCTCGCCACGCCCGCCATTACGCGGTGTGAGGAGTCGCATGTCCGTGCGGCCGAACAGGACATCGCCCCCGCTGCCGCCGCTGTCGAACAGATAGTGCTCCAGCCACTTGGCATAGGCCCCCAGGCTATAACGCGTGCCACCGGGGGTGCGGCCTTCGACCGACAGATCGAGATTGAGCGCCGTCACGGGCTTCAGCGACGGATTGCCCTGCCGCAGCAGGGGCGTCCCGTCGTCGGCAGCCTGATAGCGCACCCCGCTGCCCAGCAGCATGAAGGCCGGGCGCGTATAACCACGCCACAGGGCCAGCCGCCAGACCTGGTCTTCATCGGGGCGATAGTTGAGGCGCACACTGGGCAGGCCGACGCCATAGGTGGTGCGGCTTTGCCCCCAGTGGCCCGGCACCTCGCTCACCCCGGTGGGCGGGGCGGGGATGACCCAGAAGCGATTGTCGATGCGCGTCTGCTCATATCGCAGGCCGGGTGCGATCTCCAGCTGCCCTATGACCCAGCGCGCACTCAGATAGGCGGCGGCGACGCTTTCGCGCCCGTGCTGACGGTTGCAGTTGTCGTTATTCACCGCGAGCGTGGCGCAGGTATCGAAGCTCTGAGGCGTCACGTAGAGGTTGAAATAGTCGGCCAGCCGATTGTGATCGACCTTGGGCACGCGCCAGTCGAAGCGCCCCGGGAACACCTCATCATAATAGCCGCGGATAAGGCCCAGCTCTTGCCAGGTCACGCCACCACGTCCCAGAAGATCCGCAAAATAGGCATTGGTCCAGTCGAGGTCGGTGACCTCGCGCGCGCTCTCGCTCCATTTGACGCCAAAGGCCAGATGGCGAAGCGCTTTATCATCAGTGGCGTATTCAGCATCAAAACGCGCGCCCTGACGGTACTGACGGCTGGTCTGCACCGTGAACTGCCCGGCGCGGCGGGCCAGAAGGCGCTCGCCCACCATGTCCAGATCAGCACGCAGGTCCGGCGTCAGTTGTGGTGTCGGGAAGCCGTTCTCGTAGGCGATCAGTAGCCCGGCATAGGGGCGTCTCTGGGCATTATTGTACAGGTCCACCTGATCGAGGCGCACCGAGGCTTCGATGCGTCCGGGCCGGTCGCTGCGCCCCTGACTGAAGAAGAGGGCCGGGGTGAAGGTCCACGCGCCCGTCTTGCGCCGCGCCCCGAGGCTGACGGCCGACAGGCTGGCCAGATCGGGATTGGTCTCGTACCACAGGCGGGTGGAGACGCTGCCCACGGACAGACGGTAGCGCCCCCTTGCGTCGTCGGTCCAGCTCAGACTGCGCCCGACCACCTGACTGAGGGTCGAGTTTTGCTCGGTGCGGTTATGGGCGGCTGTGGCCCGCAGCCAGCCGTCCCATTGGTCATCGAAACGCCCGGTCAGGGTCAGGACGTCATAGCGGGCCCGGCTCTCGCCCGTCGAGACGCCGACATTGAGCGCCGTGGCGGTCAAAAGGCTTTGCGGATCGGTCCCGGCGGGCAGGGTGCCTTTGGGGGAGTCCGACCACAGGTAGGCCCAGCCCGCATCGTTTTGCGCCGACATGATGCCCGCGATTTCAGAATTGGCGTAGCGGCGGCGGTCTTCAAAATGGCTGAAATAGAGGCCAAAGCGCTCATCGCGGCCAAAACGGCGGGCATATTCCACCCCGACACCGCCACCGAGGCCCGAGGCCCCATAGGTTTCGGCGCGGCGGTTGTCATAGGCCGAAACGCTCAGCGACAGGTGCTGACGCGCGCGAAAATCGTTCGCCGTCGGGGTGCGGAAGTCGATGGCGGCGCTAATGACGTCGCCGTCCATATCGGGGGTAGGCACCTTGCTCAGGACGATCAACTGAAACCCCGTCGGCGGCAGCAAATTCAGTTGCACGCCGCGTGAATGGGGCAGGCCCTGCGCCAGCGACACGCCGTCGATCATGTTGAGATTAAATTCGGTGTTCAGGCCGCGAAAGGCGCTGAACAGGCCTTCGGCGCGCGAGGCGGAATCGACCCCGCCGCTGAAAGACCGGCCGGTATTGAGCACGGTCACGCCGGGCAGGACGCCCAGCGCTTCGGTGACATTGCGCGCGGCGGTGTGTTCCAGATCGCTGCGTGACAGAATGGCGGTCGCCTGCGGCGCGCTAAGGCTACCGTCAAAGCGGTCTGTGTCCTGACGCGGGTTGAGGACCACGCGTTGCGCCACCACCACGACCTCGCGCACGGGCTCGGCCGTGTCCACAGCGCGCGGTCTTGGCACGGGCCGCGCGGCCGCCACAGGTGCAGGGGGGGAGACGACAATAAAGGTGCGGCGGTCGATCTGACGGATCGACAGGCCAGAGCGCGACAGGACGCGGCGAAAGGCGGCTTCGGGTTCCAGCGTACCGGAGACGGCGACGCCTCTGTGGGCACGCACCTGATCGCCGGAAAACAGGATCTGCACCTGCCCCTGTTCGGCGACGCGACGTAAGCCCTGTTCCAGCGGCAGGGCCGGCACGTCGAACCGACGGGGCGCGGCCTGAGCCGGGTGAGCCCAGATCGTCGCGCTCATGACACTGGCGGTCATGACGGTGGCCAGGCGCGCAAAATCGACCTTGGGCACGGGCCCGCTCATCCAGAATGCCTTTAATCACTTCCCCATGGTCTGATAGTCAGGCGGCGTAATAGATTTATGACATTTCCCCGAACGGGGGTCGGGTGTGCTCATGTCATCAGCCTGTCATCAAAGCCTGTTTGACACTTTTTTGGCGGTTGTGGCGCGCGTGGGCGTTAAAAGCTTTGGGGGCGCGTGTTCTCAACCGGCGGACCATGTACGGTATCTATGACAGGTGGACGATGAGGCCGGACCCCGAAGCCTTACGGGCGGGTAACGCCGCCGCGCAGGTGAGCGGGCTGATCGAGCGGCTGGATGGTCGCTTGCGCCGCTATCTGGGGCGCGCGCTGCGGCCGGACGATACGGACGACGCCCTCCAGGACATTTATGCGCGGCTGGTGCGGCTGGCGCAGCGCGAACCGCCGCCGGAGTTTAATATTACCTATGTATTCAAGACCGCCGACAGTGTGATCCGCGACCTCTACCGTCATCGCCGCCGCCGCGAAGGCGATCAACACGTCGAGCTTACGGACAATCTGCCCGAAGATGCGCCGACGCCGTTCGACGAACTGCGCTGGCGACAGAATGCGGACCTGCTCCGCCAGGCTATCCGCAAACTCAATGCACAGGAACGGCTGGTGCTTATGCTGCACCGGGTCGAAGGCCTGAAACTCACCGAAATTTCGCAAAAACAGGGCATTCCCCTGCGCAGCGTGCAACGCCTGCTCGCCGACGCTTTGGCCAAATGCCGGCATAATCTCAAGGACAGCGGATGGTACGAACAGTAATCCCGTTTCAGGCAAAGGAAACACCGCCTCAGGACGTGGAGGCGCTGCGTCTGGTCGAGGCGATGACCGATGTCGAAGAGGGCGCGGCGAACGCGATCGGGACAGCGGGCGATACGTGGACTCAGCGCGAGCTGGAGGCCGTGTGGGACGCCGTGGGTCTGCTCGATGCACCGGATTTCGCGGAGACGCGCCCGCAGCGTGTCCGGTGGCCAGTGGCTGTGGGCATTGCGGCGGCGGTTGTGCTGGGTCTGGGGGTGTGGTTTGTCGCCCAGCGTCCGGTTATCTACGAAACCAAGGTGGGCAAGCGGCAGGCGGTCGTTCTGGCCGATGGGTCGCGCGTCACGCTGAATACGGGCAGCCGTATCGAGGTGCGTGGGCGCAAGGTCGATCTGATGCGCGGCGAGGCGCTGTTCGAGGTGGCGCATAGGCCTGACGCCAGTCCTTTTGACGTGCGCACCGATATGGCCCAGGTGCGCGTGACCGGCACGCGCTTTACGGTGCGCCGTGAAGAGACCGGCACCGATGTCAACCTGATCGAGGGTCGTGTTGAGGTGCGCGGCGAGAGGCCGGGCGCTCAAATTGTGAAGCTGAAAGCCGGTCAGGCGGTGGCGGTGGGCCGGGCCGGCGACCTGGGCCCGGTGCATCCGGCGGATACGGCCGGCGTGAGTGACTGGCTGCAAGGCCGCCTAACCTTCAGCCGCACGCCGCTGAAAGAAGCGGTGGCCGAGATGAACCGCTACAGCGACCGTAAGCTGATCGTGGCCGACGCGCGGTTATCAGCTCTTCGCATCGACGGTGAATTCGAGGCGGGCAATACCGAGGCCTTGGCTCAGGCCCTGCACGCCCTCTATGGCGTGGACACACAGGTGAGTGAGGACGGCATCCGCCTGCGTTCAGGCCGGGACTGATTCTGCTTAAGGGGTCAGCACGACCTTGATGCAGCCATCGGCCTTGTCGCGGAACGTCTTGTACAGGTCCGGGGCGTCGTCCAGCCGGCCGCGATGGGTGATCAGAAAGGTCGGGTCAATCTCTCCACGCTCGATTTTGTCGAGCAGGATCGGCATGTAGCGGTGGACGTGGGTCTGCCCCGATTTGAGCGTAAGCCCCTTGTTGACAAAGGCTCCGAACGGCACGGCATCGAGATAGCCGCCATAGACGCCGGGCATCGAGATGGTGCCGCAGCAACGGCACGAGAGGAAGGTTTCGCGCACGACGTGCGGACGGTCCGAGACCAGCTTGACGGCCTGTTTCACCTTATCGATGACGGCGTCCACCGACCCGTGCCCCGCGGCTTCGGTGCCAACCGCGTCTATACAGCGATCCGGACCCCGCCCGCCGGTCATTCGGTTCAACGCCTCATAGACGCCATTGGTTTCTTCGGAAAAGTCGATGATTTCGGTCCTGCCATCGGATGCGGCAAGCGCCAGCCGTTCGGGCACGTAGTCAATGGCGATGACGCGGCCCGCCCCCAGCATCCACGCTGACCTGATAGCGAATTGCCCCACCGGACCGCACCCCCAGACGGCGACCGTATCGCCGGGCTCAATATCGGCATTTTCCGCCGCCATATAGCCGGTCGGGAAGATGTCGGACAAGAAGAGGACCTGTTCGTCCGACAGATGGTCGGGCACTTTGAACGGCCCGACGTCGGCGAAGGGCACGCGCACATATTCGGCCTGCCCGCCAGAGAAGCCGCCCAGCATGTGCGTATAGCCAAAGAGGCCAGACGGCGAATGCCCCATGGCCTTCGCCGCCATTTCCGCATTGGGGTTGGAGCGGTCGCAGCATGAAGTCAGGCCCTTGCGGCAGAAAAAGCAGTCGCCGCAGGCAATAGTAAAGGGCACCACCACGCGGTCACCGATGTTGAGATTCGTGACCTCAGAGCCCTTCTCCACCACGATCCCCATAAATTCGTGGCCCAGGATATCTCCGGATTTGAGGCTGGGCATCAGGCCGCCGTAGAGGTGCAGGTCCGACCCGCAAATGGCTGTAGAGGTGACCTTAATAATGGCGTCACGTGGGTCAAGAAGTCGAGGATCGGGTACGACATCGACGCGAACGTCGCCTACACCGTGCCAGCAAAGTGCTTTCATGGTCTGTCCTTGGGGAAGAGAGTCGAAAGGGGAGGCAGGGGGGCGGCCCCAACGGAAGCGATACTGCGCCGGCCTCCTGTGGAATGCACAGCGGAAGGCTGGCCCACTCCATTCCTTTTCCCTCAAGACGGGCTTTTAGCGGCTCTTTAGAAACAGGCGGACTTCACAAACGGCATGGCATTTTTAGAGCGCGCGGCGCTTGAATAGCGGCCCCGACACCGAATGAGGTATGCCGATGCGACCTTCTTTTCTGCGACGAAACGGCCTGTCGATCTTTGTGCTGGGCTTCTTCCTCCTGTTCTTGGCGGTGCAGGCCCTGACCGGCTGGAGCGTCTACAATGATATGCGAACGGAGGAAGGGGCGACGGCCATAAGTCTGGCCAGCTATCTGACGACGGGCAATTTTATCGAAGTGACGTTCGAAAACTGGGAGAGCGAGTTTTTCCAGATGGGCGTTTATGTGCTGGCCACCGTGTGGCTGCGTCAGCAGGGCTCATCGGAGTCGAAACCGCTTGAGGGCGACAGCGACGTCGATAAGGTCCCGCAAGCCCACCCACGGGCACCGTGGCCGGTGCGCAAAGGGGGCTGGGTGCTGGGCCTCTATAAATACTCGCTCAGCCTGGCCTTTTTCGCTCTGTTTCTGCTGTCCTTTTCGCTGCACCTCTATGGCAGTTACCGCAACCAGGTTGAAGAAGCGCTGCTGAAAGGCCAGCCCGCAGACGGGTTTGCCGCCTTCCTGGCCGGCCCGACCTTCTGGTTTGAATCGTTCCAGAACTGGCAGAGCGAGTTTCTGGCCATCGGCGCCATTGTCCTGCTGTCGATCTGGCTGCGGCAATATGGCTCGCCGGAGTCGAAGCCGGTCGATATGCCTCACGACGATAATCCCTGAGTGTTCAATCCGGAGTCCCCCATGAACCCGACCGACAAAGACCTCAATGACCCTAAGGGTGGCGGCAACGAAGGCGACAACGCCAATGTGCACGTCGATATCCAGCCCGGCTGGAAGAAGCGCCCCGAACAGTATCCGCAGGCGGAAGAACAACTGGGTCCTCACGACCGCGGCGAAAAGCAAGAGGAGAATAAAGCGCCCGATTGACCGCATCCTGATGGTGGGGGGAGGGGGGCGTATTTGTTCCTTCGCTGTCCGTCCCTATGGTCGCCGGGTCATCCGACATTCCTTCTATACCGGAGCCTGATATGCCGAAGATCAAGACGCTTGAAGACGCCTTCATCCACGAACTGTCCGATATCTACAGCGCCGAAAAGCAACTGACTAAGGCGCTACCCAAGCTGGCGCGCGCTGCCACCCACCCGCAACTGGCCGAAGGCTTCACCCAGCATCTGGAAGAAACCCAAGGCCAGATTGAGCGCATCGACCAGATCGTCGAAGCCCAGGGCCTCAAGCTCAAGCGGGTCAAGTGTCTGGCCATGGAAGGGCTGGTTGCTGAGGGCGGCGAAACCATCGAAGAAATCGAAAAGGGCCCGGTGCGCGACGTCATGCTGATCGTGGGCGCGCAAAAGGTCGAACACTACGAGATCGCCGCCTATGGCAGCCTGATCACTCTGGCCGATCAGCTGGGTTATTCCGACGCTTCCCGTCTGCTTAAAGAGACCTTGCAGGAAGAAAAGGCGACCGACGAAAAGCTCAATGGGCTGGCCACGTCAGAGGTCAACCGTCAGGCGCTGGAAGCCGCCACCGAGGTCGAACCGGCGCAGTAAGCTGCGGTTGCCCATACACTCAGAACGCTTCCGCCAGAATGATGACCTGCGCATCATTCTGGCTCATTTGTACCTGCCGCCAAAAAATGATCAATAAGACTGGATTTATAGATCAAAAAATGCCATTATTTTGATCTATAAATAAGGCAGTTATACATCATGACATGGAACTGGCAGCACCCGGACTGGCCCCATTTTGTTTGGGACGCGCGGCAGATGAGGGCGGCCGAGGCGGCCTTTCTTCAGGGCGCGGGTGTGGCCCTGGGCGTTGCTAAACATCTGGCCAACAGGGATCATCAGGAGATTAGTGTCGAGATCCTGAGCGGTGAGGCGGTCGATACCTCGGCCATTGAAGGCGAGATTTTGGACCGGGGAAGCGTTCAGTCCTCTATCCAGCGGCATCTCGGTCTTGACACAGACCATCGCCGCGTTCGCCCGGCGGAGGCGGGCATCGCCGAGATGATGGTCGATCTCTACACCCATTTATCAGACCCGCTGACCGAAGACACACTGTTACAGTGGCACCGTTTGCTGATGAGAGGGCGCGCTGATCTCACGGAGATCGGTGCCTACCGTAAAGACGGGGAGCCCATGCAAATCGTTTCCGGGGCGATCTATGCGCCTAAGGTGCATTTTGAGGCCCCGCCCGCAATCAGGGTGCCTGAGGAAATGAAATCGTTTCTGGAGTGGTTCTCCCGAACCGCCCCTTCCGGTGACACTCCGCTACCCGCATTGACGCGGGCGGGCATTGCCCATCTGTGGTTTGAATCGATCCACCCGTTTGAAGACGGCAATGGTCGCATTGGCCGCGCCATTGCCGAAAAGGCGCTGGCTCAGGGCCTTAATAAGCCGGCTATTACCGGGATCGCCGGCCCTTTGCTGCGGCACCGCAAAGATTATTATCTTGCGCTGGAAGCCGCCAGCCGAACCCTTGATGTCATGGAATGGCTGTTGTGGTTCGCCGATAAGGCCATCGAGGCTCAAGCCCGCACCTTGCACCATATCGAGTTTATCATGGCCAAGACGCGATTGTTTGAACGCCTGCGGGGTCAGCTCAACCCACGTCAGGAAAAAGCCTTACGGCGCATGTTTGCCGAGGGGGTGGACGGTTTCAAGGGCGGCCTGAGCGCCGCAAACTATATGACCATCACCGGCGCTCTATCCGCCACCACCACACGCGATCTGGCTTCGTTGGTTGATCTTGGAGCGTTGATCAAAGCGGGAGAACGCAAATCCACGCGCTACCACTTAAACCTTCGGATTAATTAAGAATAAAGCATCGGGCGCATGTCTATTCAAATACGAAAACCCTCTTAGGGATATGGGTGATGCGGCAGGCGAGATCCGCTTCGCCTGACGCCACGATATAGTGGTCGCCCGAGTCAACAATCCCCGTCGTAAACACGACATCGCGCAGATACATCTGGTGTTCGATGGGACGCGTCAGTTCGGCATTGGCCTCCAGAAGCGGGGTGATTTCGGTGTGTAGCACACGGCTAGGGTCATGCGTGTCGAGCAACGACCAGTAGGTGCGGTATATGCCCACCACCTCATGCGGCTCGACCCCGTGCCACAGAGTCAGCCAGCCCTGAGGGGTCAGAATCGGCGGGGTGCCACCGCCCATACGCTCCATGATCAACGTGCCCGACGGCGGGCGCAGGCCCGGTCGCTCAAACGGCTTCCAGAACAGGGCGTCCTTGGAGACCGCCAGATTGATCGATGGCCCGGCACGCCAGTCGCTGCCCGGCGGATAGGCGAAATAAAGCGCTCCCAAAGGCCGCGTCTGGGCCCAGTAATAGCCGTCGATTAACCCCTCAAAGATCAGCATGTCCTTATTCTGATGGTCGAGGACGATCCCTTCAAAGGTCCAGTCCAGCCCGTTTGGCGAGCTGTAGAGGGTGGTCGAATGGCGCTCCGGGCTCACTGAACAGGTGGTCATCAGCCAGCGCTCACCGACGCGGCTGATGCGCGCATCCTCCACCCCATAGCACTGAAAACTGTAAGCCGGTGCGATGGCGCGGTCGTAGTGCAGCGTGAGAACGCGGGTACCGTCGGGGCTCAGTTCAACGGGCAACAGCCACGACAAAGAGGTCAAAGCCATTACCTTCCACTGCCCGCCGGCGAGAGTGAATTTGCGGGGATCGGCCGTATTGGCCTGATCGAGGGGCCAGGCGTCGAGGCCATAGGTCTGCGTTACTTCATCCCAGCGGATGGTGTGGACGTGGCCATCGACTATGGGCTCGCGCAGGGCTTCGGCAATGCGCACCATCATCAGTAGGTTGCCGTTCTGCAGGCGCAGGAGGCCAGGATTAAACGCCCCCAGCACGAAGGTTTCCGCCCTCAGGTGCCCGGCCAGCGGCGAGCGCGACAGGTCGATATCATCAGGTGTCAGAACAAGCTGATCGACGGGGTAGGGCATATCGCTCACCGGATGGAACATATAGGGCGTGGACATCATTCACACTGCGTCAGGGCTACGAGACCATCGGATATTCGCGGTAAGCGGGATATGGGCCGACGACGGGGTGACGTAAGCAATCGGCAAAGTTGCGGGAAGGTGGGGCGATCCGCATTTTCTTTTGATGTCCGCAACCGCAGTTTGTTCGTCAGCTTCCTTGCAACAAATGGAGACGGTGATGGCTGTCGAGACGACTTCGCTTGCGGGCAAACGGGTTCTGGTGACCGGCGGCACGACCGGCATCGGACGGGCCACGGTGGCGTTACTGGCCGAACAGGGGGCGCGTGTCGTCACCTTTGGGCGGCACCAGCCGGAACTGGAGGACGCACTGGCTCATGCGCGTGCGGTCAATCCGCAGGCTGATGTTTTCGGCCTGACCGCCGACGTCTCAACCCGCGAAGGCGTGGCCCGCGTCTTTGCGGCGGTAGACGACAGCTTGGGCGGGCTTGATATCCTGATCAACAATGCCGGTCTGGCTGTTGGCGGGGCGCAGGATGAGACCGATGAGGACTGGCGGCTGGCGGCGGAGACCAACTTTCTGGGCTATATCGCCTGCGCTCGTGAAGCCATTGCGCGCCTGAAAGACAGTGGGGGCGGTCATCTGGTGTTTGTGGGCTCAATCAGTGCCGAGTTCAAAGGTGCGGGCAGCAGCGTCTATGCGGCGACCAAGGCCGGGATTGAAACCTATGCCAAGACGCTGCGTAAGGAGGTGATGGATCTCAAAATCAAGGTCACTCTGGTCGAGCCCGGTTCTGTCGGGGCCGACATGCAGGAAAAGAGCCCCGCAGAGCAGCGTGAGGCCATCGCGCGCAATGAGATGCTTTATGCCGAAGAGCTGGCCGACACCATCGGCTTTGCTCTGACGCGCTCGGTGCGTACCGATGTCTCGGTTTTGCGCGTCGAACCCCTGGTGGAACGCGCGTGATGGCACATAAAGCAGGGCGCGTGACGCCCGAAACCCTGCGGGTCCGGGCCGATTTGTAAGGCAGTCAACCTGCCGTAGTGACATTGCAGATGGGCGAACTGACACTGGAGGTCCGGGCGGGGCGGGATACGCCGTGGCTGAAGATATCGCGACCAGAGCGTGGCGGTCTGGCCCTGCGCCTGATTTTCAGCGCCGGTCCCTATCGGATAGAGGGGCTTAAGACGCCCGCGTCGGGCCTAAGTTTTCGCGTGGAAACCGAGGTGGGCGAATGGACGGTGGAGGTGAGTCTGAAGGGCGAGACGCTTTTGAATGTGCGCAGCGCCTTGCGGCCGGCCTTCGATCTGCTCCTGCCCTTTTGGCCGCGCGACCTCTACGTGCTCGATGAGCAGGGCGATCCGCTGACCACAAAGGGCCGCGTCGAGGCGGCGCAACGCGGTTACAATACAGGCCTGTGCTATTTCTGCGTCGAGGAACCGGCATTTGGTTGTGCCCTCTATGTGCAGAACCTGACGGCCCTTAATCCCTATTTTCAGGCCACCGCCACCAAGCCTGACGGCGTGGTGGGCGGTGAGTGGCCGGAGCTGGGCTATCAGCCGCCTGCCGCCCCAAACGGCAAGTCCCCGCCGACTGCGCCGCTGAAGGCCGGGCAGACCTATGTCGTGTCTGACGCCTATCTGGGTCTGCGGACGGAGTGCGCCACCAATGAGACGGACGAGGCGCGTCTGTTTATCGACATGATCGGCGAAATCTATCCGCATCTGGATCGGCCCGAACCGCGCTTTCACGACTGGACGGCGCGCGCTGAACAGACCCTGCATGACCTGAAGACAGCACCCGACGCGACCCTGCGCCATTATGGACAGGTCTATCTGCATCCTTACACCGCCTCGGAATATCCGGATTCCATGGTGCAGATGAGCGTTGCCTCGGCCCTTGACGAATATCAGACTCTGTTTGGGAAGGCGGAGCCCTTCCGTAACGTGCTGATGGCTGGGATGGGGCGCTTTTTTGATAAGGAGTTGCGGGTCATCCGCCGCTATCTGCCCAATGTCGGGGAAGACAAGAACGCCAATGCTGTGGACTCATGGTATCTTTACCACCCGCTGATGAATCTGGGGCGGCTGGCTTTACGTGGTGATAAACGCGCAAAGCGGTTGTTTGTCGATTCACTCGACTACGCGGTCAAATCGGCACGTCATTTCAAGTATATGTGGCCCATCCAGTACGATGTGCGCGACTTTTCGGTGATTACCGAGACGCGAGGCGACGGCTATGGCCAGACCGATGTGGCCGGTCTCTACGCCTATGTTATGCTTCAGGCGCATCAGTTGACCGGCGACGATTTTTACGTAGGTGAGGCGCAGGCGGCCATGCACGCGGCCGAAGGCATGCGCTTTGAACTCGTCTATCAGGCCAATCTGACGGCTTGGGGCATCGCCGCATGCATCAAGCTGTGGCGCATGGACGGCGATGAGCGCTATCTGGCGCAGGCAGAGGTATTTCTGGCCAGCTTCGTGCACAATTCCGTCCTGTGGGATTCGCAGATCGGGAACGCGTCGGCCTATAGCAACTTCTTTGGCGTCACCTGCCTGCACGACGCGCCCTATATGGCGGCCTATGAGTGCTTTGAGTCCTTCTCCGCCTTTGACGAAGTGCTGCAACTGGCCGGGGAGCAGTTGCCGCCCAAAGTCAAGTTGCTGCTGTCGGAATATCGCCGCTTTGCTTTCGATCGAAGCTGGTCCTACTATCCCGACGCCCTGCCGAAAGAGGCACTGGCCACGACTATCCGCAATGGTCATATCGATCGTGCACTGTCCTTTCCACTGGAGGACCTTTACGCCGACGGGCAGCCCGCGGGACAGGTCGGGCAGGAGATTTACGGAAGCGGCGGGGCCTTTATCATAGCTGCGCGCGGCTTTTACGGCGTCGATCTGCCCTTCTGGCTGTTTGCCGACTACCCGTATACCGTGACGCGCAATCAGGCGGGGCTGATGCTGGTCCTAAAAGGCCCGACAGGTCAGGTGGCCTCTGTGCGGGTTTTTGCCAAGAAACGCAGCCGTTTACCGGATGTCACCCTACTGGCCGACGAAGCCGATGTGCCGCTGACAACCGACCCTAACACCCGTCGAGCGAAGGTCCCCGCCGATGCCATTGTGTTTCTTAGCTGGTGACCTCACCGATCGGAAAAGACCGTTGCCATACGCCCATCTGCCCCTATGATTGGCTGAACTCAAAAAAGGGGGACACAATTGATCAACTTTGAGTCGCTAGAAAACCTGCCGGCCTATCTGATGTTTCTGGGCACGGGTGTGCTTGTCTGGCTGGTGGGTATAACGGTTTATCTTTGGGTCACGCCAATTCGCGAGCTGCAGGAAATCCGCAAGGGCAATATTGCAGTGGCGATCCATTTTCTGGCGGTCAGTCTGGCGCTGGCCTTCCCGATTCAGTCTGTCGGCCATTCGACCTTCAATGCGGGGGACATGGTCCTGTGGGGCGGCATTGGCATCGTGTCGCAGATCGTTTTGCATCTGCTGGTCCGCCTGTTTGGCAAGAGCTTCTACTCCCGTCTGACCGAACCGGGGAATGAGAAGGGATGTATCGCGGCGGCTCTGGCGCTGTCGGCGCTCAGTCTGGTCGTGGGTATGCTCAACGCCTCCGCCTTATCGTACTGAGGCAGGGGCAGGACAATGACCCGGTATAACTCCACCAAGGCCTACAGAGCGGCCTATGTTGCCCGTCTCAATCGGCGCAAGGCGCGCTGGGTCGCGGCGCTGGCGACGACGGTTTCAGCGCTCGCCATGTTGACGGGCTGCGATGAGCCACAGACAACGCAGACCCCGCCTGTTGCCCAGACTGAGCAGATGCGCGTGTACAAGACACTGGACGAATGCAAGGCGGCGCAGGACGACGATAAACTGTGCGAAACCGCCTTTGCTGAAGCCTGGCAATGGCAGAACCAGCAACCGGGCTACAGCGCCAAGCAACAGTGCGAGGCGGAATACGGCGTGGGTAATTGCGAAAGTCGCGCCAATCCATCCGGTGGCAACTGGTTTGTGCCGCTGATGGCGGGCATGATGATGTCCAACGCCATGAGCCGCATGTCGCAGGACCAGTACCTGCGAGAAAAAGAGCGAGAGCGCGGGGGCGGTGCCTATCCCGTCTACGTCAACAGCCGCGGGCAGGTGTCGAGCTATGGCGCCGGGGGACTGCGCCCGATGGGCTACCGGGTGACGCCCGGCGGCTCGGTGCCGACCTATATGGATGTTGAACGCGACCCCTCAGGGCGTGGCTACGCGGCTCGCGGCACCTACAGCAAAACAGAAACGGGCTATCGGGCGTCATCGCGCGGTGGGTTTGGCAAATCCTCATCCTTCCGCGGCAGCTGCTGCGGCTAGAGAGTATAAACGCATGGAACGCTGTCTCGTGCCGGTGCGCGACAACTGGAAGGCGCGCGTCGAAGCGGAGGGGATGCTCTGGCATAGTGCTCCCGGCCTGACCTACTGGCATGAGGGTGTGGCCTATCGCTTCACCGAAGCGGAGATCGAGGCGATCCATGACGCCACGGAGGCCTGTCATCAGATGGCCCTTGCCGCCGCCGGGGCGATTATCGAAGGCGGTGAACTGGCAAACTATGGCTATGAGGCCGACGCCATAAAGCTGATTGAGCGAAGCTGGCACACCCGTGAGCGCGACATCTATGGCCGCATCGACTTCGCCTTCGACGGGGTCAATCCGCCAAAAATGCTGGAATATAATGCCGATACCCCGACCAGCCTGCTGGAAGGGGCGGTGATACAATGGAGCTGGCTCACCGATACCTCAGGGTCTGAGGCAACCAACCAGTATAACGACCTCCACCGCGCTCTGGTGGACCGGATGCATGCTTTAAAGGTGGAGCGGGACGCCGGCCTGCTGGGTGTGCGTCAACGCGGCGCCCCGCTGCATGTAGCCTGCGTCTTTCCGCACGATGAAGACACTGGGACCGTGGCCTATGTCGAAAGCGTGGCGCGTGAAGCCGGGCTGGAGGTCTGTTTTGTGCCGATGGATCAGATCGGTTTCAGCGAGGTTGAAGGCGGCACATTCCTCGATCAGAACGACGTACCCATCCGGCTCTTGTTCAAGCTTTATCCGTGGGACTGGCTGCTGGCCGATGACTATGGCCCGCTTCTGACGCAGGCCGTGTTGACACACACCGTCCGCCTGTTCGAACCGGCGTGGAAGATGCTGCTGGCCAACAAGCTGCTGATGACAAAGATGTGGGAGATGTATCCGAACACCCCCTATCTGCTGGAGACGCGCCGCAGTGACGAGGCGTTTCGCGCGTATGGTCGTGGTTTTGTACGCAAACCGGCGCTCGGTCGTGAGGGACAGAATGTGTCGGTTTTTGCCCCAGATGAAAGTGCACATAAAGCGCATACCGACGGTAACTACGCCGACAATGACTTCGTCTATCAGGCCTTCGCCGATCTGTTTCGTGACGAGGCATCCGGAGCCTATGCCCTGATTGGCAGCTGGGTCATTGGCGGGGAGGCGGTGGGCATGGGCGTCCGCGAGAGCGACCATCTGATCACCGATGACCGCTCGCGCTTTGTGCCGCACCTGTTTCGCTAAGTCCTGGACGATCTGCCCGCACACCCCAGACGTCCCTACAAAAGGGTATAAGTATTATATATCTTGACGCCTTGGCAGGATGCTTCGATAAAAGCGCAAACAAGACAAGATAAAAGGGATGGATAATGGCGGCGGGTGCAGGCGTGACGGGGGTATCAGGTGACGGGGGCGGGTCGCCTGCAAAGCTCAACCTAGCCTACATCTGGATGATTTCGGCGGTGGCAGCCTTGGGCGGACTGCTGTTTGGCTATGACTGGGTCGTTGTCGGCGGGGCAAAACCCTTTTATGAGGCCTACTTTCACCTGACGTCAGAGGCCCTGATCGGCTGGGCAAATAGTTGTGCACTTCTGGGCTGTCTGGTGGGCTCGATCGTGGCAGGTCTTCTGTCGGATCGCTTTGGGCGCAAGCCGCTTCTGATCCTGTCGGCGGTGCTGTTCGGCGTTTCTTCTATCCTCACCGGGTGGGCGACGTCCTTTGACCTGTTTATCGTCTGGCGTATTCTCGGCGGTGTTGCCATTGGCATGGCCTCCAATGTGTCGCCGACCTACATCGCCGAAGTCGCGCCTCCGGAGTGGCGCGGGCGTCTGGTGACGCTCAACCAGCTTACCTTGGTCATTGGCATTCTGGGGGCGCAGATCGTCAACCTGCTTATAGCCGGGTCTGGCACGGAAGCGGCGACGACCGAAGCCTTACGCCAATCATGGGTGGGTCAGTTCGGCTGGCGCTGGATGTTTACGGCGGTCGCCGTGCCGTCGCTCATTTTTTTGGTTCTTGCCATTCTGGTGCCGGAAAGCCCTCGCTGGCTGGTCAAGGCGGGGCGAATAGAGGAGGCCAAAGCAGTCTTTAAGCGTATCGGCGGTATCGACTATGCCGACGGGCAGATTGCGGATGTGGCGCGAAGTCTAAGCCACGAGGCCTCCGGTCAGGCTCACTGGCGTGAGCTGTTCAAGCCAGCGGTGTTTGCTGTGCTCTTAATGGGCATAGGGCTGGCGGTGCTTCAGCAATGGAGCGGCACCAACGTCATTTTCAACTATGCCGAAGAAATCTATCGCGGTGCCGGTTATGACCTCAGCGGCATCATGTTCAACATCGTCATTACCGGGGCGATCAACCTGATCTTCACGCTGGTGGCGACGGCCTTTGTCGATCGGGCCGGGCGACGCGCCCTGATGTTGTGGGGTGCCGGGGGCATGGCCATTATCCACGCGCTACTTGGTGGGGCCTTCTTCATGGGCTTGACAGGGCCGCTGGTGCTCGGGCTGACGCTGGCGGTGATTGCGCTCTACGCCATGTCGCTGGCGCCGATTACATGGGTCTTGCTGTCCGAGATTTTTCCGACCCGTGTGCGGGGTCTGGCCATGTCGGTGTCGGTTTCGGCCCTGTGGGTCGCCTGTTTCGGCGTGACCTTCACCTTCCCGCTCCTTAACAGGGCGCTGGGGGCGGCAGGCACCTTCTGGATCTATGGCCTGTTCTGCCTGATCGGCTTTGCGCTGATTGCGCGGTTTGTACCGGAAACAAAGGGGCGTTCGCTCGAAGAGATCGAAACCCAGCTCGGTTTGCGATGAGGGGCATGTCCATGGTGACCGCAGGTACAGACCCTTTTCCCCGTATGGGGCTGGCGGCACACAGCAATGCCACACAGTCGATTGTGCAGGCACTCGGCTCGGCAATTGTAACCGGCCAGTATGCAGATAAGACCTTTCCCACCGAAAAGGCGCTATGCCTGCAGTTTGATGCGGCGCGCACCATTGTGCGTGAGGCGGTCAAGATGCTGGCGGCCAAAGGCCTGATCACCTCGCGCCGGCGGCAGGGTATACGCATTGCGTCTGAGGATGACTGGAACCTGTTTGATCCGGATGTATTGAACTGGCTTCTGGAGCGTCGTGGGTCGCCTGAGCTGTTGCTCGATTTTCTGGAGATGCGTCTGGCGGTCGAACCTGCGGCCGCGGCTCTGGCCGCCCGCGACGCCAGCGAGGCGCAAAAGGCGGCTATTCGCGAAGCCATCGAACGCATGTACGCCGCCGAACGTGGCGAGGATGACGGTCTTACGGCTGATATTGCCTTCCACATCGCCGTACTCAACGCGAGTGGCAATCGCTTTTTCAAGCAAATGCGCGTCATGATCGCCACAGCGCTTGCCATCAGTATCCGTTACACCAACCGCGTTAAGGGCCGTCAGGCCAGTGCGCCTGACCATGCCCGCGTTGCTAAAGCCATATGTGAAGGCGACCCCGTTCGGGCCCGCGAGACCATGCAGTGGCTGCTCGAAGGCGCGCGGCAACTGGTCACAAGTCAAATCACCCTTCAACCCTCCGCGTTTGTCTGAATGCCCATGCTTACGTCTCCTGTCGCCAAAATCGAAACCTTTCCCGTGCCACCACGCTGGCTGTTCGTGCGTGTTGAAACCGAAGATGGCCGCGTTGGCTGGGGCGAGGCGTCGCTGGAAGGTCACACCGAAGCCGTTGAAGGGGCTTTCGCGTCGTTGCGTGACCGGTTTATGGGCACAGACCCTGAGCGTATCGAAGACGTCTGGCAAACCGCCTACCGGCTGGGATTCTATCGTGGCGGTCCCGTGCTGATGTCGGCCCTTTCGGGTCTTGATCAGGCGCTGTGGGACCTAAAAGGTAAGGCGCTGAACGTGCCGGTGCATCAATTGCTGGGGGGGCGCGTACGCGATTGCGTGCCGGTCTATGCCTGGATCGGCGGTGACAGGCCGTCGGATGTTGTCGAAGCGGCCCGCGTGCGCAAAACGCAGGGTTTTACCTGCGTCAAGATGAACGGCACCGAAGAGATGGGCTGGCTCGATAGTCCGCGCTCACTGGACGCCACAGTCAGCCGTCTGGAAGCCGTCAAGGCTGAGGGCATGGACGCCGGGCTTGATTTTCACGGACGGGTCCATAAGCCGATGGCCAAGCAACTGGCGCGCGCGCTGGAGCCCTTGCGGCCCCTGTTTATCGAGGAGCCGCTGCTTAGCGAACATCCCGAAGCCATAGAACAGTTGTCAAAACTGACCACCATTCCGATTGCGCTGGGGGAGCGTCTCTACAGCCGCTGGGACATCAAGCCGTTTCTGGAGGCGGCGTCGGTCGATATACTGCAGCCAGACCTCAGCCATGCCGGCGGCATTTCCGAAGTGCGGCGCATGGCGGCGATGGCCGAAGCCTATGACGTGGCCATAGCTCCGCATTGTCCGCTGGGGCCGATTGCTCTGGCCGCCTGTATGCAGGTCGCACTATCCACGCCAAACTTCGTCATTCAGGAAATGTCGCTGGGTATCCACTATAATACAGGCGGCCACGACCTGCTGAGCTATATGACGAACCCCGAAATCTTTGACGTGAAAGACGGCATGGTAGCCGCCCTCAGCGGGCCGGGTCTTGGGGTCGAGGTTGATGAGGACAAGGTTCGCCGCCTAAGCCGCGATTGCCCGCCCTGGCGCAATCCGGTGTGGCGTGGCCCGGACGGCTTTGTGAGAGAATGGTGATGCGCTTTTCCGGCAAGACCATCCTGATCACAGGGGCGGCCAGCGGTATCGGTCTGGCCACAGCGCAGTGTCTGGCCGGGCAGGGGGCGCAACTGGCGCTGATTGACCGCAATGCCGCAGCCCTTGAGGCCGTGGCCACAGAGCTGAGGGCGCTTGCCTTGCCCTGCGATGTGTCTGAGGAGGCAGCGCTGAAGGCAGCCTATGACACGGCCTTCAGTCACTTTGGCTATGTCGATGGCGTGGTCAATGTCGCCGGCGCGATGATCTATAAGGGGCTGGATGCACTTACCGGCGACGACTGGCAGCGGCTTATGGCCATCAACTTCTATGCGGCGGCAAACCTGACCCAGCGTGCCTTTTCCACGATGGCGCGGGGTGGCGTACTGGTCTTTGTGGGCAGCATCCATACGCACCAGACCTCGCCTCTGGTGGCACCTTATGCCGCGGCCAAGGCCGCCCTGTCGTCTCTGGCGCGCACCGCCTCTATTGAAGGGAAGTCCAAGGGTATCCGCGCCAATGCGGTTTTGCCGGGGGCGATTGACACACCTATGCTCCGCGACAGCCCGAACATCAAATCGGGTGCCGAGGTCATTGATCCGGCCGACATCGGCCAGCCCAATGACATTGCCGCCTCTGTGGCCTTCCTACTGGGCGATGAAGCCCGGTTCATCACTGGGACTTCGATGGTCGTTGACGGTGGCCGTCTGGCGAAGTTGTAAACAACCTCCCCTGTTTGCGTTGCGCTCGCTACAGCCGCAAACCTTTCAATTCATTTCGCGCATCGATTCATGCGCGATTGGGATTCGCACGCCTTTGTGAAAGCTGCCTAATATCCGGACATAATCAGAAGCGGATGCCGGTACGGCATTAAAGGCAGCTTCATACAGGCGAGGAAAAAGACATGATCACAAGTCGAGCCGATAAGGCGCGCCGCCGTTTGGCGTGCGGGGTTTCCGCTCTCACGCTTCTGGCGCTGGGTACGCCGGTCATGGCGAGGCAGGTCGCTCAGGAAGGCTCCGAGGCGCCGGTTGAAGTGGTAGTGACCGGCTTTCGGGCCTCGTTACAAAACGCCATACGCACCAAGCGCAACGAAAGTGGTGTCGTCGATGCCATCAAGGCGGAGGACATTGCGGACTTCCCCGATCTAAACCTGGCGGAATCGCTGCAACGCATCCCCGGCGTAGCCATCACACGTGTCAACGGCGAAGGCCGCCAGATTTCGGTACGAGGTCTCGGTTCGGAATATACCCGCGTGCGCGTCAACGGCATGGAAGCCATTGCGACCTCAGGGGGCACCGTCAATTCCGGGGGCACCAACCGCACCCGCGGCTTCGATTTCAATATGTTCGCTTCTGAACTGTTCAATAGTCTGAGCGTGCGCAAGACCGCCTCGGCGGAGGTCGAGGAAGGCTCTCTGGGGGCAACGGTTGACCTTCAGACGGCGCGGCCCTTCGATTACAAAACCAGTCAGCTCGTTGTGTCGGCCCAGGCCAGCTATAATGATCTGGCGCGCGAAGTGACTCCGCGCGTGACCCTGATGGCCAGCCAGCGCTGGGCGGATGGAAAGCTCGGGGCACTGTTCTCTCTGGCCTACGAAAAGCGGCATCTGCTTGAGGAGGGGGCCAATATTACGCGCTGGACCTATGGCGGAGCCAACAGTGGCTTTAACACGGCCTCGACGCTCAATGGCTACACGATCGCTCAGATCAACAACACCAATACAGCTACGGCCCTCTATCACCCGCGCATCCCCTCCTATGTCAGCTACGACATCAATTCCGAACGCCTGGGCCTGACGGGATCGTTCCAGATGCGTCCGTCAGACGCAACGCTGGTAACGCTCGATATCCTGTATTCGGATGTCAAAACCACGCGTGGCGAGCATCAGCTTCAGGCCATTGGTTTCAGCCGTGCTGGCACCGGCAAACCACAGACGATCATCCGCAGTGGCACGGTTGAGGGGAAGAACATCGTTCAGGGCGTTTTCGATAATGTCGATCTGCGCACCCAGACGGCCTGGGACGAAATGGAAACTGAGTTTACCCAATACACGCTGACCTTAACGCATAACTTCTCGGAAAAGCTGCGGGGCGGCTTTATCGGCGGCTATTCGCAGTCAGAGTTTTCCAACCCGGTCTCGACCATCATCACCTTTGATCGCGCCAATTCGCAGGGCTACAGCTACGATTTCCGCTCAAGGCTGCCGGCCATCGGGCTTAATTTCGATGTCACCAACCCGGCCAGCTGGTCGATGGTCAATGGCACGTCCGAGGTACGCATTCGCCCTAACTTCGTGACAAACGCTTTTGCCACGTCCAAAGCCTATCTTGAGTTCGATGCCAACGAAAACCTGACGATCAAGGGGGGACTGGACAGCCGCAAATTCAGGTTCGACTCGCGAGGGTATTATCGCACTTCGGAAACCGTCGTGCAGACTCTGACGGCCGCGGAGCTGACGGATGTGTCTGGCGTCTATTCCGGTTTCGGTCGCAATCTGGATCAGCCGTCGGGTAATGCCACGGCGTGGCTGGCCCCTGATCTCGACAAGTTTGCCGCGAAGTACAACATCTATTGTAATTGCGGCATCTATGCCCTGACCGACATCAACAATTCGTCGGCGCGCGGGCAGTGGATCACTGTGGATGAAACCGACACGGGTGCCTTTCTGCAAGCGGATTTCCGGTTCACAGCGCTGGGCGTGCCGTGGCGAGGCGATGCCGGTCTGCGTTATTTCAAGACCGATCAGCGCTCGTCCGGCTTTGCCGCGGTGGGGGCTGTGATCAAGCTGGTCGAAGCGTCGCGCAGCTATGACATGACGCTGCCGTCGCTCAATCTGGCGGCCGATGTCACAAATGATGTCGTGTTCCGGGTGAGCGCGGCGGAAACCATCGCCCGCCCGTCGATCGCGGGGCTGACACCCGGCGGTGATGTGGCCATTCAAGGGGCCAACCGTGCCTATTCACGCGGTAATCCCTACATCAATCCGACCAAATCCAAGAATCTGGACCTGTCGCTGGAATGGTATCCGGCCCCCAATTCGATCTACGCCTTTGGCCTGTTCTACAAGAAGATCGACACCTTCGTGCAGACCCTGCGTCAGGACATTCCGTTCAATCAGCTAGGTCTGCCGAATTCTCTGCTCGACGGCACGACAGCAACGGCTACCGACATCTTTGCCGTCAGCCAACCGGTCAATTCGCCGGGCGGCGATCTCAAAGGCTTTGAGGTCAATGCGCAGCAGCAACTGAGCTTCCTGCCGGGTTTCTGGAGCAATTTCGGTGTGCTAGCTAACTACACCTATGTAGACTCTACGATTGATTACCTGACCTCCACTACCCCGGGCGCGGCAACGGTTTCAGAAACACTGGTCGGGCTGTCGAAAAATGCCGCCAACCTTACCCTGTATTATGAGACCGAAGAATTCTCTGTGCGGGGTTCGGTTGCCTATCGGGAAGGCTATCTGACGGCTGTTCCGTCCAACGATGGCAACACGGTCGCCGGCACCAATGAGACGACCAATTTTGACATACAGGCCTCCTATAACCTGACACCGAAGCTTAAGCTTAGCCTTGAAGGCATCAATCTGACCGATGAATTCAACGATCAGTATGTCGATGCCACAAACCGCCTGAATGTGCGCTCGCACACCGGACGGCAGTTCTTCCTCAGTGCCCGCTATAGCTTCTGATCCGCAGAACCCGCGGGTTGCCTGGCCGAACGCCGCCGGGGGTCCCCTGCGCCAAGCCGTCGGTCATTCTTCCCCGTTTGGACCGGCACACTTCGGGCACGGCTGTTCCCTTCAGCCGTGCCTTTTCTTTTTCCCCGCATCATCATAGCCTTGACCAAACCGATCACAGGCAGGGGTACATGTTTGAACTGAGCCAGATACGCTGTTTCGTGACCGCCGCCGAAGAGCTCCACTTCGGTCGGGCAGCGGCTCGGCTCAACATGACCCAGCCTCCACTCAGTCGCCAGATTCAGGTTCTGGAGCGTATTTTGGGGGTTCCGCTCTTTGAACGCACCAGTCGCAGCGTTAGACTCACCCCCGCTGGTCGCGTCTTCCTGCCGGAGGCCCGCCGCATCGTCTGGCTGGCGGAAAGCGCCACGCTGGCGGCACGAAAGGTGGCTCAGGGCGACGCTGGGCGCATCGGTATCGGCTTTACCGCGGTCTCCGGTTACAGCTTCCTGCCGCAGATCGTGGCACAGTCACGTGCGCGCTTGCCCAACATTGAGCTTGATCTGCGGGAGATGGTCTCAAGCCAGCAGGTAGAAGCCCTACAAACGGGGCTGATCGATATTGGCTTTTTGCGACAGCCACTGGATCGGCACGAATTCGAAAGCGAACGGGTGGTTAGTGAGGCCCTGATCGCGGCCCTGCCGACGGGGGATATACGGCTGACCACACCGGAACTCACCCTCAAAGCCTTTGATGGCTCACCGTTGATCATGTATTCGCGGGAAGGGGCCAGCTACTTCCACAACATGCTGATGAGCCTTTTTTCGGAGGTGGATGTGCGACCTGACTATGTGCAGCAGGTGACCCAGATCCATTCGATGCTGGGCCTTGTACGGGCAGGGCTTGGGGTCGCTATCGTCCCGCACACGGCCATGAGTTTGCAGTTTTCCGGCGTTCATTACCGCAACATTGTCACCGTACCGGAAAAGCCGGTCGAGCTTTATATGGTCTGGCGGCGCGCGAACACCAACCCGGCGCTGGTGGCGGTCCGTGAGCTCTGTTCAGAGGTGGCACCAAAGACGGTTTAGGGAGCAAACCCTTATAGGGTTTGGTCCCTAACGCGCATTGCGTCTCAGGAAATCGACATAACCCACCTCTTCCAGCGTGCCCGCGGCAAGGCTCAGCACAGCATCGGCAGCATCTTCTTCACTGGCTATAAAGTTCAGTCCATTGAGTTCGAGAAACAAAACGCCCAGGATAAATCCGGTGCGCTTGTTGCCGTCGATAAAAGGATAGTTCTGCACCACACCAGCCGTGTAGGCCGCCGCCAGTTGTATCCTGTCCACACCTTCGCCATACACGGCCAGTTGTTGCGGTCTGGCCAGCGCCGAAAGCAAAAGGCCCTGGTCCCTGACGCCACCGGGTCCGCCATGAAGGACCAGCGACCGATCGTGGACCGCTGTAGCATCGCGCGCGTCAAGCCAGATGTAGGGCATTATTTGGCAAGGACGCTGAGGGTATTCCGGTAACGTCGTATGATGGCATCGGCCTTTTCCATCTTGGTCGCAAAGTCGGGATCGTAAGCCGTCAGACTGTAGCCGCCGTCAGGCGTTTCCGTAACATAGAGGGTGTCACCCTTTGCGACATTGAGGCGCGTCAGCACCTCCTTGGGAATGACGACACCTGTGGACGTCCCGATTGTCGTGAGTTTGAGCGCGTCCATACGAATCTCCGGACATAATTATAAATATAATAATCGCCGGCGAATTTACCGTCCATTATACCCTGTCCCAGGGGTGACTCAGCGTCGGGGCATTAACATGACGTTTGTGTGTAAAGCCGATTTCTGCGCCACAGCCGGGCGCCAGATCCAGGGTCACCTGATTGGTGTTGAGCGCCGTTGTCTTTTGCGCCACCGTCATGCCGGTGAACTGGTGCTCGCCATAGCCCCCCGCCTGGATCGTAACGCGACGCGTACGGAACGGGTGCGTGTTGACCAGGGTGAGGGTTGTCGCGGTATCGCTCAAGGCACTGACCAGCGCGGCGACGTCTTCGGGCGTGCCGGCGCGACGTCTGACCGGGTCAAAATAACGCAACCGGGCATAAAGGAGGGCGCCGCCCTGCGAAGGGGACGTTTTCGACCAGGTGGGCCGCGCGATATGGATGGCCCCGCACATCAGATGCAGCAAGGCTGTGACGACGGCCGGATTAAACTTCAGCAGCGCATCGGCCAGACGGGTGTCTTTGGTGGTCGTATCTTTCGACACGGCGTCCATTTTCTGCCGGACGCCTTCCAGCGTGGCGCGCAGCGCCGTGACGGGATAGGTCGGGTTCTTTCCGGCCAGATACTGCACCCACGGATGATCGGTATCAGCACGCGCGTAATCGTCATCGCGCATGGACATATACCAGATGTCGAGCCCATTGGTGCGATATAGGCCGGACTTGAAGCCGTACCAACCGTCCGGACCATACATGGTGGGGGCGCAAAGCACGCCGTCTATGGTTCTGGATTGCGCGTTGATGGCGTCCGTCTGGTCACGCCAGACCTGGAGGTATTTGTCATCACCGGTCAGCAGGTAAGCATTCAAAAACGCGACGATGGCGCGCGGTACGCGGTTGCGATCCTCGCGTTTGCCCGTGACCGGATCGACCGGGGAAAAGCCCCAGCCATAGACATTGCCCCACCATGCCTTGCGCGGCCCGCCGATACGGCCTTTCAGGTCCACATAGCTCGGCAGGACATGGCCGTTTTTTTTAGCCCGATCGATCCAGGCATCGAGGTAGTTGGTGATCCAGTCGCGGTATTTACGTTCCCCCGACAGCATATAGGCGTTCATGACCAGACTGGTCGCCTGAAGGTTTAAAGGACTGTCGCCAACAACGTCGGTATATTCCGCATAGTGGTCGAGCGTTTCCTGATAGGTGGACTCCCCGTGCTCCATGAAAAAGCCAGTCGGGTCGAACGGGTCACCGGCCCAATCAAGCGGTGTTGCTTTACGCAGCATCGGGCCTTTTGAGCCTGTGATCATTGAACGGATGATCTTGCGTTTGCGATCATAGTTGGGGGCCGTGGGGTCCTCACCCGTATAAAAACCGGAAAACCGCCGCACGCGCGCCTGAAACCGCGGATCGTAAGGGTTGGAAAGCCCCATCAGATTAAAGACGGACAGCCCTTCGGACAGGTGCTGCCAGTCGTTCATCACGGGGAATTCCCGGTAATACATGCCGTCGCGCCCTACCGGTGTCTCGACGGTTCGGGCGGCTGTGTATTGTTTCAGGTGTCCCTCCCAGACACGTGTATAGAGGTCCAGAACCCTCTCCGATCCGCCGAGCGCATGCAGGTGGGGCCAGTCGTTGCCATTCTCGATCGCATCGTCCGGGCCATCATTGGCCCCCCAGCGTTCAAAGCACTGGAAATAGCCGCGCTCATCGAAATAGCGGTTGTAAAAGGTTTCGACCGCCTCGCTTTCGACGCGCAGAACTTCGCGTTGCAAAAGCGCCCATTCCGGGGGGCTCATGGGGGTGCTGAGGGTGGCGTCGGCGGCTCTTGCCAGAGCGGGAACACTGCTCAACGCCGCACCGGCGGTCGCACACAAAAGAAAATGGCGGCGGTTCATCAGTCGATCTTCAATCGCTCAATCTTGCCGGTGATAAAACCGAAAGCCAGCAGGGTTATCAGGCAGTGGATGCCCACATAGATGAGCGCCCCATCAAACGAGCCGGTAACCGCGACAATATACCCGATAACAATAGGGGTGACGATACCGGCCGTATTGCCGAACATGTTGAACACGCCGCCCGCCAGCCCGATATACTCGCGCGGGGCGACGTCTGAAACCACAGCCCAGCCAAGCGAGGCTACCCCCTTGCCAAAGAAGGCGATGGCCATAAGCGTGATGACCAGCCACTCCTGATCAACATACGCGCAGGCAATGATCGACAGGGCGAGGGTCATACCGACAAAGATCGGAATTTTACGCGAGCGGCTGACGTCGCCGGACCTCTTGAGTAGATAATCCGACAGAAAGCCCCCGACCAGCCCGCCGATGAAGCCGCACAGGGCGGGTGCGGCAGCAGCAAAGCCCGCCTGCACGATATTCAGGCCGCGCTCCTTGACCAGATAGATCGGAAACCACGTTACAAAGAAATAGGTCAGGACGTTGATGCAATACTGCGCCAGGTAGATGCCGGCCAGCATGCGATTGGTCAGAAGCACCTTGAGCCGCGTAAGGCTGAAGCCGCTCGCGTTCGCTCTGGGCCGCGCGTCCATGCTGACAGCACCGCCCTCCTTCATTATGGCCAGTTCGCCGACATTGACCCACGGATGCCTGTCCGGGCTGGAGATGAATTTTGCAAAGACGAAAGCCGCAATAAGACCCAGCGCGCCCATAAACCAGAACACCATGCGCCAGCCATGTTCATGCACGAGCCACGACATTAAGGGGGCAAAGGCCACCAGGGCAAAATACTGCGCCGAATTGAAGATGGCCGAGGCCGTGCCCCGCTCGGAAGCCGGGAACCACGCCGCCACTATGCGCGCATTGCCGGGAAAGGAAGGCGCTTCGGCAAGACCTACCAGAAAGCGCAAAACAAATAGGGATCCGACAATGGACAGGCCGCCGATCAGTCCGACAAAGCCCTGAAGCGCTGTAAATAGTGACCAAAGCGCAATGGCGCCAACATAGACATGTTTGACGCCAAACCGGTCTAGCAGGGCGCCGCCGGGAATCTGCGCCGCCACATAGGCCCAGCCAAAGGCCGACAGGATAAAGCCCATCTGCACGGGATTGAGACCCAGGGCTTCCGAAGCCGCCGAACCCGCTATGGAGAAGGTCGAACGGTCCGCGTAGTTGATCGTCGTGATGATGAACAAAAAGACGATCAGGGCATAGCGGATATGGCTAGGCTTGGCGGCGGCTTGCGTCACCTCCGGCGGCCGGGCGGCACTGTCTGGCATGGGGTCACTCTCTGTAGTCATTCCGTCTGCGTATTGCGAACCCGCGCCTGCCAGACAGAAGGTGTTTTTATGCTCTCTAGTTAGGCATAGTTTTTGCCCGTTGAGGAGGTTTTCGATGCCTCGTTCATTGCGTTCCACGCATAGATCAATACCGCCTTTGGCTTGGACGCCTGCGTGGTGTGCCGATAGCGTCGGCGCAACATGGACAGGCGGCCTGGTTGCATCCTAAAGCGGCTGATCGTGCGTGCGCACATCACCTGTTCCTATAAAATTCGGTATGCATGGAGGTCTCAAATGGCTGGCATTAGTCCCAAGGATATGGCGCAAACGATTGGTATGGGGCTGCTGTCTTTCCCAGTGACGCATTTCGATAGCGACAACCGTTTCGATGAAGGCCCATATCGTCAACATTGCGCGTGGATGCTGGAAAAGCCTCTGGCCGGTCTGTTTGCCGCCGGGGGTACAGGAGAATTCTTCTCGCTTAGCCTGACCGAGGTGCGCAACGTGGTCGCTGCGGCGGTCAAAGAAACCAACAGCAAGGTGCCGGTCGTGGCCGGTTGCGGCTACGGCACCCAAATCGCCATCGAACTGGCTCAGTCGGCGGAGCAGTCCGGCGCCGACGGCATTCTGCTGTTGCCGCCCTACCTGATCAGCGGCAAGCCGGACGGTTTCGAAGCCCATATTGATGCCGTGTGTAAATCGACCTCTCTGGGCGTCATCGTTTATAATCGCGACAACGGCATCATCGAGGACGAGGCGCTGGCGCGCCTGTGCGACAACAACCCGAATCTGGTGGGTTATAAGGACGGCGTCGGCGATATCGAACTGATGACGCGGATCTATACGCGTTTGGGTGACCGCCTGACCTATATCGGCGGCCTGCCCACAGCCGAAACCTTTGCCGCGCCCTATCTCAAGATGGGTGTCACCACGTATTCGTCAGCTATTTTCAACTTCCTGCCAGATTGGGCCCTGGACTTCTATAAGGCCGTGCGGGCCGAAGATCAGGCGACGGTTCTGGCCGGGCTGCGCGATTTTGTCATGCCCTACATTGCCCTTCGAAATAAGGGCAAAGGCTATGCCGTTTCCATAGTTAAGGCGGGTATGCAAGCGATAGGCCGCCCGGCCGGGCCGGTGCGCACACCTCTGACCGATCTCAGTGAGTCGGAAATGGCTGAGCTTAAGGCCTTGATCGCAAAGGTGCAGCCAACCGCCCTTAAGACGGCCGCATGATCGCAACGCATGCCTTTTGAGACTAAAGAAGCGGTGATCATGGCACGATGGATGAAACCCTTAACAGCGGCCCTTTTGACCCTCGGCGCAACGGGAACAATAGCGCAGCCGACGGACGGCGTGATGGTCGTCGTCGACGAACGCACCATAGAAAAGACCGAACCCAACCCGCACGGAAGGATCGGATTAAGCACCTCCTACCGCATCAGCGATCAGGCCCCTAACCGCAGCATGGAGTTCCGCAAGCGCATCCTGCACCCAGGTTCGGCCATCGGGTTGCACCCTATCGACCATGATGAGGTCTATTATGTGATCTCAGGGACGGGCGAAGTCACCTCGGACGGAATTGCAAAACCGCTCAGCGCCGGTATGGCGGCCTATCTCTATAGCGGAAGCGAGGTGGGTATCAAACAAACAGGGTCAGAGCCGCTAACACTGATTATTGCCTATCCCTTGAAAGAACGAAAACCGTAGAATGGCCTGTTCAATAGGTGGCAACTTTATTGGCGTCGCCATCCTTTGTTTCGGAAGCACTTGAGGCGCTGCAAAAGAAGCAAAGCCATGAGGCCGCCCAACCCATGCTTACCGTACTCAAATCTATTTGATCCGGGCGCCGAAGTCGTTAAACGCGGCAGGCAAAGTTGTCCCCCGCGGCTCCTCGAAAAGAGGCGCCGCAGATTGGTCCGCGGAGCCTCTCTACCTGAGATAAGTTTCCCTCATAGGCACAGGAAGATACCTGCAAACGCGTACCGAGCTAAAGCGCCATAGTCCGGCGGGTAGGCGTTGCTGTTGCTCCCGTCCGAACCGGGCAGGTAGGCGGGTCTTTGTCGAAGAGGTTGTTGACTCCAATGAGCAGCGTCGCATTCGGCATAAGCGCATAGCTAGCATTGAGGTTGATTACAATTATAGGATTCGAAGCTTGACGCGCAGGGGCCACTCGTGTCCGGGCCGTAGACGCTTTCAACCTTTCCGAAATAGCGCAAGGTCACCGTTTTGTCCCAATATCAGGGCGACTGCCACGTCGCCTTGGCACGATCGCGATACCTGGGATTCGACCAGCCGCATGAACTGTCGACATCTACGGCTTTTATACCCCCCGCCGACGTTGTTCTCACTAAGGCCACCAAAGCCCCATTCAGGTAGAGAGCGTAACGCTCAGATTGGCCACTTAAAACCAAATCGCTCTCCACTTTTTTGGGCAAGTCCAGTTGTCAGTTCCACTCAAACCAGCATCGACTGTTGTGCAAAGATACCCGCCATCGCGCCTTGCCAGATGGCCGTGGTAACCGACGGGATACCGGGATTGGCGAGGTCGCCGGCGGCGTAGATGCCCGGGATGCTGGTTTCGCGCCGCTCGTCGGTCTTGAGTACAATACCTGTTGGCGTATTGACCGTGGCGAGGCCCAGTGTCTCATGCAAGCTTGCGGACGGTTTGGTGCGCGGATGTGCAAACAAGATATCGACCGCGATATTGGGGCCAGTATCGAGGTTGACGGTGGAGCCATGACGCGAGTGACGGACGACCCCGGTGATCCGTCCATCGATGACAGGTACTTTCCGGCGCGCCAGATCCGCGCGAATGTCAGGTGCGATGTCATGGACATCAGAGAAAACCGTCAACCTGTCGGTCCAATCGTGAAATAGCCTAACCTGGTTCATCGACTGCGGGCCAGACCAGACGAGGCCCCAATGCTGGTCAGCCACTTCAAAGCCGTCGCAGTAGGGGCATGGAATGACGGATGTGCCCCAGTTCTCGGCAAAACCCGGGACGTCAGGCATCTGATCAACAACGCCATAGCTCAGGATCACACGGCGTGCGCGAATGGCTTCACCATCGCCAGTAAAGACGGAAAAATTGTCAATGGCTCCAGAGATGCTGTCAGCGCGGGCGTTGATCATCCTGATAGCAGGGTAGCGAGCGAGCTGCTGTCGCGCCGCCGCGAGAATCTCAGACGGCGGTTTGTCATCATGCCCGAGCACACCGTGCGAGCGGGTCGCGAATCGGTTGCGCTGAAGACCGGTATCAAGAACGATGACTTTGCGGCGGGCTCGGCCAAGCTGCAGAGCGGCGGCAAGGCCAGCAAAGCTGCCGCCGATGATTATAACATGATCCATTTCGATGGGCTACGTGTTGAGGTTTGAAGGGGAGGAGAGGCTGCGACTTAAACGAACACCTGGTCTCTAGGACTACGATTTCTGGTAGACGCATAATGGACTGAATCTGGTTCGGTCCCGGTCCGGGGATGCGATCCGTGCGCTTGGCCGCCGCTTCAATTGCGACCTGAACGGACAGCTTTCCCTAGAAATTATTCCAATCTAGGTTCTCAGCCCGAAACTCTTGCGCAGGCTTCGGTCAACGGCGCCCGCCGGCATGAATCTTCGCAGTCGGCTCAGGAGCTTCGCTGTGCCGTCGGCGGGTTCTCGCATCTTATAAGGCCCAGTGATGACCGAGAGGATTTTCCTGGCGACCGAGATTGGTGCCGGGGCAGACTTGATTTGCGCGATGACGGCTTTCAGCGTCGCACTGACCTGACTTTCATACGCTCCAAACCCTTCGCTCACCTGCGCGGAATTTGTGTCTAGATTGGTTTTGGTAAAGGAGGGTTCGACAAGCACGACCCTGACATTGAACTCGCGCACCTCATGATCCAAAGACTCCGACAAGCCCTCCAGGGCGTGCTTGCTGCTGGCATAAACTCCCATGAAGGGGGCTGGCAGGAAGCCCAAAACGGAACTGATATTGATGATCAGCCCTTGTCCGGCCTCACGCATCGTCGGCAGAACGGCACGCATCAACCGAAATGGGCCAAACACATTCGTATCGAACAGACCCTGAGCTTCCTTGATCGACGTCTTTTCGACAGGGCCGACCAGAGACACCCCGGCGTTGTTAATCAGAACGTCTATTCGGCCCGCTTCTCTCAGAACCCAATTTATAAAGTTTTCAACTGAAGCGTCGTTGGTAACGTCGAGGACGCCAAACTCAAGATTTGGAACCGGGGGGGAGGTCGGCGCACGTCGCGCGCCCGCAAACACCCGGAATCCCTTTTGGGCCAGCAGGTGAGCGGTCGCTTCACCTATTCCAGACGACGCGCCTGTAATGACGATGACCTTATCGTTAAACATGAGATGTGCCTTGCTTTAGGGGATTTTTTGACATTTCAGAGCCCCTGAGCACGATAAAGTGCAGCCGCTTTCAACGAGCGGTCCGCTTCTGTATCTGTTAGGGCACGGCGGGCTGTTTCCAGTTGAATGTGCGAGGCCTGCCACGCGATCTTCGGTGTCAGGCCCGCCCTGTACTGGCGATCAGCCTCGTCATGGCGGCGCAGGGCCGCCTCCAGATCGGCATCGGCCAGTCTAGCGCGAAGTTCCGCTTGCTCCAGCGCAACCCATTTGGTGCGTACATCGGCAAGCGCCGCAATGGCCGTAAGGCGATAGCCTTCATAGGCCTGAACCTCTCGGGCGGAAGCGGCGTTGATCTGACCCTTGATCCTGCCAAAATTGAGAAGTGGCCAGTAGACGGTGGCGGCGGTGTTCCATACGTCAACCGACGGGCCAACGCTTGTATCCTGACGTCCGAAGAAGGCCCCTATCGATAGGTTCGGAAACAGCGCGGCCTGAGCGGAGCGGGTGGATGCCCGTGCCGCGGTCAGGTTGGATTCGGCGATGCGCATATCCGGGCGGTCACGCAGGATCGGCATCGGTGTGTTGATGGCTTCAGTATGACGTAATGTTGGCATCTTGCCGGGGGTGGTCAGCGTTTCCCGCAAAGCCATTTCATCATCGCCGGTGAGGACACTGAGCACATTGATATATTGCTCGCAGGCGTCGGTGTATCGGCTGACGCCCATATCCGCTGCTCTCGCCTCGCTGTCTGCCGTGCGCCATTGCCCTTCGGTAATCAGACCTTTTTGCCACTGCTCGCGAAGGCTGTCGGCAATGTCATGGGCCGATGCCGAAGTTATCTGAAGGCTGGCAAGATTTTGCTGACACTGACGCAAACCGATGTAGGCGGCAATGATTTCCAGCCTTACCGCGCCCTTCACATCCTCCAGAGAGGACTCAGCTGCGGCGGCCCCGGCTTTGGCCGCTTTTGACCGGGCTTTCAAGCCACCAAACAGATCGAGATCGTAGCTGGCGTCCAGTTCGCCCTGCGCGATGTTGATGGTTCGGTTGCCATAGGTCAGACCGACATCGCCGCGCTGAACGACACCCGCAGCGGCAATATCCGGGAACAGCAATGACCTCGCGGTGGTATGGGCAGCCCGGGCCTCCTGCAGGCGGGCGGTCGCGATCCGGATGTCATGGCTTTGCTGATCCGCCGTCGCCAGCAGGTTCAGGAGGACATTATCGCTGCCTTGGGTCCACCAGACTTTATTCACATAGGCGGGTGCCTGAGTTACCGGCCACGTGGACGGTAATGGAGCGGAGGGAAAATGAGCGGTGGGGGTTGAGCAGGCGCTCAACAGAGCCGCCACGGGTAACAGCGACAGATACTTACGCATGTGACGTCTCGCTTTGCGGCTTGCGGACATTGAACCAGAACGAATAGAGGGCAGGCAGGAATACCAGCGTCAGAATGGTGCCCACACCGACGCCGCCGATCAGAACGAAAGCCAGAGAACCCCAGAAGACCGAATGGGTGAGGGGGATGAAGGCCAGCATCGCGGCCGCTGCCGTCAAGATGACTGGACGGGCCCGCCTGACCGTGGCTTCGACGACGGCGTCATAATCTGTCGCGCCCTCTTTTTTGTTGTCGCTGATCTGTTGCACAAGGATGAGCGTGTTGCGCATCAAGATGCCTGACAGGCCGACCAGTGCCAGAATGGCATTGAAGCCAAAGGGCTGATTGAACAAAAGCATGGCGGGAACCGCGCCGACCAGGCCGAGCGGAGCGGTCGCAAAGACCATCCACATGGTCGAGAACGCGCGCACCTGTATCATCAGCACCACCAGCGTCAGAAGGATCATGACCGGGACCACGGCCACAAGGGCGACATTGGCCTTGGCGCTTTCTTCAACTGAACCGCCGGTTTCGATGCGATATCCCGCGGGCAGGGCCGCCTTGATGGCCTCAAGCTTTGGCAGTAGTTCTGCGGTTACGTCCGGTGGCTGAAGGCCCTCGCGAACATCCCCCTGAACGCTGACATAGAGATCACGGTCATAGCGCTTGATCTGCTGGCTTTCGGTATCGGGCACCTGATGGACGACGACACTTAAGGGGATCGCCTGACCCAGCGTGTTGGTAACAGTCATCCCGACCAGGTCTGACGGGGAGCGTCGCTCATCGGCAGGGGTTTTCAGCACGACATCGACAGTGCGCGTACCCTCACGCATCTGGGTCGCTGGGGCGCCGGAGACGAGGCCGCGCAGTTGCAGATCCACAGCCTGACGGGTCAGGTTAAGCTGCGCCAGACGGGCGTCGTCAATGACATAGCGCATGATTGGCGTCTTCTCCCCCCAGTCCAGATGCGGATCCATGACATTGGGGTTTTCTGCAAGAACGCTGCGCACCTTTTCGGCCACCTTCATGATTCCCGCTTCATCGGGGCCAATGACGCGGAAGAGCACAGGGTAGGGGACGGGCGGGCCAAACACGAACTGGGTCACACGTACGCGCGCCTGTGGGTAGCGCCCTTCCTTTACCCACTTTCGCAGGCGTTCTTTGAGTTTCGCGCGCGCTTCGACGTCCTTCGTCTGGATAACGACCTGCGCATAGGCGGGATTGGGCAGTTCCGGATTTAGCGAGAAGAAGAAGCGCGGCGCCCCCTGTCCCAGATAGGCCGAAACGTCGGTTGCCTCCGGCTGCTTCATCGCGTCGGCTTCGATGCGCGCCGTCACCGCCTTGGTGGCCTCAAACGCCGAGCCTACGGGCATCTTGACTTCGACGGTAAGTTCGGTGCGGTCAGAATTGGGGAAGAACTGCTTTTTGACCACGATCATGCCCGCCCCTGAGAGCAAAAACAGGCCCACGGTAATGGCAATCGTCAGAATGCGGTGATCCACCGTCAGTCTGACCAGCTTGCGGAAGGCCGTGTACGCTTTACTGTCGTACATGGCATGATGGCCGGGCTTGGGTTTAATATCCGGGAGCATAACCACGCCCAGATAAGGCGTGAAGGTGACTGCAACGACCCACGAGGTAATCAGGGCAAAGCCCACGACCCAGAAGATATTCCCCGCATACTCCCCGGCGGATGACTGGGCAAAACCGACGGGAATAAAGCCAAGGATTGTCACCAGCGTCCCGGACAGCATGGGCGCAGCGGTCGTGGTCCACGCGTAGGTCGCGGCCTTGACGCGGTCATAGCCCTCTTCCAGCTTTACCACCATCATCTCGATGGCGATGATGGCATCATCGACGAGAAGCCCCAAAGAGATAATCAGGGCGCCGAGCGTGATGCGGTCAAAGTCCCGTCCCGTGAGCAGCATGATGACAAAGACAATCGCCAGGGTCAGCGGCACGGCGGCGGCCACAACAAGGCCGACCCGGAACCCCAGCGCCACCAGTGACACCAGCATCACCACGCCCAGAGCCACGAGGAACTTCATCATGAATTCATCGACGGAGTGGTGTATGACTTTGGCTTGATCCGAGATTTTGGTGACGGATAGTCCGAGCGGTAACTGGGCGTGTATGGCCGCTTCTTCTTTTTCGAGCGCCTTGCCCAGAGTCAGGCCATTATAGCGCGGGGCCATGACGACGCCGAGCACAACGGCGGGCTGACCGGCATGATTGATCTCATAGGTGGCCGGATCTTCGTAACCTCTGCGGACCTCGGCAAAGTCGCCTATACGCAATAATTGACCGCGCACGCTGAGCGTTACGTTTCTTACATCCTCAAGCGAGGTCAGGCCGGTGTCCAGACGGATTTGTATTCTCGGTCCGGCCGTATCTACCGAACCGGAGGGGGTTACGTCATTGCGGCCGGCCAGTGCGGCCATGATGTCCTGCGCATTGACGCCCAGGGTCGTCAGTTTGGCCTGTGGGACTTCGACGAATATGGCCTGGGGCCGTTCGCCCAGAATCCTGACCTTTTGTACGCCCGGCACCTGAAGCAGTTGCTGGCGAAGGGTTTCGGCCTGTTTCACAAGGTCCCGGTTCGGCAGACCCTTTGACTGGATCGCGTACAACGAAAAATAAACGTCACCGAATTCGTCGTCAAAGAAGGGGCCGTATACGCCTCTGGGCAGGTTGCGCGCTTCGTCGGCGAGCTTCTTGCGCACCTGATAAAACTGATCCGGCACTGCGGCGGGCGGTGTCGAGTCCTTCAGGATGACCTTGGCCTGCAACACACCGGGCTGCGCCGTCGTTTCAACGCGATCATAGTATTGCAGTTCCTGAAGGCGTTTCTCTAGAATGTCACCTACATTTTCATCCATCTCTTTGGCGGTGGCACCGGGCCAGACCGCCGTCACGGTCATGATCTTGACCGTAAAGCGCGGGTCTTCGGCACGGCCCAGTTTGATGAAGGCGAAGGTGCCGGCGGCCAGCACGGCCAGAATAAGAAATAGGGTGACGGCACGCTCGCGCACCGCAAGCGCAGACAGGTTGGGAAAACTCACAGCACACCCCCACGGATGACCTGCACGGCCTGTCCTTCACTGAGCAACTGGGCGCCTGCTGCCACAACGACATCGCCCTGAGTGAGACCAGAGGCGATAGAGGCGGTTTCTTCGTTAAGCCGTGCGACCGTCACCGGTCTGGCGCGAACCTTACCCTGAGCGTCAATGATCCAGACCCGGGTCCCCTGTCCCTTATCCACTAGAGCGGACAAAGGTACATCCATTGCAGCCGTTACTGCCTTTGCACCGGCAGGCGTTACCCGTACCGTCGATCCCAGCGGGGCGTCGGTGAGGGCCGCATCGAGAACATACCGAGCTTCAAACAATCGGGTGGCGGGATCGGCAACGAGCGATACCTGCCGCAAACGCGCGGTGTAGGTCGCGTTGTTGCTGCCGAAAACAGTCGCTTGGGCGACCTCGCCGACGGCATGACCCGCTTCGGGCAGACCCACGACCGCTTCCGGGGCTCCGGACTGGGCTATCCTGATCACCGGTTGTCCGGCGGCAGTGACCATGCCCGCTTCTCCGGGGATTTCGACCACCACACCCGCGACATCGGCGCGCAGTTCCGTGTAGGCCCGCTGGTTCTTAATCGTGGCCAACTGCGCTTCTGCAGCCTTCAGATTGGCATCGGCTGAGTCTTTGGCGGCGCGGGCCTGTTCTGTCGTATCGACCGAGATTGATCCGCTGGCAGCCAGACTATTCACGCGCTCGTAATTAGCATTGGCTCGAACCGCCGCGCTGCGGGCAGCCGCGACTGTGGCCATGGCGGCCTCAAGCCCATCGTTGTAGTCGGTCGGATCCAGCCGCATCAGTAGCTGTCCGGGAGATACATGGTCTCCAACATTGATCTTTCGCTCGATAATCTTGCCGCCGACCCGAAAGGCGATGGTCTGCTCGACTCGCGCCTTTATGGTGCCCGCGTAGGCGGTGCCGGACCCATTAGACGCACGAACCATGTAGGTCAGGACGCGCGTCGGTGCGTCGGTTTCAGCCTTGGGCGACGCATGGCACGCGGCAAGTAAGGCGGCCATCGCAACCATTGAAACGGGGGCGGAGGCTTTATGGAGGAATGAGCGAAACGGCATGTTGACTTTTATCCAACAACTGAGCTATTTGATACCAATGAGTATCGTAAAGCGCCAAAATTTGGATACTGTCAAGTATCAATATTTCTATGACTGAAAAAATGACCGGACGTCGCGGGCGGCCTGTCAATCAGGACCTGCATGCAAAAATCGTCGACGTTGCCTGTGCTCTGTTTAGCGAGTTCGGCTTCCAGGCGACGACAATGGATAAGGTTGCGCGCGAAGCCAAGATATCAAAGCTAAGCATTTACAGGCACTTCAATAGCAAGGAGGCGTTGTTCAGCGCCGCGATTACTACGCGGTGCCAGGACTTGGCGCCTGGATATTTATTCGAGGGTGTAAAAGGAACGGCAGAGGAGCAGTTGCAGGCTGTGGGGAACAGCCTGCTACGCCTTTTGCTGAGTGAAGACGTGAAAAGCATGGAAGCCATGATCATGTCTGACACCACTAATCAGTTAGCATTGAGCCGGTTGTACTATGAGGCCGGACCGCAGAGGTTTGTCGGCCAAATAGAAGATTTGTTGCGCAATCTGCACGATAAGCAGGCTCTGTCGGTTCCCGATCCCAAACAATCAGCGCGCCTGTTCGCCGCGCTGTTTAAGGGCGCTGACCTGCATTATATTGCCCGTTTCGACCCTGAAACGGCGCAGCGCGACGATGTGATATCGTCATATTGTCAGGCGGCGGTCGGTGTTTTTCTTGCGGCTCACCGGTCAGCATAGTTCACTTGTCCGTGAGGTCGTAAGCACATAACCCCCACCCTTACGGATTTTGAGCGTACACCAGATGGTAGTAAGGTGTTGATTTTCACCTGAGCTTAACCCTGCCTGTTCGCCACGGATTGACCCAAGTCTACCCTTATCGTGTAACGGGTCCGTCACAAAAACGAGGGTCAATATGAAATGAAAACTTCGGCTCTCAAGGGGTCATTTTTTAGCGAAACTCAACAGGTTCGCGTCATAAGGCTAGGGCCCGCGCCAAGTCGTCGTGCTCGAAAGCGCTGGCCATGCGATTGACCTCGGCCGAGCGCGCGCCGACGTCCCTGGCGGTGTCACGCCATGTTGCCGTTACTGTTGCGACCTCTTTTATGATCGCCCGCGCTTGTTCCAGCGTTAGGGCGAAATACTCGGAGGCCTGTTCAAGCAGATCGAGTGAGCAGGTGCCCTCATCAAGGTCGATGTTTGTTGTCAGGACGCGTGCTTTAAGGTCGGTAGGCACCGGATTCAGATCGTAGGCAGGCGAGAGTGACCATCCCGCTTTACCCAGCCATAGGAAGCCGTGGTTGCGCAGGTGATCATCGACATTGGAGATCAGCACGTTGAAAACCACGCGCCGATAAAGGGCGTGGGCGTCTGTCTTCCCTTGGGCGCCATGTTCCGCGAGTGCATCGACTATCTCCGGGTAACTACCACGTTCACCGTCCTTGGCGCCCATCATTGCCATTGCTGATAAGAATGGAATCCGGATTGCGCCGTTCCGATCAAACCTGCGCGATAGCATAACCCTTTTGCCGGCGACCTCGATGAGTTCGTGCTGAGGCGTGGCAATGCCAGCCTGGCCGGCCAGACGCAATGCGATCTCCTCCCAGGTTTCCATGCTGTAGTCGTCGGTCTCCTTTGGGAACTTGGCGATCGAAAGGTGGCCATGCTGATCAATCACTGACGCTTTCGGTCGCGCGCCACCAAGGGAAGATCCGGGCGCGAAAATCAGTTGGAGATCTTCGTCCGTGTCCTCATCGCGGAGAATGCGCTCGGTGACTTGGAGTAGCCGGCCAAGGTCGATCAGGTCCGGCACACCGGCGCGGATTGGCGCCTGGAATGTCTCATTCTCTGCTCGCCGGAAGCGTAACGCGCCTAGTCGAGTCTCGTCGGCGACACCCAGCAGGTAGTCACTCTCCGTCAGCGTACGCACAGCCCTTCCTTCGCGTTCCGCCATGCGGCGCTCGGCGCGTTGCATCAGGCGCCGACCCCAGGTGTCGGGGGCAGAGTCACCGATCGAGCCGAAGGTCGCCAATCCCACAGGAGGTGCGAAGGTGCCGCGGCTCAGAACGAGGGCGGGCTCCAGCGAGAACCTGTCGGTGTCTGCCAGCCATGCGTTCTCATATTCGAAGAGGATGGTCTCAGCGCCGCGGACGCGATTGCTGCGCGCCAATCCGATCGGGCGTGTTTGGCCATTCAGATCGATATGGACTTCGAAGTCATTCATTGCGCGACGATACGGGTGAACGCTTGAGATGAACATGCTTTGGCAGGTCGGCACTGGATAGCGCCTGACCAACCTTATCATTGCTGATGTCAGCGATTTGGCCCAGCCCGTCGAGTAGCCCAAGCGCCTGCAATACCCCGGCGTAGATGCCTATACTGACATTGGTGTCGCCAGCCTCGACTTTCTGTAATGTAGAGCGTGAGGTGAATGCGCGTTCTGCCACAACCGCCATGGGAAGCTTACGACGCCGACGGGCATCGTGGATGTCTGAGCCTAGCTTGCGCATGGCGCGTCGCACAGCGGCAGGAGGGTTGTGTGGAGTTGGCATTTTGGTATCTTCGCGCTACAAAATAAATAAATATGTAGCATGAAGCTTACAATTTTTCAATGCCTTTAATCCCGGACCGATGGCGCCGAAGTGTTTGAGGACTATAACTAAGTCGGTTTCAGTAAGGGTGCGTGTGAGAAAAGCCGAAATTGATTATAAGAAATCTGAAAATCACTCAATGAAAGATAAAAAATGAATTTTTTCACGGCAGTTTTAGATTACCAGGGCGGAACTTATATTTATCAATTTTATTCTAAATTAGACATTAGCGGAGATGTAGAGAGAATAATTACTAATTCCAAAGGTGATATTAGAGATATTATAGAAATTTATCACAAATCGGATAAAAATCCTGTTTTGCTGGATGGGTGTGAGAATGTTTGGTGCGACACCTTTATTTATAAAGAAAATTTAGTTCTTCTGAATTTTGTCCTTACGAAAGAAAAAGAGATGGTTGATTTAGTGCAAGATAAAAGCAATGCCTCCAAGTGAGGCCTAAGTGTTTGTCTGCACATAGGTAAATCGGGAGACTCGTGATTGCGCCGCGAGGCCGTTTTGGCTTAAGTAATTGAATTTAAGCACTTAAACATGCCTCCATTTATTTTGACGTGGGGAGGCAGGATAATAAGGCGGAGAGGCTTCTGGGGCGCAATCCTGTGTGATAGTCTATATTTTACAGTGCGTTATGCGCAGCGCGCGAGAGGTGCGCGTTGTTCTCATTGAGGTGTGAGGCCGCTATCCGTCTGTAATCTATCTCTAATTTGTGAGGTTTGCGGGATTTAAGCGCTCTGTGGCCCCGGCCGCGACGGTGTCCTGCAAGAGCTTTACGCACTCAGTGAGCCAGTCGAGTTCTTCATCGCTGACGGTGTAGGGGTCACGCCGTAACCCGTAGGCAAAAACCTCGCTAGGCGGACAAATGAATAACACCGACTAGTCTTTGGTGATGAGCCGAGCCACCATCAATACAACATTTCTAGCACATATTACACGCGATAATGGATGTTATCACGTCTGATATCGCACCAGATTTCTCACAATGTTTGCTTTGTATATCCCATTGACATATCCCGCGTTATGGTTAGTTTAAGATACACTCCTGAGAGGTGCATAATGGCCCGTACGACCTTGTTTCATTCGAATCGCTCGCAAGCAGTTCGCTTACCTAAGGATGTGGCTTTTCCGGAAGGCGTCAAAGACGTGACTATTTTGAGGGAAGGGGGGCGTCGTATCATCGTGCCGTCTAACAGCATTTGGGACGATTTTTTTGCGGCCCCAGGCATTGATCTTGGCGAGCGCGACCAACTGGCCGAACAAGTCCGTGAGCGCTTCTAATGCTTCGATATATGCTTGATACAAATCTATGCATCAGAGTGCTCCGGGACCGGCCGCAGTCTATCCGCGAACGGTTCAACGCTGAAGCTGATGGGCTTTGTATCTCAACTATAGTATTGGCGGAATTTTTACACGGTGCTGAAAAGTCTGACCGCCCGGCTTTTAACCGAACAAAAGTCGAGCAGTTTGCTGCGCGGCTGGAGGTAATTGCATTTGGGTCAGAGGCTGCCGCCCACGCAGCAGACATTCGAGCGTCTTTGGAACGTAGGGGTACTCCGATTGGCGTTTATGATGTACTAATTGCAGGTCATGCCCGAAGCAGAGGCTTGGTTGTTGTCACTGGAAATTTGAGTGAGTTCTCCCGCGTTGAAGGGCTGCGGAGCGAGGACTGGCTTTCGTCCGACCCGATGGCAAACTAAATAAGCGACACCGTTTCTTAGAAAATCGTGCGGATTTAAATCACTTCTGCAATTTCTCATAATATATATTATGCGTCGTGCGCATTCATGGCGTACAATTTGACATTCTCCCGCCTATATATACAATGAGTTAGAATTCATTTGTGTGGAGCTTCCGATGCCGAGCGTAGCCATTGATGACAATAAGCGAATGCATTTGAGGGTGTCGCCAGAAGCAAAAGCCAAGCTGATCCGGGCCGCGGCGATTCAAAATACGGACCTCACCAACTTCATCATGCAGACAGCGTTGAAAGAAGCAGATTCAGTGATTGAAGCCGCTGAAGCCGTCGTCCTTTCTAGACGGGACTTCGCTCGGGTTCTGGAGCTGCTCGAAAACCCGCCTAAGCCAAATGCAAAACTGGGGGCCGCTATTGCAGCTTTGCCGTCCGCAATATGATCCTCCCGGCGTGGCACGAAGCACCAATTGCCAAGTCGCATGATCGAAAATCATTCAACTGTGGCGACACCGAGATGAACGAATTTCTGCAGAAATTTGCTCGGCAGAGTCATGAGCAAAACGCGTCGAAAACCTTTTGCGCTATCGAGAACGCTAAGTCACAACGGATTCTCGGCTTCTACACGGTAACGCCGTCCGCAGTATCGCAGGATCAGGTCCCAGAACATCTCGCAAAAGGATTGGCGAGGCACGAGATCGCGGGCTTCAAGTTGGCACGGATAGCGACGGACCTCTCCGTCGCAGGGTTAGGGCTGGGTGGGCAGCTACTAGCGGCCGCAGCCCTTAGATGCTTACGAACTTCAGAACAGGTTGGGGGAACGTTGCTCATCATAGACGCAAAAAACGAACGTGCTGCGAGCTGGTATGCTGCATACGGCGCCGAACCGCTCAAAAATCTCCCCCTGACGTTAGTAATGCCATTGGCCACCTTTTCCCCTAGCTTTCAAGATAGAGGTTTCTTGTAAGCCCGGAGTTGAGGGCCCACTGACCGAGATCCGAACGGTTGAGTAGATGATGGCCGAAAGAGGGGGGACACAGCGTGCTGATCCTGCGCCCGAGATACGGTTTTGTCGCAAACCCTATGGGCATCTAGGGACAACGACGAATTTCTCCCAATATATGTTACATGCCGTATGCATTAAAGGCGTACAGGTCGACTAAATTGACGCTGCGTGACAAGGTGATTGGGGTTGACGAGCCGTCACCATGCCCAGAGTTGCCGCTTGATGATAATAGCGGCTTAGCCATCCGATTGAAGCCATCGGACAACCGTGTTGCAGTCTCCGACGTACCGATTGCCGAGAATGGAACATGGATGATCATGAAATTTCATGATAGGGTTGTCGCTAGGAGGCCCAAGATGAACCAGCCGCATTCGCGTGAGAAGTTTGCAACCCAGATGGATAGAGCCCTGCTTTCTGACCTTCGCGCACTGGCCAAGGTCGAAGGACGCCAGTTGCAGTCGCTATTGGAAGAGGCGGTTGGCAACCTAATTGCAGAGAGACAAAAGCCCCGACCTGACATCTCGGTCAAAGATGCGCTGAAAGCCAGTATGCGGCAATATGGTCCGTTGTATAAGAAGCTGGCGGAATAGTGACCCGCTACCTTTCGCTTGAGGACGTCCTCACGATCCATGACGCTCAAATTGCTGAGTATGGAGGTGGTCAGGGCGTGCGAGACCCGGGTCAGTTGGAAGCCGCCCTTTTTCGCCCACAAACGGGTTATTACTCTGACATCGTCTCAGAGGCGGCAGCGCTCTGGGAAAGTCTTTCACAAAACCATCCGTTCATCGACGGCAACAAGCGAACGGCCTTCGCATCAATGCACGTCTTCTTGATTTTAAACGGCTATGAACTAACCGCTGAACTTAATGACACAATTCATTTCGTTGTCGCCCTTTACGAAACCCATACCTTTGCCTTTGATAGGCTTGAATCATGGCTAAGGGCGCACGCCCGGCAGGCACACGTCTGAACGGCGCGATAGCGCAAAGCCGCCCGATCATTACACGGGCTATTATCTCGTTCGAGAGTGCCGTCCCCGGTTTGGGAATTCGTAGTGTCGAAATGCGCGGTTTCTTTGCGCTCCTCTAATAGGGCGGCGCAGACATCTCGGAAATCGTAGTCGCGACAGATTTCTTGCTACTCGGGCAGTACCATAAGCCTTAGGATAGCTCGGCCTACGATGCCTGTCGCGCGAAGAGCTTTCTACACAATGACAACAGCCATTGCCCCAGTGACAAGCGGGCATGTTGGGGCGAGATTGCAGATGCAATGGGCTTTTCTGACATCGCTAGGTCTCTTCCGGGCGAGGTAGAAGGAGGGTGGCCAGATCCGCCGGCAACGCGGCGGCCTTGTCAGGGCTTACGTCGCTGACAATGTCCGAGCCGTAACGATGAGGCGCCTGCGGATCGCGCCGGCGTTTGTCGATGCGCAGTACGCGCGTGCCGAGCTTGAAGGCCTCAGGCAGGTCGTGCGTCACCATAAGAATGGTCAGTCGGCGCTCGGCCCACAGCTTCAGAATAAGCTCGTGCATGTCGAGGCGTATTTCGGGATCAAGCGCCCCGAAAGGCTCGTCGAGAAGCAATACACGCGGATGCTTGACCAATGCCTGGGCGATGGCGAGGCGTTGTTGCATGCCGCCTGACAGAGCGCTGGGATAAACGTGCAGATTGTGCTGCAACCCGACGGCAGTCAGCATCTCGGTCGCGATAGCGACCGCATCGCGGCGTGCCCTCCCCCATAAACGTCCGAGGACGGGCGATTTGGCGAACTCAAGCCCGAGGAGGACGTTTTGCAAGACGGTCAGATGCGGGTAGACGGAATAGCGCTGGAAGACGACGCCGCGATCGGGATCGCATTGCGGCGCCAGCACCTTGCCGTCGAGAAAGACCTGGCCTTTGGCGGGCGACTCCTGACCGAGTGCCAGCCGCAGGAATGTCGATTTGCCGGCACCCGAAGGGCCGGTAATGGCAACGAAGCTGCCTTCAGCGATGGACAGGTTGACGCGCTCCAGCACGATCTTGTCACCGTACTCGACCCAGATATCCCGGAACTCTAGGAGGTCGCTCATGCCGACCTCCGGTGATACCACGGAAAAACCTCGCGACTGATGGCGCGCAGGACGATGTCCATCAGAAGCGCTAAAAGTGCGATCCAAACGACATAGGGCAGAATGATATCCATCGACAGATAGCGGCGAACGAGGAAGATGCGGTACCCGAGCCCAACATCCGACGCGATCGCCTCGGCCGAAATCAAAAAGACCCAAGCCGGCCCGATCGACAGACGCAGGCTATCTATGAGCCTTGGCAAGGCCTGCGGCAGGGCGACCCTTAAGGTAAGTTGCCAGGTACTAGCACCCAGGGTTTGGGCTTTCAGTATCTGTTCATTGGGCAGGGCCGCGACATGCGCGGCGAGATCACGCACCATGAGGGGCGCAATGCCTATCGCGATCAGCACAATCTTGGAGGTTTCTCCGAGCCCAAAGATGATGAACAAGATGGGCAGGATAGCGATTGGCGGAATGACAGCGATCGTCGCAATGAGCGGCGCGAGGGTAGCGCGGGCCAAGGGCAGGACGCCCAGTGCCAGTCCAAGCACCAGGGCGATGGCCGTCGCCACCCCGATCCCAATGCCCAGGCGCTGCAAACTGGCCACCGTATCCGCCAGAACCAGTACCTTGCCGGTAAGGGCATCAGGATAAAAGGCAATGCGGCCAAAGCTCTCTGCCATCCGGTCGATGGTGGGCAGGAGTTTGTCGGCGGCGTTGACCGCCTGCCGGTCCGATGCGGCTTTTGTATAGGCAAGGACGGCAACTGCTAAGGGCAGAGCCCCCAGCACGACAGCCGCCCCCTTATGGGGCTTGATGTTGATCAGACGCCGCATGGGACCCGTTACAGCGCGTTGTCGGCGGCGAGTTTGGTATAGGTCGGATCGAAGCGCAGCTTGATATTCTCCGCCGAACCAAGCGTCTTGCCGGGCAGCGAGATGCCAATGGCGTCAACGGAGCTGGCGCCCGGCCCGAACAGACCCTGGGCGAAACTGAACTGGCGCACACGATCCATGACCGTGGCCAGATCAGGGCTTTCCATGGCCTTCAGCGCATCAAGCGCCGAGTAGTACATGAAGGTGGTCGACAATTGGCTGTCATAGTCCTCCGGCGTCGTGCCCGAGAGGCTGGCCATGGCCGCGCGGGCGGCGGCGCCTTCGGCTGTTTTGGCGCTCATGACCGCCAGGGTCTCATACCAGATTCCGGCGAGCGCCTTGCCCAGATCGGGTGTGGCGGCCAGGAGCGCGGTGTCGACCACAAGGAGGTCGAGGATTTCACCGGGGATCTTCGAAGAGTCAAAGACGAGCGTAGCGCCCTTCGTCTTCTTCACTTCGCCCAACTGCGGATTCCAGGTCGCGACTGTCTTCACGTCCGCCGAGGCAAAGGCACCGACGATATCGGCATCCGATGTATTGACGGTTTTAATATCGGCCATTTTCAGGCCCGCCTGCTCTAGCGCGCGCGCCAGCAGGTAGTGCGAAACAGACAACTCCACGAGATTGATGGTCGTACCTTTCAGAGCGGCGACCGTCTTGGCGGATTTCGATACTATGCCGTCATTGCCATTGGAATAGTCGCCGACGATCAGCGCGGTCGTGTCCTTGCCGCCCGCGGCCGGGATCGTCAGGGCATCCATGCTCGCCACCGTGACGCCATCGAGTTTGCCGGCGGTGAACTGATTGACGGATTCCACATAGTCGTTGATCTGCAGGATATTGATCGTCAGGCCATATTTGTCGGCCCACTTCTTCACGATCCCCGCCTGCGCGGCGTAGGGCCAGGGCATCCAGCCGGCGTAGATCGACCAGCCGATGGTGAACTCGGTCTTGCCGGCAGGCGCCTTGGGCGCTTCCTTCGGTTGGCTGCACGCGGCCAGACTGACCGCTGAGACGGTGGCCAGAAGACCACCCAGAATGACGCGTCTCGATATGCTCATTTCAATCCCCTCTTGGTCCCGGCAACGGCCCTCATCGTCCGTTAGCGGATGTTGCGGTGCAGCGGGTATTGAATGGCAAAAAACAATCCACAGTCCAAACACGAGAATGTAACGGATTGTAATTCTTATTTTCTTTCAAAAACCATCGATTTACATTATTACGATTTACAAAGTTCGTAATAACGCTTAGAGTGTTCGGCCATGTCTGAAACAGAGACCGATCATCTGGCCCGGCTCAGCATGAGCCTGCCCGGTTCTCTCCTCGATTCTTTCGATAAAATGGTCGCCGATCGCGGCCTGCCGTCGCGGTCGAGCGCCATGACGGAACTGATCCGCGGAGCGGTAGCCGAACACGCTGAGCGCCAGAGGCCGGACGATGTGGTGGCGGGCACCGTCACCCTCGTCTACGCCTCAGACTCGGGCACGGTGCGCCATCGGGTGGCGCAAAAGCAGCTGGATTTTTTAAAGGAAGTGATTTCGTCTCAGCACGTGTTCCTGGAGAACGACCAGTCACTGGAAGTCCTCCTCGTTCAGGGACCGCCGTCGCAGCTGGAAGACTTATGCGACGGATTCCGCCGCATTCGCGGCATGTACCAGGTCAAGCTGGTGACGACCGCCGCGCTTCTGCCGCAGTTGCACGATCATCAGGCCTCTGAAGTCAAATCCACACAAACTCCGCCCTTGCCACCGGCGGCCGCGAACAGTCGCTAACCCCTACTTTTTAAGGCTCCAATCATGACAACCGCAGACCCCAAGTCTGCGCGCGACCATGCGCGCGCACAGGCAGGCACACGTGTCGACGCCATGCCCATCCTGCCCGCTCTCGCCGACGATGTGCCGGTTGGGGCGCGTGTGGTGTGGGAGGAAACCCTTGCGCCAGGCGGCTACGGAGCGAAACGCCTGTCACGCGGCACGCGGTTGCGTCTGATCGACAGCCAAGGCGACGCCTGCCTGTCCATGCTGGTCTTCAACGCGGAGATGTCGACCGAGCGTCTTAACATCGCGGATACGCTCAAGGTGCAGTGGAACGGCTATATCACGGCAGGCAAACTCATCCTATCCGATATGGGCCGGGTAATGCTGTCAGTGCTGACCGACACAGCGGCGACGCACGACGCCTTCTGCGGTGCCTCAAATCAGGCCTCGAACGCGCGTAAATACGGCGACGGCTTTAATCATGGCCAACATCCCAATGCCCGCGACCGTTTCATGCTGGGCGTCGCCAAGTTCGGCCTGTCACGCAAAGACGTCCATCCCTGCCTCAACTGGTTCAAGGGCGTGAGGATCGAAGACGACGGTACGACCGTGCCGCAGGTCGGCCCCTTTCCTGCCGGACGCGAAGTAATACTGCGCGCCGAAATGGACCTGATCGTCGTCTTTGCCAACACCCCGCACGTCCTCGACCCGCGCCAAACGTACAGCGTCACGCCGGTGCGCCTGACGGCGTGGACCGGCGAGGTGACGTCTGAAGACGACACGATCCGCATCGCTACGCCGGAAGGGCTTCGCGCCTTCCTCAACACTGAAGACTATTACGCACGGTAATGACCATGACCGAAACGATCATCTATGACGAAACCGTCGTTGCCAGAGCGCCGTGGATACATACGGTAAGGGCGGGCCAGCGCTTACGCATTATCGACCTCGAAGGCAATCAGGCCGTCGACTTCCTGATGTACGCCGCCGACGATGATGCCGAACGCTATAGTGCTCAAGACACTATAGCGGCGCAGGGCAATCTCTTTCTGCGCGAAGGCGCCATTCTGTTATCCAACGAAGGCAACCCGATGATGCGCATCGTCGCCACCTCGGTCGCCCATCACGACACGATCGGCGGGGCGTGCAGCTGTGAGTCCAACACTCTGCGTTACGGCCACCACACCAAGTCGCAGCATTCGTGCGTCGACAACTTCCTGACGGCCAACGCCACCAAAGGCCGCGGCAAGCGCGACATGGTATCGAATATCAACTTCTTCATGAATGTGCCGGTGGAATCCGATGGAACCCTAGGGATTGTCGATGGCATTTCCGCGCCCGGCCTGACCGTCGATCTCGAAGCCCTGATGGATGTCGAAGTCGTCGTCTCCAACTGCCCGCAGATCAATAATCCCTGCAACGGCTTTAATCCCACACCGATCCGCATGGTGGTCACTGATCAATGACTAAGCCCGTCTTCACCAAGGTTCTCATCGCCAACCGTGGCGCCATTGCCTGCCGCATCATCCGTACCCTGCGCAAGATGGGCATCGGCTCGGTCGCGGTGTTCAGTGACGCGGATGCGGGATCGTTGCACGTCGCTGAAGCCGACGAAGCCGTTCATATCGGCCCGGCGCCCGCCCGCGACAGCTATCTCAACGTTGAGGCCATACTCAAAGCCGCGCGCCACACGGGCGCACAGGCCATCCATCCGGGCTACGGCTTTCTGTCGGAAAACGCGGTTTTTGCCGAACGGTGTGAAGCCGAAGGCATAGTCTTTATCGGCCCGACCCCGGACAACATCCGCGCCTTTGGCCTCAAACATACAGCACGTGACATGGCGCAGGCGCTGGGCGTGCCGCTCGCCCCCGGCACCGACCTTCTGACCGACGAGGACGCGGCCATTTCAGCCGCGGACACGATAGGCTATCCGGTCATACTTAAGGCCACGGCTGGCGGCGGCGGGATCGGTATGAAGGTCTGCTACAGCGAGGTCGACATCCGCGAAGGTTTCGCGACCGTGGCGCGGTTGGGGGCGGGCAATTTCGGCGACGGCGGTGTGTTCCTGGAACGCTATGTCGCCATCGCCCGCCATATCGAGGTGCAGGTCTTCGGCGACGGCCAGGGCCACGTCATGGCGCTTGGCGAACGCGATTGCTCGTTGCAGCGCCGCAATCAGAAGGTCGTCGAGGAAACGCCTGCCCCGCACCTGCCCGACGCCACGCGCCAGGCACTGATGGACGCTGCCGTGCGTTTGGCCTGTGGTGCGAATTACCGCTCCGCCGGAACAGTCGAATTCCTTTACGATGCCGACCGCGACGATTTTTTCTTCCTTGAGGTCAACACCCGCCTGCAGGTCGAACATGGCGTTACCGAACAGGTCACGGGCGTCGATCTGGTCGAGTGGATGATACGGGGCGCGGCAGGCGATTACAGCTTCCTAAAATCGACGCCGAACTGCGAAGGCGCGTCGATACAGGTGCGCCTCTATGCCGAAGACCCGGCCGAAGGCTATCGTCCGTCGTCGGGTCGCCTGATCGAGGTGAAATTTCCGCAAGGGCCGCGCGTCGATGGCTGGGTGACGTCGGGTTCGGATGTCAGCGCCTACTATGACCCCATGCTGGCCAAGCTGATTGTCACCGCGCCCGACCGCGAGACGGCAGCCAAGGCTTTGGCCGAAGCGTTGGATCAAACGAGATTGGCCGGGATCGAGACCAATCTCAACTGGCTTCGCACCGTTGTCCGCTCTGACGCCTTCACCAGCGGCAAGGTTTCCACACGGGCACTGGAACAGATCCCCTATGCCCCGAACACGGTCAAGGTGCTGTCCGGAGGCCCAGCCACTACGGTGCAGGACTATCCTGGTCGGCAGGGCTATTGGGATGTCGGCGTACCGCCGTCAGGGCCGATGGATTCGCTGGCCTTCCGGCTTGGCAATCGCCTGCTGGGCAATGGCGCGGACGCGGCTGGATTGGAGTTTACCGCTGCCGGGCCGACGCTCACCTTCAAGGCGGCGACGACCGTATGCCTGACGGGTGCCGCCTTCGAAGCGACGCTGGACGGCGGAACGGCCCCCCTCTACCAACCCTTTGCGGTCAAGGCGGGCCAGACCCTCAAAATAGGTCGCGTCCTCGGCGCGGGCCTGCGCGGTTATCTGCTGGTCGCCGGGGGCTTCGATGTGCCCGCCTATCTGGGCAGTCGCTCGGCCTTCGTGCTGGGTGAGTTCGGCGGTCACGCCGGGCGCGGCGTCACTACGGGCGATACCCTGCATCTCAGTGCGGCGTCATCCGCCGAGGAAGCGGTTTTGCCGGAAGCCCTGCGCCCCGCCTTGACGCGCGAATGGGAGCTGCATGTCCTGTACGGCCCGCACGGCGCGCCGGACTTCTTCACCCCCGGCGACATCGAGATGGTCGCGGGCACAGCGTGGAAGGTGCACTATAATTCCAACCGCACCGGTATCCGCCTGTCTGGCCCTAAGCCAGAATGGGCGCGTAAGGACGGCGGCGAAGCCGGGCTGCACCCGTCGAACATCCACGACAACGCCTATGCCATCGGCGCGGTCGATTTCACCGGCGACATGCCGATCATCCTCGGTCCCGACGGCCCGTCGCTCGGCGGTTTCGTCTGTCCGTTCGTGGTCATACAGGCCGATCTTTGGAAAATTGGGCAACTGGCCCCTGGGGACACGGTGCGCTTCGTGCCTGTCGATGACGCCTATGCGGTGGCGGCCGAACGGGCGCAAGACGCATCCATCGCCGCACTCACGGCCTCGCCGTCCCTGCCTGATTTTACAGCCTGCGCCTCGCCCATTCTACACACGCTTCCCGCCCAGGGTGACCGGCCACAGGTCGTTTATCGCCGCCAGGGCGACAGGCACCTTCTGGTCGAGTACGGCCCGATCGTACTCGATATCGAATTGCGTCTGCGCGTTCACGCCCTACTCCTGGAAATCGAAGCCGCAAAGCTCGCCGGGATCATCGACGTCACGCCGGGTATCCGTTCGATCCAGATCCATTTCGACAGCCGCATTCTGCCGCAGGGCACGCTCCTCGACGAGTTGATCTCAGCCGAAGACCGCTTAGGCACCCTGGACGACTTCGAAATCCCCTCGCGCATCGTGCACCTGCCCTTGAGTTGGGGTGATCCCGCCATCTATCAGACCATCGACAAGTACATGGCCTCCGTGCGCGACGACGCTCCCTGGTGCCCGGATAATATCGAATTCATCCGCCGGGTGAATGGCCTGAACAGCGCCGACGACGTCAAGCGCACCGTCTTCGACGCACACTATCTCGTCATGGGATTGGGAGATGTCTACCTCGGCGCGCCGGTCGCCACGCCGATCGACCCGCGCCATCGACTGGTGACGACGAAGTACAACCCCGCCCGAACCTGGACGCCGCCCAACGTAGTGGGTATTGGCGGCGCTTACATGTGCATCTATGGCATGGAGGGCCCAGGCGGCTACCAGCTATTTGGCCGCACTATTCAGGTCTGGAACACCTATCGGCAGACCGATGCCTTCGTCGACGGCAAGCCGTGGCTGTTGCGTTTCTTCGATCAGATCCGCTTCTTCCCGGTTAGCCATGAGGAACTGACCGACTGGCGGCGTGATTTCCCGCTGGGTCGTCGGGCCATTAAGGTGGAAGACAGCGTCTTCCGCCTGAAAGACTACCGCGCGTTTCTGACGCAGGAAGCCGACAGCATCTCGGCTTTCCAGACGCAGCGTGAGGCCGCCTTCCTCGCCGAACGCGAAGACTGGCAGGCGCGCGGTGAGTTCGACCGCGTGGCAGCGCTCACCGCTGACACAGCGATCGAGACGGATAACGAGGAGATTATCGCACCGGAAGGCAGCGAACTGATCGAATCCCCGTTTGGCGGTTCGATCTGGAAGATGCACGTTAAGGCCGGAGACACGGTGGAAAGAGGCGCGATCATTGCGGTTATCGAAGCCATGAAGACCGAATGCGGTATCGGTGCGCCACACAAGGGGATCGTGCGCGCCGTCTATGTCGAAGAGGGTAAACCGGTCAATCCGGGCGCACCTCTCCTGGCGCTGGAGGCGATCTGATGGATCGCCTCCATGCCGCACAGATTGCTGATGCCGTGAATAGCGGGCAGACCTCTGCACTAGCGGTCGTCGAGGACGTTATCGCACGTCTGGCCGAATACGACGAGGTCCAACCGCAGGCATGGATCTCGCGGGCCGAGGCCGAAACCCTTCGCGCCCGCGCCCGCGACATCGACGCTCAGGTCAAGGCGGGTACGCACCTGCCGCTGGCCGGAGTGCCTTTCGCGGTGAAGGACAATATTGATGCTATAGGTTTCGACACGACGGCTGGCTGCCCGGACTATGCCTATGCCGCGACCTCCAACGCAACCGTGGTGCAAAAGGCGCTCGACGCCGGCGCCATACTTGTCGGCAAGACCAATCTCGACCAGTTCGCTACGGGTCTGAATGGCAGCCGCAGCCCATACGGCGCGCCGCGCTGCGTCTTCAACCGCGCCTATGTCAGCGGTGGATCAAGTTCCGGTTCAGCGGTCACCACGGCAGCGGGCCTCGTCGCCTTCGCCTTTGGAACCGACACGGCCGGATCGGGCCGCGTCCCCGCGGCTTTCAACCATCTCACCGGATACAAGCCAACCAAAGGCCGCTGGAGCACAACGGGCCTGGTCCCGGCCTGCCGGACGCTGGACTGCATCAGCGTCTTCACCGAAGATCCGAAAGACGCGGCATTGGTGGATTCCGTGGTCGGTGGATACGATGCAAAGGATGAATATTCACGCGACCTGCCCCCTGTAGCGCGTCCCGTGCGCCGGATCGGGGTCGCGTCGCAGTTGAACTGGTGCGGTGATATCCATTCAGAATACCTTTACGCCCGGGCGCTTGAGCGTCTCATAGGCATGGGCTTTGAGGTGGTGGAGATCGACCTTGCCCCGTTGAGTGCAGCGGCCGCCCTTCTCTATTCCGGCCCCTGGGTCGCCGAACGCACCGCCGCCATCGCCGATTTTCTCAAAGCCTCGCCGGCGTCCATTGACTCCACGGTGCGCCAGATCGTCGAAGGGGGGCTCACCGTCACTGGGGTCGAAACCTTTGACGGCCACTACAAGCTCGCCGGTTATAAACGCTATGCGGAAGAGCTGTGGGACGACATCGACATCCTGATGCTGCCGACCGCGCCGACCATTTACCGCGTCAAGGAGATGCAGGCGTCCCCGCTCGCACTCAACGCCAATCTCGGCCTCTATACCAATTTCGTCAATCTGCTGGATATGGCAGCCGTCGCCGTGCCCGCCGGTTTCCGCCCGAACGGCACCGGCTTCGGCATCACCTTTATCGGTTCGGCAGCAACTGACAATGCGTTGCTGGATTTCGCTAGCCAATGGAATGGGCACAATGCCTACGCTCGCCCCGATTACGACCTCACACAGGAGTCACGCATGGACACGATCAAACTCAGCGTCGTCGGCGCGCACCTTGAAGGCATGCCGCTCCATTGGCAGCTCACTTCGCGCGACGCAAAATTTATCGAAAAGACCACGACGGCGGCAACCTACAAGCTCTATGCCATGGCCGACACTGTCCCGCCGAAGCCTGCCCTCATACACGACAACAGCGGTACAGGCATCGAGGTCGAAATCTATGAACTGAGCGTCGCGGCATTCGGGAGCTTTGTCGCGGAAGTGCCGCCGCCTCTGGCCATCGGAACGGTGACGCTCAAAAGTGGCGAACAGGTCAAGGGATTTGTGGCTGAACCGCGCGCTGTCGTAGGCGCGACCGATATAACCGATCTTGGCGGATGGCGCGCGTACATCGCCTCTAAACTCTAACGCTCTTTGTTCGGGCCTGGTAACACTTCTCCGAACTTATATTATGCGCAACAAAGCGCGCTAGTGGGGACCGCCCAAAGGCCCTCGCCGAAAGATACGGTATACTCGCCCGAATAAAGCACGATGCCGTAGAAGGGTTTTTCCCCCGCCATATTCGCCTTGAACCACTTCAGGTGCTTGAACTGTTCGCGTCGATATTTGTTCCGGCTTTTACTTCGACGCCCACAATGGCGTCATCGTTCTCAACAAGGAAATCGACTTCACGTTTTTCCCGGTCCCGGTAATGACTGAGTGTGTACTCCCCCGAACTCGCATCGACCAGCGCTGCAAGTTGGGTGTAGACAAATGTCTCTATCAGTTTGCCGTTCAATTCGCCGTTCAGCCGCACCTTGTCCAGAGACCACCCCATGCAGGACGCCGTCAGGCCGGTATCTGCCATGAACAATTTATCTTTCTTGCCGACCCGTGCGTAGTCGGTCTTTGTCCAAGGGCGGACACGATCGACCAGATATAAGGTTTCAACGGCTTTGATATAAGACTCGAGTGTCCCATGGGTCAGCGCGAGCGAAGCGCCGATAGCTGATACATCCATATATTTCGATAACCAGGCGGATATTGGCGATATCCCTAAGGTCGCAATCAATGAGCGCCTGCACGTAGTCCTTATGCCACAGGCGGCGCTGCCGGTCGCTTTCCAGTCGTACGACCTCAGGAAAGCCGCCGCGGAGGGCCCAGGTGAGATAGTCGTCCTTGTTCAAGTTAGATGCCGGCAGGCCCTTCACATCGCCGGCAAAGATTCTTGCCAGGAATTGCGGCTGAGCATTTTCCAATTCGCCCTCGCTGAGCGGTCTGAGACGCACTTTTCGGACACGCCCAGCCATGGACTCATTAACCTTGGGTAGGGACTGAAAATTGGCAGAGCCCGTGAGGATAAAACGGCCTGGTGTTTCGTTCTCGTCGACATCCTTCTTCACAGCGGGTAATAAAAGAGGGGCGCGTTGTACCTCATCAATGATCATTAACTCATTGCCGTGGGCGACAAAGCCATGGGGATCTTCGATGGCCGAATTGAGAAGGGTCTGATCATCCAACGTGCGGTAGATTGTCCCTTCGCCTCCTCCAGCTATCTGTCGGGCAAGTGTGGTCTTTCCGCACTGCCTCGGCCCTTCCAGCAGGAGGACCTGCGCTCCTTGAGCGCAGTTCGGATCGATGCCGCCTGCCAGCGCGGATACGGAACGGTTACATTTCACCTCTTCTGAGGCCCGCGTTTTTATTGAGCCGGCTCCCGCGAAATTAAAATAAAGTATCCGCAATTTTAAACCATACATATGCCGACTGCTCACATAGGCCGCAAATAACCAAAGTTCAAATGTGCAGCATCATCAGACAAAGAGTGAACATCAGGCAGCGGGCACGACGACACGCGGCCTCGGCTGCATCTCTCGCAACGACCGACGTTCGCCGATGGGCGGGGTAAGTTCAATTTCACGGTTTCATACGTAGTCAGCGGTGAGGCTGATAACTGCCGGAAGTGCCAATACCACTTTCTCCCGCCGGCCATAGGTCTGACAATTTCTCGTTGCTTCGGGCATATTTGTCATATAATTTTCTGCATGAACCCTTCGGTGGGTGACACTATTCAGGAAAGTCTGCCGGTATGCCCTTTCTCCCCTCGCGTCGCCTGACCCTGTCCGCTGGTATGGCCGCCTCCGTATCGACGCTCATGCCGGGCGCCGCCGCTCTGGCTAAAGCGCACCGTTTTGAGATTGGGCCATCCGACTTCCTCCTCGATGGCCGCCCTATCCAAATTCGATGTGGCGAGATGCATTTCCCCCGTGTACCCCGCGAGTACTGGCCGCATCGCCTCAAGATGATCAAGGCGATGGGGTTAAATGCCGTGTGCGCTTATCTGTTCTGGAATTACCACGAGTGGAACGAGGGCCAGTTTGACTGGGAGGGGCAGAGGGATGCCGCCGCCTTTTGTCGCATGGCGCAGAAAGAAGGTCTTTGGGTCATTCTTCGACCGGGCCCCTATGCCTGTGCCGAATGGGAGATGGGGGGCCTGCCCTGGTGGTTGCTGAAGGCCGAAGGGGATGCATTTCTGCGCACCCGCGCTGAGGCCTTCACCGGGCCGGCGCACCGCTGGATTGAGGAGGTGGGTCGCCATCTTGGCCCGCTTCAGGTTACCAAAGGCGGCCCCATCCTGATGGTGCAGGTCGAGAACGAATACGGATTTTTCGGAAACGATCTTGAGTATTTGCAAGGCATGCGTAAGGCCGTTGAGCAGGCCGGGTTTGATGTGCCACTCTTTCAGTGCAATCCGACCCACGTTGTCGCCAAAACCCATATCCCGGAGCTATTGTCCGTTGCCAACTTCGGCAATGATCCTGAAACGGGCTTCAATACTCTGCGCGCCGTCCAACGCGCGCCTTTGATGTGCGGCGAATACTATTCCGGGTGGTTTGACGTCTGGGGGGCCGGGCATAGAACTGGTGGCGTTCAAAGCTCGGTGGCCGACATCAAGTGGATGCTCCAACAAAATGGCTCTTTCAGCCTCTACATGGCGCACGGGGGCACGAGCTTTGGGCTCTGGGGAGGTTGTGACCGACCGTTTCAGCCGGACACGACCAGCTATGATTATGATGCGCCCATTAGCGAAGCGGGGCGGATCGGGGAAAAGTTCGAGGCCTACCGCTCAGCCATGCGGCCGTTTTTGAAAGCCGGGGAAAGGTTGCCCGCCCCCCCTCCGCAAAAGGACACGATGGCTCTCGCCCCCTTCAGTCTTGAAGAGTGTGCCCCGGTGAGCGCCGGCTACACCTCGAACCCTATTCAGGCGAGTGAGCTTCGATCCATCGAAGCTTACGGCATCAGTCGCGGTCTGGTCTCTTATAAGGCCGTCTTGCCGGCCGGGCCTGAAGGCGTCCTCAAGGTGAATAAGGCGCGCGATCTGGCCTGGATCCGGGTCGATGGAAAAGAGGTAGGCACGTTTGATGTGCGCCATCAGCGCACGTCGGTGACTATCCCCGCCCGATCATATGATGCGGTAATTGAAATCCTGCTCTATACCATCGCGCGCGTGAATTTCGGGGTGGAGGTTCATGATCGCAAAGGCATTCACGGGCCGGTAACGTTTACCCCCAAAGGCTCCGCGCCCATACCTGTCGTAAACTGGGAACTGCGGGCGATTGATTTCGGCGCCGATGGCAACCTTCCGAAGCTCAACTGGACGAAGGAAACCGCGAGCGGGCCGTCCTTCTATCGCGGCACTTTCACCGCGACGTCACGCGACGATTCGTTCCTGAACATGTCGAACTGGGGCCTTGGCGTCGTGTGGATCAATGGCCGCTGTCTCGGTCGCTACTGGAGCATCGGCCCCACTCAGACCATGTATCTTCCGGGCCCTTGGATTAAAAAGGGCGTGAATGAAATTGTGGTCCTCGATCTTACGGGGCCAGACAAGCCGGTTGTGCTCGGGCAAACGACCCCCATACTGGACGCGTTGCGGCTCGACAGGGATCTCCCGAAGCCGAAGTCCAATCGCACATTGGCGCTCGCAAACATCCCTCCGACCCATTCGGGGGCGTTCCGTCCGGGATCAAGCAGCCAGGACGTGATGTTCGAGACACCGGCTAACGGCCGACAGTTCTGCCTCGTCTCGCAAAATGCGCATGACCAGAAAGGGTTTGCCGCCGTGGCCGAAATTGCCCTCCTCGATAGGGCGGGACAGCCCATCAATCAGTCGGACTGGTCGGTGGCCTATGTCGATAGTGAGGAGGTCGCGAGCCTGAACGGGGCGGCCGTGAACGCTATCAATGGTCAGGCCGCCGATTTCTGGCATTCGGCCGTTCGCTCTGCCGACGTCCGCGATCACCCGCATTATCTGGCGATTGACCTCGGCGGGACAATCGAAGTTGCGGGCTTCCGTTATACGCCGAGACAAGGCGGAGACGGTGTAACGGGTCGCATCAAAGACTATCAGGTCTATGTTGGTGACACGCTTGTGGTCGAAACTTAGGAGCAGGTAAGGCCGCGGCACCTTGGCTGTTCACTGCCGCCGGGCACCTCCGAACATGGGTAAATGTCTGACCACGATGCGGCGTTTTAGGCGGACCTGACCTGAGCCAGGAACGTGTGAACCTGACCCTGGAGCCGTTCGGCCTGTTGCGCCAGTTCAGAAGACGCACTCAGGACCTGAGACGCCCCCTGCCCTGTTTCCTCGGCCATTCGGGCGACCCCTGAAATGTTTGAGGAAACCTCAGAAGCACCAGCAGAAGCGCGCGTTACGGAATGAACAATCTCGTGGGTAGCACCGCCTTGCTGCTGGACGGCACTGGCGATCGTCGCCGAGGAGTCATTGAGAGCCTGTATAGTCGCCGAGATGTTCTCAATGGCGGCAACGGCCTGCGTGGTTGTCGTCTGAATGGCCGCAATCTGGTGATTGATCTCATCAGTCGCCTTGGCCGTCTGCTGAGCCAGTATCTTGACTTCCGATGCTACGACCGCGAAGCCGCGTCCGGCCTCGCCCGCGCGAGCGGACTCAATCGTGGCGTTTAGCGCCAGCAGATTGGTTTGCGCGGCGATGCCTGAGATCATATCGACGATGCCGGTGATGCGTCCGGACGCTTCGGAGAGTTCGTGCACAATCGCGCGCGTCGTCTCCGCTTCGTCGACCGCCTCCCGAGCCTTCGCCAGAGAGTGCTCAACCTGCCGGCTGATTTCCGAAACGGATGCGCCCAGTTCTTCGGCAGCGCCCGCCACGGACGTCACATTGCTCCCGGCTTCCTCGGCGGCCACGGAGACCGATCTGGCTTTAAAGGCGGATTCCTGCGCGGTTGACGTCAGTTGCTGAGCCGTTGCTTGCATTTCTGTGGCTGCCGCCGACACCATTTCAACGATCCCACCGACCGCGGTCTCAAACCGCGAGGCGAGTTCATTCATGGACTGCTGACGCTGGCGCGTCTGTTCGCTTTGCTGATCGCGCTCCCTCAAGGCCTCGGCTTCGGCCTTAAGCCTCAGACTTTCGCGGAAGGACATCACTGCCTTGCCGATAGCACCCACTTCATCCGAACGGCTTGCCTCGCGCACCTGCGCATTGTGATCTCCAGCCGCCATGCGATCAATGACCGAGCCGAGGTTTCGCAGGGGCACCCCGACCATCCGGCTTATCAGCACGTATAGCGCACCCATAGCCGCGACAATGCTGAGCAGGGAGATAAGGATCATATTTCCCAGACTGCGATTGATGTCCGCATTGAGCGTCGCAACCGGAACCTCGACCACAACGGCCCATACATCACCGGTCGCCCCGGCTTTGATGGGAAGCGCCAGATAGCGCCAGCTTTTACCATCTACACCCTTCCCGTCAAACGCGACCTGCTTACCGCTCTCAATGGCTTGTTTCGCGGCCTGCGCCGTGCCGGGGTCAACCTCTGTCAGAGGCTTGCCCAGTGTCTTTACGTCCGGGTGGCTGACAGCCAGACCAGTGGAAGACACGAGCGCAACGAAGCCTGTGCCGAACGGTTTTGCCTTTGCCATCTCGGCATTCAGGCTGCCCAGATCAATATCAACACCCGAAATGCCTATGAACTGCCCGTTAACTTGCAGCGGATGCGTGAACGAGGTCATCAGCACCGGTTTACCCGCGACGGGATAGATGTAAGGCTCAATAGCGACCGAACGACCTTCATTTTTGGGGCGCTGATAGTAATCGCCAGCGCCGGGCTTGTCATAATCGGCGAGCACTTCCCGGATGATCGCTCCCGATCCCCGGTTCCAATAGGAGATGAACCGGCCGGAAGCGTCCGTGCCCTCTGTGCCCGCATACTTGGCGTCCTGACCATCAAGGGCATTCGGCTCGTAAGCCGTGTAAGCGCCGAGAATCTCCGGGTTGCGCTCCAGAACGGATTTAAGAACGGCATCCTGAGTGATACGGGAGGTGGCCCCACTTTCTTTCAGCGCGATGGCTGCCGACCCTATCTCTGCGGCCGCTTTCGCCGCCAGGTCGAGCCGGCGAGAGACGGCCTCACCCTGACTTTTGGCCAGGTTCAGCTGGATCTCGGCGTTCTGTTTGTGCTGAGCGTCTGCGCTCTGGCTGGTGATCACGACTGCGCCGGCGCCAAAGGCCAGGCACAGCGCAAGCGCGCAATACGCGGAAAGCTTAAGCGGCAGAGATTTTGCAAACATTCGAATACCCGATCTACACAGCAAAATTCGTAGTCAATCATGGTTTCGAAACGCTTAACTTCAACGCGCGGTTACGCATGGTAGGCGCAGACAGGGCACACGCCCCGTCAGGGCCATGTCAAAACGAGCAGTCCTATTTTGCCGGGTTGTGTTTCGCCAGAAAGTCGATCAGGGCCTGCGCCGCGCTGAGACGGCTCGCCTGTGTTTTCAACTCATGTCCATTGTCGGGAAGTTCAACAAAGGTGACCGTTTTCCCTGCGCGTTGCAAGGCATCGCGCAGAGCGCGCGATTGGCGTGAAGGAACCACGGCGTCATTGGGGCTAGCAATGAGCAAAACGGGTTTGCTGATATCGGCGGCACCAATGACCGGAGGAGGGGTCTGACCAAACTGCGTCTCGATCTGGCCCGGTGATAGGGTGTCGGCGACGAAGGCCCGCGGGGCCGCGGGATCGGCCTTCAGCGACGCTATGGCATCGACCGGGGCATTGCTGCGGGCAGTCTTGAGGTAGTCGTCCGGGTCGATGATGCCATTAATGGACGCCGCGCAGCGATAAGGGTTCTGAGCTTGGGCGCCTCTAAGTGCCGCATACCCACCATAGCCCTCCCCGGCGATACATACGCGCTTCGGGTCAATAAGACCCTGCGCGGCCAGATATTTGACGCCATCCGCCAGATCACTGAGGCTTTTGCCCGCCCACTGCCCTTTTCCGGCATCCTGCAGGGCCGCACCGTAGCCATCCGAGCCGCGGTAATTGGGCTGCATCACGACATAACCTCGCGAGGCCAAAACCTGTGCGAGCCAGTCATAGCCGCGTCCCACATGCGACAGAGGTCCATCATGCGGCAGGACGACCAGCGCGCGCTTCTTGACTTCGCCCTGACGCGGCAGGGTCACAAGGGCGGAAATGGTTAAGCCGTCGGCAGCCGGGTAGCGCACGGTGCGTTGCGAAGCCACCCAGTCCTGCGGCACGTCGGGATACTGGGAGCCGATATCGACGCGCCTGCCCTTGATGAAGTCGTAATAGGACCACGACCCCGGATCATCACCCCCCTGCGCAAACAGGATCATTTTGGCCGGGTCATTGGCTATGGCAGCGACGCGCACGGCCTGACCCGGTGCCGTATCAACGGCATGGCTGTAATAGTCGGCGAGATCGGCGTCGAAAAAAGTGTAGGTTGTGACTTCACCATCATGGGCAAAGCCAGCCAGGGCCCCCGTCTGCGGATGGAAGACGGGACGGTCGCGAGAAGCGTCCTCATTGAGCGGTTCGGACACCTTGCCGTCAAGCGACAGTTCGACATAGTGGAAGCGCTTGCCATCGGAGCCAGTCGCTGCATCCAGCAGCAGCAGGGACTGACCATCGCGCCCGCGCCCGACCAGAAAGGGGGCAACGGTGTGGGCCTTGGCGTCGATCTTTCGCGTTAGAAGCGGTGTCCACTTTCCCTCCTGGCGCGTCTCGATTGCAAAGGTTTCGCTGATATAGGTATATTGCGCGCGCACCTGCGGCTGACCCTTACCATCGGTCAGCCAGTCATCAACATAGCTGCCCTCCCGGTCGAGATCACCGCCCTTGTCGTCGATGATCCGCCCGCGTCCGGTCTGCGGATCGACCTTCCACAGATAGACGCGCTGCGCCACCTGTCCGGCGATCGACTTGTCTCGCAGTTCGAGAAACGGGCCCACCAGCGTGAGCTTGCCGTCCATCATCACGGGCTTGGGCAGGCCGAGCGGCATCTGATCGTAGTCGCCGCCCATGCGCGCGCCAAGGCTGAGGGATTGTTTGGTGCGCAGATCGACAATAGCGGCAGCTTCATGAGCGCGCACACCGTAACTCCTGCAAGGCGGTGGCGTGAGCGCGGTCGAGATCATCGTAGCGATCAGCCAGTCTTCGCTGGCCCCGGAATTGTTCGTCGTACCACTGCCGAAGCCGCCGTCCGTCAGGGCTGAGCGATAATCATCGACCGATTGTGCCGCCTTGAAGGTCTTATCCAGACCCGACGGGCAGGTGCTGCGAGAGGCAGTTCGCGTGTCGGACAGCGCAATATAATCGTTATCGAGAAAGGTCAGGGTCGAGAGCGGGTCCTCACTCAGGCGAATGACCTGATTGCTGCCATCATCGACATTATATACCGTCAGAAGCCGCAACCCTGCCTTGCGCGTAATGAAGGCAAAGTGACTGCCGTCCGGTGACAGGGCGATCTGCTCGATGCGGGGCGGAACGATGAAGTCGCTGATCGGCGGCGGCGCAACCTCCTCGCTCAGGTGTGGCCGGGCGGTCGCCTTCACAATAACCTGAGTGGTTTCGGCCGTGTTCGTCTGAGCCAACACGGGCATAGCGGCGAGGCATACACTTAAAGCCGTGCCTATGGTCAGGCCTGAAAGGCGTCTGCGCATTTAATCCCCCTATTATCTGTTTTGTCACAAAACTCTCACAGGTTGAGCGGATTGACAACTCAGTATCAAAAGATGTCCTACGCGACGCTCAGGCCGGGTCCTGCCAACCGTCAATTCCATTACAGAGCTTATCTCTCAGATGGCGGATGTCGTCATTCAGTTCGCCAAGCGCCTTAAGATCTTGCCCGGACGCCTCCCGCAGGGCCTTTGCCAGACACCCCGCCGACTCCTGACGTTTCAGCATGGGCGTCAGGGTGCTCGATTCCAACGCCAGTGTCTAAGCCACCGCGCCAACGCCGGTTTCTGTCTTCTGCTTGCTCTGTCCGTGCCCGCGCTCGTACACCTGTTCGTTGCCCTGGTCCCCACTGATAAGTACGCTTGAAAAACTCTCAACGAGCCCAATCAACGCGGCGCCGCAACGGTGACGTTTCTGGCGACTGGCTCAGGGGTGGTTGTGTCGGCTTAGGCAGCGTCTTTTAGAGGCGTTGTCGCCGGCGCGGTAGCGCTTGGATTGACGCGCCGGTGACCTTGACTGTTATGATCAACCTAATGCCATCCGTTCGCGCATGAATTCGGCATTTCGCGCATATGTCCTGCCCGGAGAGGTGCTGCCTGATACGTATTGTGAAAAAGGAGAGGGTCGTGATGACGCGCCCCATCCACCAGGGATAACGAGGGCCGTTATGAGGTTAGGGTCAGCCAGCTTCGCAAGCGCATTGAACATAGCCGCGAGCCTCGGTGCATTAGCCGTGGGCGTTAGCGTTATGTCCAGAGGCGGCTCGGGGGGCGCCGACGCCATCGCCGCCGGTGTCCCGCTTCTTATGCTGGGTGAGGGTCTAAAAATCCTGATCGGCTTGTGCGTCGCGAATCAAGTACGCGCGGTCTTCATACTCGTCGCTTCCCCTCTGCCCCTGCTCATAGGCCTAACGGCAGCGCTTCTAATGATAGCCGCGGGCCTACTGGGTTTCGGTGTGTTGCTGTGGCCAGGATTTCGTGGACTGGCCGGTTATATCAACCCGCTGGCGCTGGGCGGGGTAGTGATCAGTGGACTGTGGGCTCTCAGCACAATAGCAGCGTCGCGCAAGGCTCCCGTTTTTCCAGTTTGGCTTCAGGCGGTTGGCTGCTTTCTGCCTTTTCCGCCACTTTTAAGCCTGATCTTTCCCGCTGCCGTCATCGTTACGTTCCTAGGGGGGCTGGTGTGGAATTTGGGTCTTGGCATCGAATTGGCGCGTCGCAGGCTATAGGCGGTGCCCTTCAGGTGCTCTCTCCGGCGCGTAGCTGAACGCCCAGATCTATCGTCTCGCGCGGTACGGATTCTCCTTCGATCAGGGCCCGCAGCATCCGCGCCGCCTCTACCCCGACCTCGTAGCGTGGTGTCTTGATCGTCGTCAGCGACGGCACGGTACATTCGGAAATAGCCAGATCGTCGATCCCGGCGACGGCCAGCCGGTCCGGCACGGAGATACCCTGGCGCAGGCATTCAAGCAAAGCCTCTTGCGCCAGGTCGTCCTGACAGAAGAAGATCGCATTGGTATCCGGAGCCTGCTTCAGCAGGCGTTTCAGCAAGACCGCCCCCAGCGCGAACGAGTCTCGTCCGGCACCATTCGTTCGCGGGGCGACTCATGTAGCAGGGGTCGTCGCACCCTTGGTTAAGCTTTCCAGCGTCAATCCCAGCCTGATGGTTCTAGTGATTGGGGCCGGCAGCCTGATGTTCAGTTGTGTCAATGATTCCGGTCTGTGGATGTTCAAGGAGTAATTCGGTCTGTCAGTGAATGATCCGTTGCGGACATTGACCATCATGGAGGGGCTTGTGGGCATTTTCGGACTAAGCTTTACGCTTTTGCTTAGCCTGTGCGTCTGAACTTCTGACATCGTAGCAGACACCCGGACGGTGATGGCCGACTTAGGGACTGTCGCGCTGAAGATCACCCAACGTCAATAATTCGCCAGTGAGAGCAACGGAAAACCACCCATGCGGTCTACGAAGATCAAACTGCCTATTTTTGGCGCGGGGCCGAGACGCCTTCGGTCGTGTGAACGATAGGTTTGATCGTGCCATCGGTATTATAGTAGAGATGCTCGACCGCCACGGCCCGACGGCCTAGCCCGCCTTTCTCGCCGTTCAGCGTCAGCTTGCCGTTGTGATAGAAGAAGTAGGGTTGCCCCTTGAATTCGACAATGGCCGGATGAATGGTGAAGCTGTTTTCGGCGGGCCCGCTGATCTCGCCGCGATAGGTCCACGGCCCGGTTATGGAAGGCGCGGTCGCATAAGAGATCAACTCGTCGTTAGACACGGCCTTATCCATCGAAGCATAGGTCAGGTAGTAGGTCTGAGCGTGTTTGTGGATCCAGGGCCCCTCAACGTATTTCGGCAGCGGAATTTGCTGAATCGGGCCGTCCAGCTCGGTCATGTTGGGCTTTAAGCGGGCGTAATAGCAGTTGGCGTTGCCCCAGATCAGCCACGCCGTGCCGTCGTCTTCGATATAGACGGTTGGGTCGATATCGTCCCAGGTGTGCGGCCCTTGTGGCGTCATGTCGTTGCTGATCAGGGCGGAGCCGCGCGCATCGACAAACGGGCCGGTGGGGCTGTCTGAGACGGCAACGCCTATAGCCTTGCCCGGATGGGTTTTGTCGTGTTCGACCGCCGCATAGAGCCAAAACTTGCCATTGCTTTCCACGACCTGCGACGCCCATGAATCGCGGACCGCCCATTTAAAATCCGTGGCTTTCATTATCGGCCCGTGCGCCTGCCAGGTCTTCATGTCCTCGGTGGAATAGACCAGCCACTCACGCATGGTGAACATCTCGTCACCCGTCGCCTGATCATGGCCGACATAAAGGTAGAGTGTGTCCTTGACCACCAGAGCCGCAGGATCGGCGGTAAAAGCGTCAGTAAACAATGGATTGCCCCCTTTGGGCGCGACCTGCGCGGCACCCGAAAACGCCATGGCGAAAAAGGCCGTGGTGGATACGCCCGCCACCGCGCACGCCTGCATCCATCCTGACCGGATCATGATATACCTCCCGTATCTATTTAAGGGCAGTGTGGCACCGATATTTGTCTGAGTAAACTGCCCACTTCACAGCCCCTCAATAGCGTCTCCCGTATCAAAGTTCTCTGGACTCTTCATCGAAATGCCCCTCCTATGCGCAGATAAAAACAACACGGGGGAGCCAGATCATGCGCGCAGCGAAACGAGGTTCCAACCGGGGTCTTGCCTTATGCCTTTATGCGATGACTGGGCTGTTCGCCCTGCCCGCGTGGGCGCAAACCCCGGTCAAAGCCGTCGTCACCGCGGAAAATGCAGCCGGACGCTTTAGCGGTATCGTGGTGACATCGCTCGAGGGACAGCCCACCGAAGCCATTCCCGCCGGACCGCTTTTTTCAAAGACCCGCAAGGCCCCGACTTTAGACACGCCGTGGCGACTGGCCTCGATCAGCAAGCAGATTACTGCTGTGCTGGTAATGATGTCAGTCGAACGCAAGGAGTTGTCGCTCGATACGCCCTTGAAAGCGATTTTGTCGGAATTTGCCGACCTTCCGTCCGGAAATGTCACTCTCGAAGCGCTGCTGCGGCATCAGTCGGGCCTGCCCGACCCGTCGGAAACTCCGACCAATGCCGATGGCGTACCGCAATTTTACCTCCATGATAAGGCCGATCACGGATTTTGCCGCGGGCCGTTGCGCGCCGATCCGAAAGCCTTCCACTACAATAATTGCGACTACTACCTGCTGTCGGATGTTCTGGAAAAGGTGACGGGGCGTCCCTTCGCCCAGCTTCTCGAAGAGCGGATCAGCAGGCCACTGGGGCTAAAAACCCTGCGTCTTTACCAGCCGGGCGATCGCGAGCCCTTTACAGCGGTCGATAGCGACGGCGCGACGGAGCCCGTCCTTTCCCTGTCGGCTTATGAGGCGGCGGCCGGCATAAAGGGCTCGGCGCGAGATCTGATGCGCTTCGATACGGCGCTCATGTCCGGACGCCTGCTGTCGCGTGGCAGCCTGCAGGTGCTGTGGGATGGGGAACCGTCGCTCGGCTATGTGGCGCTGGGGGCCTGGGCCTACACGGTCAAGCCTACGGGCTGCGCGCAGCCTATGACGGTCGTCGAACGACGTGGTGCGGTCGGCAACGTGCAGACGCTCAACCTCATCTGGCCGGAGCGGCAGGGGGTCATTATCGCGTTCAGCCGCACCTCCGGCACTGACTGGGGACAACTTTGGCAGGATAACGGGTTCATGCGGGACTTAGTCGTCGCTGCCTGGTGCCGCTAACAGGGAGGTTTAAGATGTATAGACGAACCCTTCTCGCCGCCCTTGCAGCTAGCGCGACCTTTTCAGGCCGGGCGTGGTCGAAATCCAGCCGGTCCGAGGACATGACGGTGTTTAGGGCGGCGATGGCAATTCATCCGGGGCTGTTGCGGTACAATACGCCCGCTGAAATTGCCGGGCACCTTGATGACCTGGAGCGCGCGTATGAAGCGACCCCTTCGAGCGAAAGCCGCTACCTGATCCTGTCACGCTTTCTGTCCGCACTCAATTGCGGCCATAGCTATTGCAACTTCTTCAACCAGAAAAGGGCAGAGATCACGGCCCTGTTCGACCGCCCGACGCGCCTACCCTTTTACTTCGAGTGGTTGGGCGACGAGATGATCGTGCGGCAGGACTTCAGCGGCACCGGTAAGCTGAGCTCCGGTACGCGCGTGACGTCCGTCAATGGCTTGCCAGCGGCGCAGCTACTGGCGCGCCTGTTGCCTGTCAGCCGGGCCGATGGTCACAATGGGGGTAAGCGGCGCTCTCTCCTCAGCGTACAGGGGACGGAGACCATTGAATTTTTCGACGTTTTTCAGGGGCTTTTGTGCCCGCCGTCCGGGGACACGCACCGGCTGGAGGTCGTCTGGCCGGATGGTCGCGCCGGTCAGGTCGAGGTCCCGGTGATGACACTGAAGGCGCGTCAGGCGACGATTACCCGCGTGCCCGAAGACAGCCCGAACCCGCGCTGGACATGGAAAATGCGCGCCGACGGTATTGCCGTCCTCGATATGCCCGGCTGGGCCATGTGGAACAGCCCCTGGAAGTGGGAAGCATGGCTGGAAGACCGCCTCGACAGCCTGAGCGGGGCGCGCGGGCTGATTATGGATATTCGCGGCAATGAAGGGGGCGATGACTGCGGCAACCCCCTGTTGCGCCGCCTGATTGACCGTCCCACCCAAGCCTTCAACTTCGTTGAAAAGGTGCGCTTTGAAACCGTGCCGGAGGTGCTGGCGCCTCACGTTTCGACCTGGGACGAAGGCTTCAAATCTATAGGGGTCGGCGGGCGCAAGCTGGCCGACGGCTTTATTGAACGACCCCAAAAGGACACGGTGCCGGCGCTTTTACCCTCGGCAAAAAAGCTACGCGTGCCCGTTGCCGCCTTGATCGGACCGGCAAATAGCTCAGCAACCTTCGGCTTTATCTCCTCGGCGCGGCAGACAGGTAAAATCAGGCTGTTTGGACGGCAGACGGGCGGAAACCTCAGGGGTCTGAATGGCCGCGGCTTCTTCTTCACGCAGTTACCGCAGAGCGGGATTGAGTTCGACCTGCCTCTGGTCGGCTACTTCTCCCCGACGCCACAACCGGATCAGGGCATCGACCCGGACGTGTTTGTGGCACCTACAGCGCAAGATATTGCCCTCGGACTTGATACGGCGATGGACGCCGCCGCCGCGTGGATACGCACTCAGCCCAAGGTCTGACACCGCAGGCAACAGAGGGCATCACGATTTTCTGGCTTTAACTCAGGCGCGATCTGAGGAAGTCTATCATGACCCGCACCTTGTTCGGCAGATAGGCGCGGCTGGGGTAGATGGCCCACGCGCCCGTATCGAACGTGGTCGGGGTCGGGCGATGGTCGGGGAAAAGATCGACCAGACGCCCGGCGCGCAGATCGTCAGCGATCAGAAAACCGGACAACAGGGCCGGACCGCCGCCTGCCAGCACGGCGGCGCGCAGGGCCAGAGGGGTAGAGATGACCACATCCCCGTCCACCGACACCTCTTCAAGCGCACCCTGAGCATTCTTGAACTTCCAGGTCGAGCGAAAGGCGCGCAAACCCAGAAGCAGGCAGCGATGGGTGAGCAGGTCGCGCGGCTCACCGATGGGCGCAGCGCGCGCGATGTAGTCGGGGCTCGCCACCACGTGATAGCGGGTTGAAAAAAGCCGGGTAGCGACCAGATCGCCCTCAATCGCCGGGGCAAGCCGGATAGCCAGATCCATGCGCTCCTGAACGAGGTCCAGATTGGCGTCAGTGAAGACACAGTCGAGCTTGAGGCGCGGATACACGGCGCAAAAGTCGCCAAGCAAAGGCGCAATCTGCTGTACACCGAAAGCCACCGAAGCCGTCAGCCGCAAAACCCCTGTGGGTTCGGCATTGACGTTGGAGGCCTCGGCGGCCGCGCGGCGCATCTCATCCAGGAGGGGTTCCATGCGCGCCAGATAAAGCGCCCCCGCCTCGGTCAGACTAAGCGAGCGGGTCGTGCGCTGAAACAGGCGGACATTCAGCTCCGCCTCCAGCCCCGCAATGATCCGCGAAACGGTCGAAGGGTCGAGGAACCGTTCTTTCGCCACGGCTGCAAAGCCCCCGGCGCGAGCGACGGCCACAAAGAGGTCGAGGGCCTGGAAATCCATTCGTGCAAATTATGCATGATTATAATGTTTGTCTATGAATTTATTGCGGATTTCACGGCGTTTACAAGGTCGTTACGGAGCGTCACTCCCGACGCCTCACGAGACAGGATACCTATCATGACCCCCTTTACCGTTCATTCGATCGAATCCGCGCCGGCCGGTTCAAAGGCGCGCCTTGAAGCTGTACACAAGGCTTGGGGCTTCACGCCGAAACTGCAAGGGACCCTTGCCGAAAGTCCACTGGCTCTGTCGGCCTATGACTGGCTGTTTACCGCCATGGCCGCCGAAACAACCTTCAGCCCGGCAGAGCTTCAGCTTGTCTATCTAACCGTCAGCGTGCTGCACGCCTGCGAATACTGCACTATGGGTCACACCTGGTTAGCCGGTCTAATTCACGGTGGCGGCAAAAAGGTGCAGCGGGTGTAGCGTAAAGCGTTGTTTTGGAATAGATTCTGGTTACCACACCGAACTTAAACCAAAGACCGCCAAGGCCACACCCGCCATGGACCAAGATACCGATCTTCCGTTCGATTTGCCAAGCGTTTCGCGCAAGAAAATCACGGCTGCCTTTGATGGCGGACGCATCAGTTCGGATGGCGGTGTCATGCTGTTGTCTGCGGCTGAGCGCCGGATCGGGATCATTGATCGGCTTTGGCGGCTGATACCGGATCGACGCAACCCCTTCCTGGTAACCCATTCCCTTGCCTCGATCCTGAAGGCGCGGGTCTTCGCCATCGCCTGTGGCTATGAAGATGGCAACGATCTGGCTTTCCTGCGCACCGATCCGGCCTTCAAGCTGGCATGTGGGCGACTGCCCGAAGGCGGCAAGGACCTGTGCTCACAACCGACCTTGTCGCGCCTTGAGAATGCGCCGGACCTGCGTAGCTCGATCAAGCTGACCTACGGTCTTATCGACCAGTACTGCGCCAGTTTCGGGTCGGCTGTTCCCGCCGCCGTAACCCTCGATATCGATGACACGGTCGACGTGGTTCACGGCCGCCAGCAGTTGTCGCTCTTCAATGCCCATGAAGGGGAATACGTCTTTAAGCCCATCCACGTCTACGATGTGAGCACAGGCCGACCGGTCGTCGTCATCCTGCGACCCGGCAAAACGCCGTCAGGCAAGGAGGTGCGCGGCTGGGTCCGTAGGATGGTGCGCCAGATCCGCAAACACTGGCCCACAACCCACATTACCCTGCGCGGTGACGGCCACTATGCCCGCCCCGAAGTCATGGCCTGGGCTGAGCACAAGGGCGTTGACTATATCTTCGGGCTCGCCGGCTCAAAGCCTTTGCATGCTAAGGTCGAAGCCTTTGCTGACCACATCCGTGTCGTTCGGGCCGAACAGGACGCCGCGGCCGTGCGCGGCTACACCGAAGTCCGTCATGGAGCCAAATCCTGGGGCTGTGAGCGCCGCGTTATCGCCCGCATTGAAGCCACGCCTATGGGCCTCGACAATCGCTTCGTCGTCACATCCCTGACCGATCCCGATCCGGAAACCCTCTATGCCAAACTCTATTGTGCCCGAGGCAACGCTGAAAATCTGATCAAGCTCCACAAGACCCAGCTTAAAAGTGATCGCACCTCTTGTCGCTGCCCTCTGGCCAACCAGATGCGCCTGATCCTTCACACCGCTGCCTACTGGCTGATGCTGGCTGTCCGGGATCAGATCCCCAAGGCCCATAAGCTGGCGACCGCTGAGTTCAATACCATCCGCTTGCGCCTTCTGAAGATCGGGGCTCGGATCAAAGAGACCGCCCATCGCGTAAGGATTGCCTTCGCCGCAGCTTGCCCGGAGGCTTCGCTCTTGCGCCATATAATGGCGTCCCTCAAAGCCGCGCCCGCATAAACGACGGGGCTATGCCCTCAAAGCCGCCGCCATCACCGTCAACCCCCATCGGAGCAAAATCAAACCCAGCGCGTGGCGGAAAACACGACGCCAACAAGCGCGTCCGTGAAAAAGCCGTTCTAAACGGAAAGGCTAACACCGTTACGATGAATGAAGCGGGTTAGCGCGTAACGCCCATCTGGACGAAGGGGTCATTCAGGCCCTGCGAAACCGCGCGCCGGTCGCCGACGCCAGACTTCAGGCCTTGCGCCTCTTTACCGAAACCGTGGTGCGCGAACGCGGCTTTGCCGGAGACGCGGCGGCAGACGCCTTCCTGGCGGCGGGCTTCACAAAGGCGCAGGTGCTGGAGGTCGTTACCATTATCGCCGTTAAAACAATCTCCAATTACACCAACCACCTGACCCATACGCCCAAGGAAGGGTTTATGAGTGACCCCGCCCTCGCCTGGACGGCCTGAGCGGTTCAGGCATTGCCGGACAGGGCCCGTGCGGCTGCCGTGACCGCATTTCTGGCGCTGTTCAAGGTCAGACCGGTCAACTCCGTGGTCAGACGGCTGTCAGCCACGGGGTAGCGACCGAGATCGGGCTTGAGCGTGGCGAGCGACTTGTCGAACAATGACAAAACGCGCGTCACGCTCAGCGGTAGTGTCTGCGTCGGAATGCGCTTCGCATTTTGGGGCAGCACAGTGCGCAACCACTGACCCATTTCAGACAGGGACAGGGTGTCGGCAGCGGCCAGCAGGCGGCGCCCTCCGACCGGTGCGGTCATCGCCTTCACATGCAAGGCTGCCACGTCACGCACGTCGACGATGGGAAAGGCCACAGGCGGCACGGCGGGGTACTTGCCCTGAATCAGCATCGACACGACGTCGAGCGATGTGCCCCAATGCGCATCCAGCGGCGGGCCCAGCACCAGACCCGGATTGATGGCCGTCAGGACCTGATGGCGACCAACCTGCTCCATATAGGCCCAGGCCGCCTGCTCGGCCCGGGTCTTGGCGACGACGTAGGGGGTGTTGAGCGACCATTCGGGATCGGACCAGTCGTCGGGGCCGAAGGTGAAACGCCTTTGTGCGCGCGGCGCATACATCATTGCGGCAATCGAAGAGGTCATGAGTATGCGTTCCGCTCCGCTTGCGGCCTTCAGTACACGCAGGGCGCCATCGCGCGCGGCGGGCACCAGAGCTTCGCGGTCAGTGGGCTGTACCAGCGGAAAGGGTGCGGCCACATGGTGCACAAAGCGGCAGTCGCGCGCCGCCACGTCCCAGCCCTCATCGCGTTCCAGATCAAGCGTGACAAAACTCAGACGATCCAGCGGCAGATCCTGCGCCTTAAGGGCCACGCGCACCTCTTCGGCGCGCGACGGGCTTCGCACTGTGCCCCGGACCGTGAACCCCTCGGCCAGAAGCTGCGCCGCCAGATGCTTGGCGATAAATCCTCCTATGCCGGTCACCAGTACCGTATCCGCCATGATCAGGCCTCCCTGAATACACCCTCAGCGATCTTATACGGCTTGAGTGACGATTTGGACAGGCGGCACTTTTGCACGTCTTACCAGGGGCCCGTGTTGGTCCATATGCAAAATAGCAGTTTAAATTTTGTTTTGTCCTACAATTAAATGTTGACGAAATCGCTCGCACATTTAACTCTGGTACGCAGAAAAAGGGCGCGTCCTTAGTGTCCGGAGTCCACGGGGGCCTTCCGGCAAGGCATTGGAGAGATTTCATGATAGTGACCAGAGCGATTTTCAGAACGGTCGCGCTGCTGGGGGTCGCCATGTTCTCGGTCGCCCAGACGGCGGACGCCGCTACGGTGAACATCGAAAGTCCCTCCGGAAGGGTCAGGGTCCATGTCAGCGACGAGAGCGGGCACCTGACCTACAAGGTGACCGCTTATGGCAAAGACGTGCTGGCCGCCTCCCCCCTTGGTATCCGCACCAACTCCACCGACGTGGGTCAGCATTCGATCATTACCAAGGTCACGAGGGGTAAGGTCGCCGAAAAGTACCGCCACTACGGCGCCAAGCGCTTTGCGGAACACAAGGCCAATACGGCGACGCTCTCTCTGCTAGACTTAGGCAGCGTGGCCTTCGCCGATGTGCAGGTGGCAGATGACGGCGTTGCGGTCAGGCTCAGATTGCCCGCGCAGACCGGCCGGAAAGTCGAAGCGGACCTTTCAGGCTGGCGACCCAGCGACGCGGACGCCACAATGTGGGTATCCGAACTCAAAGAGGACTACGAAAACCCTTATTTTCAAAGCCGTTTACCGCAATTGACGGGCAAACGGCTCAGCGCACCGATTACACTTAAAATCAACGGATTCTGGGTCGCACTGACAGAGGCCGCCGTCAAAGACTATGCCGACAGTGCGGTCGGCGTGTCTCAGGACGGCCTGCTTCTCAACACGCTGTACGCCAATACCGAGGGCTGGACGACGGACGCCGCGGTCATTCAGCCGTGGCGGGTCACGATCATCGCGCGAAACCTCACCGAACTGGTCAATTCTACGCTCGTTCAAAACGTAAACCCGGCCCCGGCGGCCGAGTTGGCCAGAGCTGATTGGATCAAGCCGGGTCGCTCCACCTGGCAGTGGCTAGCGATCGGTGATCCCCTCGAAGACGATCAGCCGCAGTGGGTCGATTGGACGAAGACGCTTGGCTATGAATATTATCTGATCGACGACGGCTGGGCGAAGTGGAAGCAACCCTGGCCGACGTTGGAAAAAACCGTGCGCTACGCGCGGGAAAAAGGCGTCGGTATCTGGGTTTGGGTACACAGCCGAGAAGTCTTTGACGCCAACGCCCGGCGCAACTTTTTCAAACGACTAGCCGAGGCCGGCGTGGTAGGCGTCAAGATCGACTTCCCGGAACCGGGGAGCCGGGCGTGGTCGAACTGGTATGAAGACACAGCCCGCGATGCCGCCGCAGCGCGCCTGATGGTTGATTTCCATGGTGCCATAAAACCCAGCGGTACCGAAAGGACCTGGCCCAACGTCCTGACACGGGAAGGCGTGCGCGGTCATGAATGGCACATTACGCGCTATAATCGGAAGCTGCCCGCGGCGCATGATACCATCCTGCCGTTTACACGCTATGTTGTGGGGCCGGGCGACTACACGCCCACCGTCTTCACGCCAAAAGAGCTTCAGGGCAATACGTGGTCACACGAACTGGCGCAGATGGTCATCTTTACCTCGCCTTTTTTGTCGTTCGGCGGGCATCCGCAGACCTATATCTCCAACCCGGCGTTCGGGGTCATAAAAGACATACCTGCCGTCTGGGATGAAACCAGGGTGCTGGCACCCAGTCAACCGGGCGAGGTCGCTGCCCTCGCCCGCCGGTCAGGTGAAGTCTGGTACATCGCCGTCATTAATAATGAGGCCACAAAAACCGTACGTCTGAAACTGGACTTCCTAAAATCGGGCAATTGGCAAATCGAAGATTATGCCGACGACCGCCAAAACCCCGCCAGCTTCATGACCGGCAAGCGTCACCTCACGCCCGGCGAGAGCTTGGAAATCCCCCTGAGCCCGCAGGGCGGATACGTCGCCCGGATCAGCCGGAAATAAGGCGACACGTCGGGCTAATCGGGGATTGACGTTAGGCGTGAGCGCCATGAGCCCCGAGACCGGCCCTGCGCCCGATCAGATACTGACGCACGGCACTGTCGCCGGAAAGGCCGATGGCCAGATCATAGGCGCTGGCGGACTCCATCATCCGCCCTGCCCGACGCAGCAGGTCGGCCCGCGTCGCCCAATAGGGCTGATAGCTGGCGATTTGCGCCGGATCGATCAGGTCGAGCTGGCGTAGCCCGAACTCAGCGCCCTGCGCCTTGCCCAGCGCCATGGCAAACGCCACCTCGACACCCAGACTGGGGGCTATGTGACGCAGGCCCGCGTAGAGTTGCAGCACGCCTTCGCTGTAGTTATGACCCGTCAATCGGGCTTCGATATGAGCGCTCTGAATGGCAGCCATCAGTTGAAACGGGCCCGAGTGCCTGAGCCGCGCGGCGCTTTGCAGAATCTGACCGGCCTCGTGCATCTGATCGGCGTCCCAAAAAGCCACATCCTGCTCGGACAAAGGGACGTAGGCGCCGTCGCATGTCCGGCTTTTTTGGCGGGCGTCGCTGTAGAGCAGAAGTGCCAGACAGCCCAGGGCCTCCGGAGCCTGCGGCATAAGTTGCGCGACAAGGCGCGCCAGCAGCAGACATTCCTGTGTCAGCTCCTCTGCCCCCATGCGCGTGCGCGCCTCGTCCCAACCTATGCCAAAACCGGCATAGATGGCCTGTAGCACGCTATGCAGGCGCGGCGGCATGTCCTCGGCATCCGGGATGACAAAGGGAATACGCGCCTCGCGAATCTTCGCCTTGGCGCGGGTGAGCCGCTGGCTCATCGTCGCCGGCGAAATCACGAAGGCATGGGCGATGCGGTGTGCCTCAACCCCCAGGACGGTATTCAGCATCAGGGCGATGTGAAGGTCATCCGAAATGGCCGGGTGGGCGCAGACAAACAACAGCTTCAGCCGCTCATCCGGAAAGACAAAACCCGGCGCATCCTCCGCCTCCGGCCTCTGCGCAACAGGATCATCCGCATAGGCGGTTGCCGTCTTACGACGACGCACGGTATCGAGAATAAAGCGCTTGGCTGCCTGATAGAGCCAAGCTTCCGGAGAGGACGGCACCCCCCTCTCCGGCCAGGCCTTGAGCGCGGCGGTAAAAGCCGCACTCAAGGCATCTTCGGCCAGAGCTACGTCACCAAAACGCGTTGCCAGATAGGCGGTCAGACGCCCAGACGACTCTTGGAAAACACGCTCTATGACCCGGTGATCCCGCGACATCAGTCACGCGGCGGCGGTGGCAGACACGGGCGCACCTCAACCGAACCGCCACGGGTGATCGGGGCCTTGCGTGCCCATTCGAGAGCGGCATCCAGATGCGGTACGTCGATGATAAAAAAGCCTCCGACCTGCTCCTTGGAGTCGATAAAGGGCCCGTCCTGCACGCGCTGACCTTTCGTATCAAAGCGTAGAACGGTGGCCGTCTCAGGTCCGGCAAGACCGGCACCCGAAACAAAGATGCCCGCCTCTGCAATCGCGGCCGAATAGGTCATCCAGCCGCTCCAGTAGCTTGGGGCGTTTTCATTATGACGGTCGGCAAAGCCTTCGGCCGTTTCCGTAATCAAGAGCATGTAGTTCATGGCGCGTATCCTTCTTGGAACGAAGACCTATATGTCTTCGGCTGACTGACGCGCCAATGCGGACGGATTCGACAAGGCCAGCAAAAAAATTCCGAACATAGTTTTTGCCCGTCGCACGCCCTGTTGGCAACCCCAGGCTCAGCGTTGAATTGCCGGCAAAGGCTCGCTTTAGGTCAGGGCCAGATTTTCGTAGTGGTGCCACATTGAAGAGAAGGCCCCGTCTCTGTCGCCGCGATGCAGGATATCGAGCGTGCGCTGAATAGTCGGCAACCACCATGCTGCGGCAGCGGTGACCGTACGCCACCTTATATTGGCACACCAATATAAACAGCAGTCGAGCACCGAACCAAAATGACGCTTCGGTAACCTGATTAACGCGGCAAAATTACAACAGTTCCAGCCAGCAGAAGAATTGGTTTTCCACTAATCTTGGAAATTTATCATGTTTTTTCAATATATTAATTCCGGCTCTATTTTTATATATCAAAATTGCCATATATTGGCTTACAAAAAATGGTAGCTTTATGAACTTTAAATTGACAGCCCAATTTTTGAGCGCATAGTCGTTATCGGCCCAGGCAAATCCGGCAAACGCCACTACGTCAGAGCGTCCGGGCATCCACACAAATTTCCGTATTGGGTGTGACCTCCCGTCACTCAATGCACCACTGTGTCCGAATTCAGGGGATTGAATATGGCATTCAAACATTTTGCTCTGTTGAGCACCGCGTTGGCGGGTGGCCTACTGGGGTCATCGGCTTTGGCTCAGACGGCTGAGCCGGCACCGGCCGATAAGGTTCAGGAAGTGGTCGTCGTGGGGTTCAAAAAGAGCCTTGCTGACGCGCTAAAGACAAAGAAAAACGACATCCGCGTGTCAGATGGCATCTCGGCTGAAGACATTGGCAAGTTTCCCTCCGAAAACATCGCCGAAGCCATCCAGCGCATTCCGGGCGTGCAGATTGGCAATGTGAACGGACGCGGCGCGACGATCAGCGTACGGGGTCTTGGGCCCCAATATGCCTACACGACCGTCAATGGCCAGACCTTCAAGACCGCCAATTTCACCGACGGCTTCCGTTATGACGTCATCCAGACGGAACTGGCTTCGGGGATTCAGGTCATCAAGTCCCCGACCGCTGACATGGATGCCGGGGGTCTTGCCGGTACAGTGAATATCGACACGGTCCGTCCGCTAAACCTCAAAGGACGTAAGCTCGTCTTTGCCGCCAAGGCCCAGAAAGCGACGCTGGCCGATGGTGACATGACGCCGAAACTCAGCTTTACCTACGCCGATCAGTTTATGGACGGCAAGCTTGGCGTCTTTGTAGGCGGGGGCTATCAGAAGCTGACCGACCGCGCCGACTACAGCTTCATGGATCGCTGGTACACCACAACCGCCAGCAACACCTTCGCGGCCGGGTCCGTGGCCGTGCCTGCGGGCGCCACGGTGCCACGCCGGCCCCGCTATCGTCGGATCGATCGTGAAACCGAACGCGCTCAGATCAATGCGGCCGTGCAGTACAAGCCGAACGCGAACACCGACATCGGTTTCACCGCCGTCTATTCGCACGACTATACCACCTATGACGTCAATCAGCAGGTTTTCCTGTTTGGCGGCCTCGGCACCATCAAGGTCAATGAGGTAAAAGACGGTCTGGCGACGAAGATCGTGGCCAACAACTTCTCTATGGAGAACAACCGCCAGCTTGAAACGCGCGATCTGACCTCGTCCGCCTACACCGCCGATTTCAAATATACCGGTATCGAGAAGCTAACCATAAAAGGGGTGCTGAACTACACCGAAGGCAAGTCCTACCTGACCGAAGAAGCGGCCATTCTGGCCATTGCCATCCCTTCGGCAACGCTTGACATGTCCGACCCGTCGAACGTCACTTTCACGCCTTCGGTCAACCTCTCCGATCCGTCCGCCTATGCCTATTCCAAGCTTACCCGCAATGAATACCCCAACGGCGGTCTGACGCACAACGACACCGACGAAACCTCCGGCCAGCTTGATGCCAAATACTGGGTCGATCAGGGCGCGCTGCAATCGGTGAGCTTTGGTCTCAAGTACAAGAAGGAGAACTTCAACCGTCTGCGACACCGGCGTGACCGACTGGTGCTGGGCTACTACCCCACCGCAGCTTTCACACCCGCGATGACCACGGCAAACGCCGTGACCGATTTCCTCGACGGCCAGGGCAGCTTCCAGAGCGGCTGGGTGGTGCCCGATATCGACGGCTATCGTCAGATGTTAGCCAAGGAAGGCGTTACCATACCGCTGCAATTCGCCCCCGAAGCCACCTACGGCCTCGGTCGTGAAATCAAGGCGGTCTATTTTCTGGCTGACCTGAAGGGTGAGATTTTCAGCGTGCCATTCCGTGGGAATGTCGGCGTCCGCTCTGAGGCGACGAAACAGACCGTTGACGGCTATCTGACGACACCGAACCCCAATTCCAGCGCCGACGTGCGCATCGCCGCAGGCACCTATTCGTCAAGCAACGACTATAATAACGTTCTGCCATCGGCCAACTTAGTGTTCGACCTGAGCCCGAACCTTCTGGTCCGCGCCTCAGCGGCCAAGGTGCTTGTGCGCCCGATCCTTGACTCGAACACCAGCCTGGCCACGACCATTAATTCGTCCGTGTCCGGCGGCATAACAACCTACACCATCGCCCTTGGGGAATCCAAACTGAAGCCCCTCACGGCCAATCAGCTCGACCTCGGTGTGGAATGGTATTACGGGAAGGGCAATGCGCTGAGCTTCGCCGCCTTCAGCAAAGAGGTTAAAAACGGCACATACGACACCTTCGTCTGTCCGGCCAGCTTTGAAGGCGTCGCTCTTAGCGACAACGGCACGGACTGTGTCGGCACCAACAATGCCATCTATGACATCACCGTTAAGGCCAACGATCCCTCAAAGAACATGATCAAGGGCTATGAACTGAACTGGCAGCAGTCGCTCGATGCCTTGCTACCTGTCAACGGGTTCGGTGTGATTGCCAACTACACGCACGTGACACAGGACAAGACCGCCAAGTTCCAGTTGCGTAACCTCTCCGAGAACACCGCCAACCTGACAGGGTACTGGGAAAACTCGGTCTTCAGCGCGCGGGTGTCGGCCAACTACCGCTCAGAATACCTCCAGAACTCTGCAGATAGCTTCTTTGCACGTGAAACCCACATTGTGAAGGATCGTACTCAGATTGATGTGGTGCTGGGCTATACGATCAACCCCCAACTGAGCCTGTCGTTCGGGGCCCAGAACATCACAGGCGAGACAGAGGAAGCCTACTATAAGACGGACAATATCTGGCAAATGACCGCCGTTACCGGCCCCAGCTATTACCTGTCGTTCCAGTATAAACTGTAAATCGAGTACCGAATGACCGGCCAGGGCCTTTTGTTATCCTCCTCCCCAGGTCCTTGCCGGTCAGACGCCGGGGCTGCGAAACAGAGTGCGTATCGCTCTCTCAGCCCCGGCGTCAGTCATCTGGCATCTGCGGAAATTGTGTGTGGACGCTCTGATCTCGCCTTGGAGCGAAATGGCAAAAAGTGGACACCACTTCTCGGACAAAAAGATAAGGCGTCACAAAAAATCAGAGCCCTCGTCGGCTCAATTGAGCCGACGAATGCTTTAGCCCTGGATGGCCGGCAGAGACTCGCTTAAGGTCAGCGCCGTTTTCAAATTCTCATAGTGGTGCCACATCGAGTAGAAGGCCCCGTCTCCGTCGCCGCGATGCAGGAAGTCAAGCGTGCGCTGATGGTCGGCAAACACCACGCTGCGGAAGCGGTCACCGTACAGGAGAACGCTGAGATTGCGCAGCGCCGGGCTCTGCTGACGCCGCTGCCAGGCCTGTTCCGACATGAAGACAAATTCGTAATTGTGCGTGGCCTGCGCGATCTGCCGATGGAATTGGTGGTTGCGCGGCTCGTATTCCTCATCTGCACTGGTATTGACCAGCATCTGCAAGGCCTTTTCCATAGACGCCATGTCGTCTTCACTGTGGCGCGTCGCCGTTATGCGCGCGATCTGACAATCCAGCCATTGATGCGCGTCAATCAGATGCTGGGGGTTAAGCTGCGCTACCGCCAGGTCGCTTGTAGAAAAACCGTCCGATGCTTCAACATTAACGCCGTGCGCATAGGCCTGCGGCATGATGTAGATGCCGGAGCCCTGACGCGACTGCACCGCGCCCTTGACTTCGAGCATGACCAGGGCGTCGCGGATGACCGCGCGGCCCACCCCATAGATTTCCGCCAGATCACGCTCGGTCGGCAGCTTGCCGCTACTGCGGAACTCGCCGGAACGGATGCGCTCCAGAAGTGATTTGCCGATCACCTGATAAGCGCGAAGATCTTTCTCGCTCCACGTCTCCTCGGTGCCTGCCGGCTCTGCGTCGGTGAGACCTTCACGGCTGTGTCGGGATGCCACTCTGGGGTTCATCAGGGCTCTCAAATTCTTGCGGTCTGCCGCAGTGCGGGTGTTGCGCCCGCCATTCAGACCATACACTTTTTATTGGCCAACCAATATCTAATTTTGGGGTTACGGCCCCATAGACAGCGAAAAAAGCTTTACAGGTTTGTGACTCAGCCATGACCGTTCACCGGGATTGAGCGGCCAATACGGTCAGGACGGCACGCTCAGCGCGATGGTTTCGGACTTGTACAAGGTCTTTAGGTTCTCGAAGTGGTGCCACATGGCGTAATAGGCGCGGTCGCTATCGCCTTTTCTGACCGCATCCAACGTCCGTTTGTGGTCGCCAGCGCATAGATTACGCAGGGCCAGGAAAGGGGGTGAGTCGTTCGGCAGATGCGCCGCCGAAGCCTGAGCCCGGCGTTCCCACATCTGTTGCGACAGCCACATCAGTTCTGTATTGCGTGACGCCTGCGCCAGAGCGCTGTGCCATTGCCCGTCAAGGCGGTATAGTTCCGCCGCAGAGGCCGTCAGACGCAAGCGCTCAATCAGATCCTCCAGCCACAGGCCATCGGCACCCGCCAGCGCCGCCTGCTTGGCAATATGGCTTTCAAGGCATTGCTGAGCGTGCAGGATGTCGAGCCATTTCGGCGCGGGGGCTTCGCTCAAAGGTCGGTCGGCAAACTCCTCGTTGCGCTCAGGCCAACCCTCAGCATAGGCAGTTTTGGTAATGTAGATGCCCGACCCCTGACGCGACTGCACGAGCCCCTTGACTTCGAGCATAACCAGCGCATCGCGGATGACCGCGCGGCCGACGCTATAGACCTCGGCCAGTTCGCGCTCGGTAGGCAGCTTACCCGTGGCATGAAACTCACCGGAGCGGATGCGTTGCAGCAGGGATTGCCCAATAATCTGATACGCCCGCAGATCGCGCTGTGTGCGTAGCTCCTCCGAGGCCATCTCTTCGTTTGACATCACGTTCCGCCGCACGGCTGTTGAACGTCTTGGATAGCCCGCACTTGACCGTCGGGTCAATGCGCCCGCGCGCATTTGATCGGATCCTCTGCCCGCCGACCTGGCCTCGCTCGCACCACACCGTGAGCGATCGCTCGAAAAATGAGCGCGTTTTTCGACAAAAACATCGCGACAAAACAAAAATTCAGAGCGCATAGGTCCGTCCGGCCTGTAATTCGACCGGCTTGCCCCAGTTCAGCGCCTCCTCGCCCGCGCTGAGCGCTTTGAGCCCCTCCTGCCCCGGCGGCGGCAGAAGCCGGTAGCGCGCCTTGCGCGAGGCCTTCACAACACAATGGGTCAACTGACCGTTTGCCCACTCCAGATCGACGATTAGACCGCCGCGCGCCCGCAGGCCGCGCACGCGCCCGTTCGCCCATGACTTCGGCAGGGCGGGCAGCAGCCGCAAGATGCCACTATGGCTTTGCACCAGCATTTCGGCGATGGCAGCCGTCGCCCCAAGATTGCCATCGATCTGGAAAATCGGCTCCGGCGTGTAGGGGTGGGTGTCGAAGAAGTTGGCCCCTGTGGACTGGCGGAACAGCTTGCGCAACATGGCTAGCGCCTCATCGCCCTCACCCAGACGCGCCCGGAACATAGTCAGCCACGCGGCGCTCCAGCCGGTGTGGCCACCGCCGTGACGCAAGCGCTCACCCAGGGTGCGCCGTGCCGCATCGGCCAGATCAGGCGTGTCGTGGGCGTCGATCTCAATGCCGGGATAGAGGCCGAAAAGGTGCGAGATATGGCGGTGACCAGGTTCCGCCTCTTTCAGCGGCTCGCTCCATTCCTGAACGCGCCCGTCCGGCCCGATCTTCAGCCGGTCCAGTCGCGCCAGCGCCGCCGCACAGGCCTCGCGCAGTTCAGGCTCAACCGACAGGGCCTCAGTGGCCTTCTGCGTCAGGGTCAGGACGGTAAAGGCCATGGATTGCGACATGGCACAGCCCATATCGACATAGCCCACCTCGCCATTGTCCATCACATAGCTATTTTCCGGCGAACTGGCCGGACCCGAAACGAGCTTGCCGGTGCGAGGGTCTTCGACGAGGTAGTCGAGCGTAAACTCGGCGCAGGCCCGGAACACAGGCAAGGCGCGCGTCTTCAGGAATTCGAGATCGCCCGTATAGAGATAATGCTCCCAGTAATGCAGGGTTAGCCAGGCCAGCCCTTCGGGCCACAACCCCCACTGCACCTTGCCATCCAGCGCGGTGTGCCCCCACGGATTGGTCGTATAGTGAGCCACCGCCCCACGGCAGCCATAGGCGATCTGTGCCGTCTGCCGCGCATAGGGCATCAGGCGATCCACATAGTCGAACAGGCTCTCGTGCAGTTCGGAAAGGCCGCACACCTCGGCCGGCCAGTAGTTCATCTGGATATTGATATTGATGTGATAGTCGGCGCTCCACGGCGGCGCAAAACCATCGGCCCACAGACCCTGAAGATTGGGCGGCAGGGAGCCCGGACGGTTGGAACCAATCAACAGGTAACGTCCGAAGTTGAAATAGGTCTCGATCAGCGCCATTTCGGCCGCGTCTGACGCCGCCGCCAGTCGCTCAGACGCCAGACGCGGCACACCCGCAGATGCCAGCGTCAGCTCCACCCGTTCAAACAGGGCGCGGTGATCGCGTTCCTGATCACGGGCGAGAGCCTGCCACGACCGGGCGACGAGTTTGGCCTGCGCGGCCTGCGCCACCTTTTCCGGTTCGGGAGCCAACAGGTCGGTAGCCCCGGTCAGGTTGAGGACGACCGCCCGCGCGCCGGACACGCGGAAACCGTGGCCGTCAGGTGCGACACTGCCACCTTCACTGCGGCAGGCCAGATAGGCGCAGTAGTGCACACCGAAGGGCTGCGGCTGACCCGACATTTTCAGCACCTGACCCTGCCAGTCAAAGGCCACATCACGGTCGCGCTTCAGCGTCGCCTTCAGGGAAAGGCCTTCCGGGGCACTGGTTTCGATCCGCACGGCCAGACACTGATCGGGGGCCGAGGCCAGAACGGTCCGGCTGTAGGTGGCCTTGCCGATGCGGTAGCGCACCGTCACCTGCCCCGTCGCCATATCCAGTTCGCGGCTATAGTCGCTGACGGCCTCCTCATGGCCCATCTCCAGCCGCAGGTCGCCCAGCATTTGATACGAGCCGTAATCGACCTCGTTCATCGGGGCCATCATGTCGTCCTGCGCCAGACGGTTTGCCTCGGCGCGCTTATCGGCAAACAGCAGTTCGCGAACCTTGGGCAGCGCGGCACGCGTGGTCTTGGGGTTGTCCTCGACCGTGCGGCCAGACCACAGCTCGATATGATTCAGTTGCAGCCGTTCGCTCCTGACGCCGCCATAAACCATAGCCCCCAGACGCCCATTTCCGACCGGCAAGGCCTCCATCCAGCGCGCCGCAGGCGCATTGAAACTCAGCACCCTTGTCGACGCCGTCGGGCCCTGTGCGCGAGCCTGCGCGGCCAGTAGAGGCAGGGTGCTGAGGGCCAGAAGTCCACCGAGGGTTTCGCGGCGCGTCGATCGGGTCATGTGGGTCCTTAAGCTGAAATAGTGGCCGCGCAGAAATGGCGAATATAGTCCTCGTGCGGCGGCATCCGGTCGCGGCAGGCGGCAATTACGTCGCGCGTCTGGCGTAGCCAGGTTTCCGAACGCTCCTCAGGAATGCTGAGCACCAGCGGATCGGGTGCGGCCGGGCGCAGGCCCTGCCCCCACATCACCGCGAGCCAGTTGCCGGTACGGAACTGCTCGCCACGCTCCTGCGGGATGCGGCCGCGACTACGGAACAGATTGAGCCGCTGCGTCAGGGCGTCCGGCACCGACATGTCGCGGCAATAGCGCCAGAAGTCGCTGTCACAACGTGACCCTACGTAATAATGGAGGATGAGGAAGTCGCGGACCTCCTCATATTCGCGCGTCAGATCGGCATTGTAGGTGTCGATATCGGCCTGATGGAAGTCGCGATCGGGGAACAGATACTGCAAGCGCGCAATGCCGTTTTGGATCAGCATGATTGAGGTCGATTCGAGCGGCTCCAGAAAACCCGACGACAGGCCGATGGCGACGCAGTTCTTTTCCCAGAACTTTTGCCGGCGGCCCGTCTGGAAACGGATGGCGCGCGGCTCGGCCAGAGGCTCCCCGTCGAGATTGGCCAGAAGGTTCTCGCGCGCCGTCTCCTCGTCCATGAACTGGCTGCAAAAGACGCTGCCATTGCCGACGCGGTGCTGCAACGGGATGCGCCAGCGCCAGCCGGCACTGTGTGCGGTCGAACGGGTATAGGGCACGGGCGGCTCGGTCGAGCGGCTAGGAACAGCCAGCGCGCGGTCGCACGGCAGCCAGCGCGACCAGTCTTCAAAGCCGACACCCAGCGCTTCACCCAGCAACAGCGAGCGGAAACCGGTACAGTCGATAAACAGGTCGCCCTCGATCAGGCGCTCACCGTTCAGACGCAGACCGCTAATAAAGCCTCGCTCATCCAGATCGACGTGTTCTATGCGGCCTTCGACGCGGCGCACCCCTTCGGCCTCAGACATCTGGCGCAGGAAGGCGGCATAATGGCTCGCGTCGAAATGATAGGCATAGCTGATTTCAGCCAGCGGTGAATTGGCCCCGGCGGGCGGCATGAATTTGCCGGCTTTGGCCGCCAACGCCTGAAGATTATAGGCGTCGAGCGACGCGTTGCGATCACTCAGGGCGTGGCGCAGCCAGACCGAATGAAACGGCAGCGCGCCGAATTCACGGCCGAAAGGCCCGAACGGGTGGACATAGCGGTTATTGATGGCCCCCCAATCGACAAACTCGATCCCCAGCTTGTAGGTACCATAGGTCGACTTGAGAAAGGCGTGCTCGTCGATGTCCAATACCTGATTGAAGACGCGAATATAGGGGGTCGTCGCCTCGCCCACGCCGATGGTCGAAATCTCTTCGCTTTCAACCAGCGTGATAGTATCTACGTCATCCTTAAGCAGTCGCGCAAACCATGCAGCGGTCATCCACCCCGCTGTGCCACCGCCCGCAATGACCACGTGTCTTATTTTCTGGGACATGTCCCCATCCCGTTATCTGGAAAAAAAGATGCCTGACAAATTACTTGTCAGGCATCGAGGCCCGCATCCAGAGCTATTTTCAGGAGGGGGAGCGCTCTGGATACGGTCGGAACGGGTTCCCGCGAACGGGAACCCGCAGGAGGCTTAGAAGGTCGCACGACCCGTGAGGGTGAAGGTACGGCCGTCATAATCGATCCAGCGCACGAAGCGGGTATCGTTTTCGTACTCGTAGCGCTTCTCGTCGGTGATGTTGTAGGCATCCAGCGAGATGGTGAAGCGATCCGTGATGTTGTACGAGGCCGACAGGTCCAACTGACCGCGTTCCTTCACCGAACGCGCGCCACCCGTATAGGTGCCGTTAGCGTTCAGAGGATAGTCGGTGCGGTAGTTATAAACCGCGCGGACGCCGTACTTCGGAGTTTCGTAGTACAGGATGGCGTTGGCCGCGTGCTTCGATATACCGGGGAAGGGCGCGATAGCCGGGCTCTTCGACTTGGTGTAGGCATAGTTGAAGTTACCGCCAAAGTTCTTCCAGAAGCCCGGCAGGAAGTCGAAGTTCTGCTGGATGTTGAACTCAAGCCCGTCCACGGTCGTGTCGCTGTCGAGGTTGTAGGCCCCCGAAGCCCCGATGCGCAGGACGTTGGTCGCCGTGCTCTGGCTGGTCGCAGTACAGTTCTGGCCATCCCACGACAGCGGACCAAAGCCCCAGTTAGACCCATCAGCCGGACAGAGGATCGCCGGATCCGACGTGCCGACGATGCGACCCGTGATGACCTTCTTGAAGTAGGCCAGCGAGATCACGCCGTTCGGACGGTTATACCATTCCAGCGACAGATCGTAGGAGTCAGCCAGATACGGACGCAGCTTGTTATTACCAATGCGAACCGAGGCATTGCGGATCGTCTGGGTCGGCGTAGAGAGCTGCGAGTTAACCACAGGCTCGCCGATACGTGTCACGGGCGAGAACTGACGGTCCTGCGGACGGACGTAGGTCTTATAATAGGCCCCACGCACGATCAGGTCATCACGGACGTCTGCGACGAAGATCGCCGACGGCAGCCAGTAGTGATACTTGTTTTCCAGACGCTGCCACTTGAAGTCCGACAGAGAGCCAACGGCGCCCGTGAAGTTACGGTAGGTGTCGAGCGAGTCGATTGTATTTTCCGTACCTTCGTAACGGGTACCGAAGTTACCGCGGACACGGGTGCCCAGAAGCTGGGTTTCGTACTTGAACTGGATATAGGCCTGGGTCAGGTTGTTCTGGGTACGATAGTTGTTATCGGCAAACGCACCATCCTTATACAGGATGTTGAAGCCGCGCGTCGTCAGACCGCCGCCCGACGGGGTGTAGATGTCTACCGGCGTAACCGCGGCGATGAAGCGCTCAGCATCGATGACTTGCCAGTTTTTGCTGATCGAGGCATTGCCGTTCATGAAGTCGTCCACGAAGGACGGCGTATAGACCATGTCCTGCGTGATGTTTTGCAGCTTCGCCCCGTAGGCCATGTTGCGGAAGCCCCACGACTTGAACTCATTCTTTTCAAGACGCAGGCCACCCTTGACGCTGGTGATCGGGCCGAAGTTTACGAAGCGCTCAACATCGACCTGCGCCGAGGTAACGGTCTGTTCGGCAAAGCTTTCCGAACCGGAGATGTTCAGATAATATTTGCCATCGGCGGTGTTGTAGCCCTCAGGATCGGAACTGGCACCCCAGATCCAGCCCGTGTTGAAGATTACGTTTTGCGGAGTGGGGTTGACGGTGTAGCTGAAGCCGTCCAGATCACCGAAACCGGTCGTCAGTCGGCCGGTGATGCCGTTGCCTCCGGTGACCGGGTTGGTTTGCAGATCCAGTTCGGTTTCCAGAGACTGGTTGGCGCCCTTCGAGCCGGCAACAATGGCAGAAACCTTCCAGTCTTCGTTCGACCAGTCGAGGTTACCGACAAAACCCTCCGACTCCTGCTTTTGCGAGTAGAGACGGGTGGACGACTTGGCCGGGAAGTTGGCGTAGTCGGCCGTCTGATAAAGCCAGCGGCCATCCGAGGTCTGAACCGGCGTGCCCGACGGCGTGATGGTGCCCGCACCGTCCCACACAGCGTTGATAAGGAAGTATTGCGTCGTCTTCGGCAGATCGCGCTGGCTATAGTAACCGATCAGACCCACCTTGGTGTTTTCGTTCGGCTTCCATTCGATGCCGCCCGTCGCAGTCCACAGCTCACCGATGTTTTCGCGGGTGTATTGACGTATGGCGTCCAGCGCATAAACGCCGGTATTGCCCTTCGAACCCGTGGTTGCCGTGTTGAAATTCTGCCCGGTTGTGGCCCCGACCGCGTCATTCAGCGTGCGGCAGAACGAACCCGAAGACGGGCAGGCCGTCGCCGAATAATAATCACCGTAGGTGGCAGCAAACTGCGATTGCGACAGGCCAGTCAGGCCCGGTGTCAGGCGGCTGTAGCCGTTAAAGCGCAGCGTATCGCGACGGAAGTTCTCTTTTTTATACGCGACCGTACCAAACACCGCCAGATCGCTGCTCAGGCGCTTGTTGTAGCCCAGCGTGAAAGCCGGGGCCGTCATGCCGCCCAGTTCGTTATATTCCATAGCGGCCTTGAACAGACCACCTTCAGAGCGCGACAGGGCGCCGGCGATCTGCATATCCACATTGCCCGACAGGCCGCCCGACTGGGCATTGGCCATCGGAGACTTTTCGATCACGAAGGCCGAAAAGATGTCGGAGTTGAAGGCACCCAGCGGTGCGCCCTGATCATTAGCAAGCGACGGCGGCGCAGCGAAGGCCACCCCGTTCAGCGTCGTGCGGGCGTAGGAGCCCGGCATGCCGCGCACGTTGATGGTGGCGTTACGGCCTTCCGCTTCGCGGTTGATCTGAACACCAGGAATGCGTTGCAGCGCCTCACCCACGTTCAGGTCGGGGAAGCGACCCAGACCGTCCGATGAAATACCGTCGGTGATTTCAATATTGTTGCGCTTGGCACGAACGGCGTCAGCATAGCTCTTTTTCAGACCCGTAACGACGACCACTTCCGGCTCAGCCGCGTCCTTCGCGGCATCCTGCGCTTGCGCGACGGCGGCACCGCAACCCATCAGCATGGTGGCGCCAAGAAGGATGGATTTCGTCCCCCTCGCGTATGACCGCAATTTCATCTCTAACTTCTCCTGGGATATCTGGCCTTACTCAACTGAGCGGCATGACCTTGGTGCAATTCCATCCCGCGGCCTTTTTCTGTGTTTGGCGCAAGGTAAAGGACCGGATTCAGACCTTGTTAACATCCCTGCACGCAACACAGACTTTAAAGTCGCGGCTTACTCAACTTAAGCATTTTCTGCTTTTTCTATCGTCTTATTGACGACACCTGAGGGACAACTTAATGAGCCACCGGCGTCAATCGAGGGTGAATATGCGCCGAATAATTGGCCTGTCAATTTGTAATCTGTCTGACATAAACGATTTTTGCGCGCCAATTTGGCCGCAATTGCGAAATGGTTCCGCTACCAATTTTTTTAATTAAAGTTTTTCAGATATTTAAGTTTTTTGCGACCACAAATAAGAGGTCAACCAAATTACGAATTTGACGAAACGGTGTCTCATATATGACACAAGCAAAAATATCCACGGTATACAAATCGCTCAAAACGGTTTGGTTTGCCAATGTTTGGGCGGCAAGCGTTTGCCTTTCACTCGGATAGGTCAAACCAATATTGGCCCGCCAAAGCGCCGTCCTGAGCGGTTAGCCGCTGAGTCGCCAGACGTATGCGCTCCCGGTTAACCGGCATGCCGCGCAAGGAGCAGAGCCATTGCAACCCATTAGGGTGCAGACTGGTTCTATAAAAATACATTCATAACAATATTTTAGAATCCTAATCGCCAACCACGCCGGTTGTGTCGCAGTTATCTGCACGGAAAAAAGCGACACAGTTTTGATATAAAAAATTGACAGGCCAATTTTTTGACGCATAGACTACTCTCATAGCCACCCTCACCCGGCGGCACAGAATTATCGGGCTGAATCAAATATTAAATGCGATATTTCTTCGGCTCAGCAGTAAATCCGGCCTGTCATTCACCTTTTGTTTCCCATAAGGCAGCGTAATCAAGGTCAGTTGCTGTTCGCGTTCCTTCCTCCGTTGAGACCCTGCAATGCCCGCACTTAGCCGCCGGACGTTCCTTTCAACCTCAATGGCCACGGCGACCGCGCTGGGCCTCATGATGCCTGTGGCGCGCGCCGAAGCCACCACGACCTCCGCCGCTGAGGGTGTGCTTAGGCGCCTTCTGGGCAGGGAAGCGGCGCGTGTGCGTCTGACGCTGGATGCTTCCGGCACCACTCCGTGGTACGCGGCCAAAAGCACAGGCGCTAGCGTCACCATCGCAGGCAACTCACCGGTGGCCCTGACCCACGGTGCTTATAGCTACCTCAAAAGCGCAGGGGCGGCGAACCTGAGCTGGGAAGGCAACCGCGTTGCCCTGCCTACGCGCCTGCCGAACGCCAGTGGAACAAAGGTCGAAAGCCCGTTCGCGCACCGGGTTTATATGAATACCTGCACCTTTGGGTATACGACGCCCTTTTGGGACTGGGCGCGCTGGGAGCGCGAACTGGACTGGATGGCGCTTCACGGCATCGACATGCCGCTGGCTATGGAAGGACAGGAATATGTCTGGCAGGCTCTATGGCGCGAGCTGGGCCTGAACGACGCCGAACTGTCTGACTATTTTTCAGGCCCCGCCTTCACGCCCTGGCACCGTATGGGCAACATCGAGGGCTATCTGGCGCCCGTTCCGCAGGCGTGGATCCAGAAGAAACACAAGTTACAGAGCCGCATTCTGGGCCGCATGAAAGAACTGGGCATGACGCCCATCCTTCCGGCCTTTGGCGGCTATGTGCCCAAGGCCTTTGCACAGAAGCACCCGCAGGCGCGCATCTATCCCATGCGTCCGTGGGAAGGCTTCCATGAGACCTACTGGCTCGATCCGGCCGATCCATTGTTTGCGAAGATCGCCGCGCGTTTCATCGCCCTCTACACTGAGACCTATGGCGAAGGCCGCTACTATCTGGCCGATTCCTTCAACGAGATGCTGCCGCCGATCTCACACGACGGTTCGGACGTCAAGAACGCCAAGTACGGCGACTCAACCGCGAACACGAAGGAAACAGAGACCGTCGTCGATCCGGCGGTGAAAGCTGAGCGACTCGCCGCCTATGGCAAAGCCATCTATGATTCCATCCGTCAGGCGCGGCCCGATGCCGTGTGGACCATGCAGGGCTGGCTGTTCGGCGCAGACAAGCACTTCTGGACGCCCGACGCCATCGGGGCTTTCCTGCGCGACGTGCCGCAGGATAAGCTGATGATCCTTGATATCGGTAATGACCGCTACCCCGGCGTTTGGCAATCGAGCAACGCCTTTCAGGGCAAGCCGTGGATTTACGGCTATGTGCACAATTACGGCGCGTCAAACCCCGTCTATGGGGATCTCGGCTTCTACCGCGACGACATCCGGGGCCTTCTGGCACGCAAGGACACGGGCGACCTCAAGGGCTTCGGCCTCTTCCCCGAAGGTCTGCACAACAACTCCATCGTCTATGAATACGCCTATGATCTGGCCTGGGGTCAGGCCAATCAAACGGTGACCGAATGGCTCACCACCTACCTGAAAAGCCGATATGGTCAGGTGACGCCCGCGCTTATTTTGGCATGGAGCACCTATGTCGAGGCGGCGTTTTCGACGCGCTACTGGTCGCCGCGCTGGTGGCGCAGCAAGGCTGGGGCCTACCTCCTGTGCAAACGCCCGACGGCAGATATGGTCGAGTTCGAGGGCCACCCGGGCGACCGCAAAAAACTACGCCGCGCGATTGATGCCCTTCTCTCGCTGAAAGGTTTTGGAGGCTCGGCGCTTTATCGCCACGACGTAATTGATGCCGTGCGTCATCTGGTCTCCGAAGAGATCGACGACCGTCTGATCGCCGCCATGAAGGCCTATAAGTCGGGCGATGTGAAAACCGGCGACGGCTTGCGCGAAGAGGTCATCGCGCTGGTCACGCAGGTCGATACGCTGATGGGGGCGCAGCCCGACACGCTGGCCAGCTGGATCGATGAGGCGAGCGCCTATGGCGATACGTCTGAAGAAAAGGCTTACTATGTGATGAACGCCAAGGCGCAGGTCACAGTATGGGGTGGCAAGGGCAATCTCAACGACTATGCTTCGAAGGCGTGGCAGGGGCTCTACAAAGACTTCTACCTGCCGCGCTGGATGAAGCTTCTGGCCGCCTTGCGCGCCTCGGCAAGCGGAGGCGCGCCTTTCGATCAGAAGACCTTTACGCGCGAACTGATCGACTGGGAGCAGGCGTGGGTCAGGGCCGATATAGCCTTCAAGCGCCACGCGCCGAAACAGCCGCTCAACGCCGCCCGGGCTCTGGTTGCGCACCTAGGGGCCAAGACATGAGCGCCGCCCGCTACACCGCCCTTGACGTGTTTCGTGGCCTGACGGTCTGCGTCATGATCGTGGTGAACACCTCGCCCGCCGGGGCGGAGCCGTTTGCGCAGCTTCAGCACGCGCAGTGGTTCGGCTTTACCCTGACCGATCTGGTCTTTCCCTCGTTTCTGTTTGCCATCGGCAACTCGATGGTCTTCGCCTTCCGCAAGCCTCTGCCGCACAAAGAGTTTCTGCTGAAGGTGCTGAGACGCTCAGCCCTGATCTTCCTGCTGGGTTATCTGATGTACTGGTTCCCCTTCGTGCATCAGACGACAGACGGGGCATGGGCCTTCAACGACATCGGCCATACGCGCATCATGGGTGTGCTTCAGCGTATCGCGCTCTGTTACCTGTTTGCGTCGCTGGCGGCGCGATATCTGTCAGTGCGCGGTCTGGTGATATTGAGTGCGCTGCTGCTGTTCGGCTATTGGGGACTGCTCTACGCCTTCACACCGGCCGCCGACGCGCTCACCATGACGGGCAATCTGGGAGCGAAAATCGACCAGTTCGTGCTGGGCCTTGACCACATGTACCGCGGCGGGGCCAAGGGTTATGAGCCCGAAGGCCTGCTCTCGACACTTCCCGCTATTGTCAATGTGCTGGCCGGCTATCTGTGCGGCCGTCTGATTCTCGACAGCGAGGACCGTCGGCGCACCGTCATGATCCTCAGTGGGGCCGGGCTTGCGCTGGTTGCGGCGGCTCTGGTGTGGAGTTTTGGCTTCCCCTTCTCCAAGCGCCTGTGGACGTCGTCCTTTGCGGTGCTGACCATCGGGCTCGACTGCCTGATCCTGTCCGGCATCATCGCCTATGTCGATCTGGCCGAGCGGCGCGAGGGTCTGGGCTTCTTTGAGACCTTCGGGCGCAATCCCCTGGTCATCTATCTGTTCTCAGAACTTTTGGTCACAGTCCTGCAAACCTTTAAGAACGCCGACGGCCATGGGCTTTACGACCTGATCGGCCTGCACGTGTTCCAGACGCCGTTGACAGGTTCGTGGGGCGCACTGGCCTGCGCCATGTGTTACATGCTGATCTGCTGGGCTCTGGGCTGGTGGATGGACCGCAAACACCTCATTATCAAACTCTGATCCGGGCAACCGGACCGTCCTGTCTCTGTTATTAGCGTGACTATCATGAGCGACATTATCCCTCCCCTCTACTATATCGGCGTTGATGGCGGCGGCACGCGCTGCCGGGCGCGCCTGCGTAACCGCGCCGGGCAGGTGCTGGGCGAAGGCTTTGGCGGGGCGGGCAATATCCGTCTGGGTTTGGGGCTCGTGTGGCGCAACATCATGGCCGCCGTCGATGAGGCCCTGTCGCAGGCGCAGCTCACCCATGCCGACCTGCCCGACATCCATATCGGGCTGGGCCTAGCCGGGGTCACCTCGGCCACCAGTGCGCAGGTGACAGTCGATGCCGGCCCGGATTTCGGCGCAATCTCGGTGGCCAGCGACGCGCACGCCGCCTGTCTGGGGGCCTTTTCGGGCAAGGACGGCGCTATTCAGATCTGCGGCACGGGCAGCGCAGGCTATATTCTCAGCGACGGCGTGGGTCACGGGATCGGCGGCTGGGGCTTCGAAGTCGGCGATGACGGTTCAGCGGCAGGGCTTGGCCGGGCGGCCCTCAGGGCGGCGCTGCGCGGCTTTGACAAGATCGCCCCGGCAACCGACTTCACGCGCGAAATGATCGCCTCGTTTGGCGGGCAACCCGCCGACGTGATCGCCTTTGTCACCACAGCCACACCCAGTGACTACGGCGCTATGGCCCCCACCATCATGGCCTATGCCGAGAAGGGCGATCTGGTCGCCACGGCACTGGTGCGCGGGGTGGCCGAAGATATCGGGCTTTATCTGCGGCGACTGCACCATCTGGGGGCTAAACGCATCGCTCTGGTTGGCGGTCTGGGTGAGCCAATCCGCCCCTGGCTTTCGACGCGTGACGCGGCGCTCCTCAGCGAGCCGGAACAGGACGCCGTCGAAGGGGCGATCCTTTTGGCCAGAGGGGCCAGCAACGGTCTGGCCTCGCCCGGCAAGATCCTCGTCTGATCTGATTACCGTCCTCCCCGAAACGCCGGACAAAGCGTGTGCCGGCTTCGGCAACTGGGCGCATCCTCTCCAAATTCCGGACTTTTGAGAGGGTGCGCCTCTTTTATGATTGCGTGACCGATGACACCCAACCGACGCTCCGTAATGGCCAGCCTCCCTGTCCTCGGCATGGCCACCACTCTGACCCCGGCCGCGACGGCCGCCCCAGAGCCAAACAGCCCGCGTCAGCGTCTGCGCCTTGAGGACGACTGGCGCTTTCACTTCGGTCATGCCGAAGATCTGGAACGCGATTTCGGCTTCGGTGCCAATCAGCGTACCCTCGCCAAGCAGGGCCGCAGCGGTGCCAAGCCCGACGCGGCCGATTACGACGATTCCACCTGGCGGCCCGTCATCCTGCCGCACGACTGGGCGGTCGAACTGCCCTTCGTTAACAATGAAGACTATCGCCGCAATCCGGCGGACAAGGACGATGAGGACTACGCCGCCGCACACGGCTATAAGCCGATCGGGCGCAAGTTTCCGGAAACCTCGGTCGGCTGGTATCGCCGTCTGATCACACTCGACAAGGCCGATGCGGCCCGCTGTCTGTGGTTGGAGTTCGATGGCGTATTCCGTGACGCCACCATCATTTTTAACGGCTATGTGCTGGAGCGGCACGACAGCGGCTACACCTCTTTCAGCGTTGATATTAGCGATTTTATCAATACCGACGACACGCCCAATGTGCTGCTGGTGCGCGTCGATGCCTCCTATGGTGAAGGGTGGTTCTACGAAGGGGCCGGCATCTATCGCCACGTATGGCTGGTCAAGGCCGACCCCGTGCATGTGCCGCAATGGGGCGTGTTTGTTCGGCCGAAGACGAACGGCATGGTCGAAGCTTCGGTCGATCTCGTCAACCGCAGCGACGCGCGACGCGTCACCACGCTCGATGTCACTGCACTGGACAGGGATGGCACCGCGGTCGCCACGACACGCCAGACGGTCGAACTGGCGGCGCAGTCCCGGGCGACCCGCGAGGTGCGCCTGACCCTGCCACAGCCGCGCCTATGGTCCATCGAAAGCCCCTATCTTTACACGCTGCGGGTGGAGGTGACCACGGAGGCGACCCGCGATCTTTACACGCTGCGTTTCGGTCTGCGCGACCTGCGTTTTGATGCCCAAGAGGGCTTCTTCCTCAATGGTAAACCCCTCAAGATCAAGGGCACCAATAACCATCAGGACCATGCCGGAGTCGGCGCGGCCATCCCGGATGCGCTTCAGGTGTGGCGTCTGAAACAACTCAAAAGTCTGGGATCCAACGCCTATCGCACCTCCCACAATCCGCCGACGCCGGAACTGCTCGATGCCTGTGACGAACTTGGGCTTCTGGTCATCGACGAAGCGCGCCAGATGACCTCCAGCCGTCAGGGCCTGAGCGAGCTTGAGGCCCTGATCCGCCGCGACCGCAATCACCCCAGCGTCATCCTGTGGTCCATCGGCAATGAGGAACCGCAGCAAATGACAGCGCGCGGCCTGAAGGTGGCAAAAAGCATGGCGCGGCGCATCCGTGAGCTTGACCCGACGCGCAAGGTCAATGCCGCTATGAACAAGGGCTTTGGCGACGGCATAACAACGGCGCTGGACGTCATAGGCTTCAACTATCACGAAGCCCAAATCGAGCCCTTCCGCACGCGCTTCCCTGACATGCCCATCATCGGCACCGAGACCGCCAGCGCTGTGTCCACCCGCGGCGAATACAAGACCGACGCCAAACGGCAGGTCGTGGCGGCCTTCGATACCGAACACCCCTATTGGGGCGCGACGGCGGAAAGCTGGTGGAGCCTCTATAATTCAAAACCTTACCTGCTGGGCGGCTTTATCTGGACCGGGTTCGACTATCGCGGCGAACCGACACCGTTTAACTGGTGGCCTTCGGTCGCCTCCAATTTCGGCGTCTTCGACAGTTGCGGCTTCCCCAAGGACGTCTATCACTATTACCGCGCCTGGTGGCAGGACGAACCCGTGCTGCACCTTTTGCCGCACTGGAACTGGAGCGAAGGCGAGACGGTTTCGGTCTGGGCCTATTCCAACTGCGATGAGGTCGAGCTATCCCTCAATAGCAAGTCGCTGGGCCGCCAGACGATGCGACGCGACTCGCATCTGGAATGGACCGTTCCGTTTACACCGGGCACCCTCACCGCCTATGGCTATAAGCGTGGCAAGGTGGTGATGAAGACCGAACGCAAGACCGCCGGCGCGCCTCATCGTCTGATACTCAGCGCCGATCGGATGCAACTGAGCGCTGACGGTCAGGACGTGGCGATGGTTAGCGTCAGCGCCGTCGACAAGGTCGGCACCCCCGTGCCGCTGGCTGACGATCTGATCCAGTTTGCGTTGACCGGACCGAGCCGTCTGATCGGCGTCGGCAACGGCAATCCGAACAGCCACGAATCCGACAAGGCCCCTTATCGCCGCTTGTTTAACGGCTATGCGCAGGCCATTGTGCAGACGACTAAGACCAGCGGACGCTTCACATTTCAGGCCCGCGCCGAAGGCCTGACCGCTGCCTCCCTCACCTTCACTTCGCGATAGATGATACCATGACCTTTAAAATCAGTGCCGCCCTCCTGCTGCTTATGGCGACGCAGGCCCTTGCCGGAGAACCGATCAGCACCCGCTTCAATGCCGATCCGTCACCGCACGTGTTCAACGGCAAGGTCTATCTCTATGCCACGGATGATGCTTCCAATTCCGGTAAATACTGGGATTCGACCAGTTGGCGTCTCTATACATCGAACGATCTGAAAACCTGGCGCGACGACGGCGCGTTTTTGGATGTTACTGTCTTCAAGTGGGCGCGCCCCGATGCCAAGGCCTGGGCCCCCGAAGCCGCCTATCGCAACGGCAAATACTATTTTTACGCCCCCGTGGGCGGCGATAAGATTGGCGTGGCCGTAGCCGACAACCCGGCCGGGCCATTCAAAGACGCACGCAGCGACGCCCTGATCGACAAGGCGCGCGACGCCAACGCCGGGGATGAACCCATCGATCCGCAGGTGCTGATCGACGATGACGGGCAGGCCTACCTGACCTTTGGCACGCGTGTGCCCAAAATCGTCAAGCTCAATGCCGATATGACCTCGCTGGCCGGCCCGATCGAAAATCTGGTCATAAAGGGCTTTCCGGCGGATGACCCCAAGAAGAAGTACGGCGAGGCCCCGTTCCTGCACAAGCATAAGGGCCTCTACTATTTCAGCTTTTCAACCGGCTGGCCGGGGCAAATCGTCTATGCAACCTCAAAGACGCCAATGGGGCCCTACACCTATCGCGGCGTGATTTTTGACTATCTGAAAATCTCGACCAACCATCAGGCGATCCTCACCTTCAAGGGTAAGCCATGGTTCTTCTATCACGACAACCTGTTGCCCGGCGGCGGCGACCACAAGCGCTCCATAAGCATCGCGCCGCTGCGCTATAATCGCGATGGCACGATCCGCGAGGTCAAGGTAAAGCCCTAAACGCCTACTTTAAGGTAAGCACAATGAGCGATTTAGCGGGCTGCATCACAACCAGATACCCGTTTTCGAGCCGCGCCTCGTCAAAGGTGTGCGGTTTTACGGTGTCTGAGCGTCCGAAATCATTGTGGGCGTCCATGTCATCCGCCGTCAGTATTTGCGCACTGATCGCCTGAACATGCAGGTCGCGCAGATCAAGACGCATCTCCACGGCGTCGTGTGGTGACAGATTGCTCAGGGCCACCAGATAGTCGCCGTTTGTCGCGCGCGCCGCCACTCCACTGAGCGACGGCATCCAGGTGGTACCGACCTTAATATCCGGGGCAGCCAGCCGCAGCGGCAGGGCAGTGGCCTCCTGAAACGGCACGTACATCTGATAGGCGTAGTAGGTTGGCGTCAGCACCATCTGCGGCCCGCGCGTCAGGATGAGCGATTGCAGCACATTGACCGTCTGGGCGATGTTGGCCATGCGGACCCGGTCGGCATGACGGATAAAGATGTCGAAATTTACTGCTGCGACCAGAGCGTCGCGCAGGCTGTTCTGCTGATAGAGGTGGCCGGGATCCGTGCCCGGCTCGACCGTGTACCAGGTGCCCCATTCATCGATAAACAGCGCCACGCGCTTTTGTGGATCATGAGCGTCCATCACGCGGGAATGGGCGGAGACATACTCGTCCATCTTCAGGGTCTGCACGAAGGTATCTGCCCAGTCCTGTGCGTCGAACCCCGTCGCGGGCTTTGTCACATCGACATTGCCGGTGGGCGAGGTGTAGTAGTGGACGGACAGCGCGTCCATATTCTCCAGCGCCTCAGCCATCACGGCGTCGGTCCACCCGGTCAAGCCATTCTTGGCCCCTACGGCGACCCGGGTGGCCGCCTGACCGGGCTGCGGATGGTAGAAGGCAGTAAAGCGCATGAAGTCGCGCGCGTACTGCTGCGGCGTCATCTTGCCACCGCAGCCCCAGTATTCGTTGCCGATCCCGATGAACTTGACCGGCCAGGGCTTGTCACGACCATTGCGCCGACGCTCCTGCGCCAATGTGTCCTCCGCTTCCGAGGTCATATATTCAACCCACTGGCGCATCTCGGTCGGCGTGGAGGCTCCGACATTCATCGACACATATGCGTCGGCTCCGATCTGCTCGACAAAGTCAAAATATTCATGCGTACCAAAGGCATTGGTTTCGGGCGATCCGGCCCACCAGTTGTTCTTACGCGCCGGGCGTTTGGACCGCGGGCCAATGCCGTCACGCCAGTTATATTCATCGGCAAAACAGCCGCCGGGCCAGCGCACAACCGGCACATGAATGGCTTTCAGCGCGCCCACAACATCGCTGCGGATGCCGCGCACATTGGGGATGCGGCTGTCCGGTCCAACCCAGATGCCCTCATAGATGCCACGCCCCAGATGCTCGGAAAACTGACCGAAGATGTAGCGGCTGATGACCGGGCCCGATGGTTCGGCCATCACCACTCCGGAGGCGCGAAATGGCTCGGCCAGCGCAGCCCCGGCCAGGAGGCACCCACTCAGAACCATGCCCGCCAGATAGCGCCAGGGTCTTATATTTACGCTCAGATCGTGTCTCATACCCCTGCCCGGAAAAAGCCATGACGCCTTGATTTGGCCAACCAATTTGGTAGGCCTGAGGAAAGTGGTCTGTCAATTCAATTTGCAGTCGCCGTCGCGGCTCGCAAAACGGTATTGGGTCCAAATCAAACCTTGAGCGCGCATCAAAACTCGTTTTAATATACTCAGACTAATAACAAGACTTCCGGAGGATATCATGCGCATCTCACGTCGGGCCTTTGCAGCCCTCACCGGTTCCTCCCTTGCGGCCGCGGCCCATGCCGCCCATGCCAAGGGGCTGAGCGCGCTCGACACCAACGGGCATGTGATCCGCCTCCCCGCGCCAAATGCGTCAGGTTTTCAGTATCAGCGGCTGAGCGAAGGCGTTCAGTTTTACCTAAACGGCGTCACCAAGACGGTCCTGTTCTATGGCCCCACCACCGTGCGGGTGAACGCGCATCTCGGCAAAAATCACTGGACCAACAAGAGTATCGTCATCCTCGGCCACCCCAAATCCGTCGCGTTCCAGATCGAGGACAGCAAGACCGCCCTACGCATTAAAAGCGCGGCCTTGAGCATCGAGATCGACAAGGCTTCGGGCGCGCTGAGCTTCCTGTCTGCCGATGGCCGCCTTTACACGCGCGAACGCGCCACGTCACCGCAGGCCATTCGCCCGGTTACCTTGCAGGACGCTCAAAGCTATGAGGTCGAAAACAGCTTCACCCTGAAACCCGGCGAAGGCATTTATGGCTTTGGCTATGTCAACGAAGCGACGCTGAACCGCCGCGGTCAGAACCTCCTTCTGGTGCAGACCAATACCGGCATCATCATCCCCGTCATGGTGTCTTCCGAAGGCTACGGCATCCTGTGGGACACCTATTCAAAGATGCGGTTTTCTGACAAAGCTGATGGCGCTACCCTTTGGGCTGAAAGCGCGCCGGGCGGCGTCGACTACTACTTCATGGGCGGCGGCAGCGCCGATAAGGTCATCGCCGCCTACCGGACCCTGACCGGGGCCGCGCCCATGTACCCGAAACAGGCCTTCGGCCTGTTCATGAGCAAGGAGCGCTACCAGACACAGCAGCGCTTAGTCGAAGTGGCCGAGACCTTCCGCAATGAGGGCTTCCCGCTCGACTATATCGTGCAAGACTGGCAATACTGGGGCTCCGATAAGGACGGTAGCTGGAGCGGCATGATCTGGGACAAGGAACGCTTCCCCGATCCCGACGGCATGATCCGCAAAATCCATGATCTGCACCTGAAGCTGATGATCTCCATCTGGCCATCCATCGGCAACGACACGGCGCTCGCAAAAGAACTCGACAGCTACGGCCTGCGCTTCAAGCCGCTCCACTGGATCTCCAAAAAGGCGCGCATCTATGACGCCTTCAGCGCCAAGGGCCGGCAGATCTATTTCAAACACATCAAGCATGGCTTGCTGGACAAGGGCGTCGATGCCCTGTGGATGGACGGCACCGAGGTCGAGGTGGGCACGGCCTGCTGGGACGCGGTCGAAGTGGAGGCCGATATCAAAAGCCTTGGCGTCAACGCCATGGGCGATTTCACGCGCTACCTCAACCCCTACACCCTGATGACGACGCAAGGCACCTACGACGGGCAACGGGCCACTGGCAATAAGCGCGTGCTGACCCTGACGCGCTCGGCCTGGGCCGGCGCACAGCGCACAGCGGCCACCTCGTGGTCAGGTGATATCTTTGCCAGCTGGAAGACCTTTGCCGAACAGATTTCGGGTGGGCTCAACGTCACCATCACCGGCAACCCCTACTGGACGCAGGATACGGGCGGCTTCTTCGTCACCACCTTCCCCGGCGGTGAAAAGAACCCGGCCTACAGAGAGCTGTTCGCCCGCTGGTTCCAGTTCGCAGTATTCAACCCCCTGATGCGCGTGCATGGCACCAGTATTGAGCGCGAGCCCTATATCTTCAAAACACTGGACCCCACGGTCTACGCGGCGCTGCTTGACGCCGTGCATCTGCGCTACCGCCTGCTACCCTATATCTATAGCCTGAGCTGGCAGGTGACCTCCTCGCACTACACGCTGATGCGCGCCCTTCCTATGGACTTCCCGCACGATCCGAGAGTGTACGACATCAACGACACCTTCATGTTCGGCCCGGCCTGTCTGGTGCAGCCGGTAACTCGCGCCATGTATAATCTTCAGGACCCACCGGCGACCACCATACCCGCATCGGCGCTGCGCACACCTGACGGGCGTCCGGGGCTAGCCGGGCAGTATTTCGAAGGCGAGAATTTTGAAACTCCGAAGGGCAAGGTCACCGACGTCAAACTGGATCACACCTGGCCGGGGCCACCTCTGGCCGAAGCGCCCGGCGGTTTGAGCGGCCTCAACAGCTTCTCCGCCCGTTGGGAAGGGCAGATCATCGTTCCCGAAGACGGCGAGTTTGAACTGGGGCTAGAAGGTGATGACGGATATCGGCTGTTTATAGACGGTAAGCTGGCGGTCGAAGATTGGGCGAATGGCGCGGCGCGCTATAAAGGGACCAAACTCACCCTGAAACGGGGGCAGGCCGTCGCGGTCAAGATTGAATATTACCAGGCGACCGGCGGACGCTCCCTGCGTCTGGCGTGGCGCACGCCCGCCGATCTGCGCGCTTTGGCCGAAAGCCGTAAGGTCACCGACCTCACCATGCACACCTACCTCCCGGCGGGCAGCGGCTGGTACGACTTCTGGAGCGGTGAAAAGGTGGCGGGCGGTCAGACCCTGACGCGCGAAACCCCGCTCAATGTGTTTCCGTTTTACATCCGCGAAGGGTCGATCTTGCCTTTGGGGCCGGTCATGCAGTACGCCACCGAGCAACCTGATGCGCCCTATGAGGTCCGAATCTATGCCGGGGCCGATGCCGCTTTCACGCTTTATGAGGACGACAACGAAACCTATGACTATGAAAAGGGCGCCTACTGCACCTGCGCGCTGAACTGGTCGCAGGCGACGCAGACCCTAAGCGTCGGCGCGCGTCATGGAGGCTTCCCCGGCATGGCGCAAAAGCGCGCGCTTCGCTTTGTTCTGATCGACGGGCAAAACCCGCCGCAGACCCGCAGCCACCTCTATGACGGGCAAAAGGTCGCTATCCGCTTCAAAGGTTAAACGAAAGGGGGCACATGCCCCCTTTCTTATCAAACCACGCCGTAGATTTTGAGGGCCACACCAAACTCATGGCTGGCCGCCGCCGGGATGTCGATGACCAGACCGTCAGCGCTTTGACGGAAGGTCAGTGGATCGCGGCTGCCCACGACCTCCACCCGCTTGACACGCTTCTGATCGCGCCCTTGGAGCGAGCGGATAGTGACCGTCTGCGCCGGACGGCCCAGCGTGATCGCATAGAGGGCCTTGCCTTTGGTCGTAAAGCGCAGGTCTTCGGCGGTAAACGGTTTTTGTGAGCTTTCGCCGAACATGCCCGCGCCAACCTGGGTCGGGCCTTCGCCAAAGACCTGCCACGGGCGCGTGCCATAGATGGAGTCAGAGAAGCGCGACATCCAAGAGCCAATACCCTCGACGATCTTGCGTTCCTCGGAGTCAATCGTGCCGTCCGGGCGCACCGGCACGCTCAGCAGCAGATTGCCGTTCTTGGAAACGATATCACACAGGCGATGGATGACGTCGGCGGCCGGGCGGTACTTCTTTTCGTCATACAGGCGGCGGTTATAGTGCCACTGCCCGATGCAGGTGCAGGTCTGCCACGGCCGCGCGTCGATACCGGACTTCGAGCCCCGTTCGACATCGGCGACGATACCGCCATTAAAGGGGCCGTGCGGCTTCATGTTGACGACGGCCTCGACCTTGCCGCCATTCCATTTGGCGGAGGCATTGTAGAAGTGCGCGGTGATATCAAGCCCGGCCTGCCCCAAAGGCAGGTCGAAATTGTCGAAATAGACCATATCCGGACGATAGCTATCGATCAGGTCCTTGCACCGCAGATACCATTGGCGCGTAAAGGCCGGATTGCGCAGCGGCGGCTTTTCATCCCACACCCGGTCGTTCAGTTCGTGCCAGGCATTGGCAGTTGAGATGCTGTCGAAGCCATCGGGGAGCGGCATAACCGCTCCTCCATAAAGCTCTTGCGGATCAAGGCCTTCCCACCACTTGCCCTTACCATCCAGCTTATTGAGCTTGTAAGCATCATAGCGTTCGCCGCGACGTGGGCCTTCGGCGTCGTAGCCATAGGCCGTCTGGAACCAGTGCCAGGCGTGGGCCGAGTGGTTAGAGACACCAAAGCGCAAGCCCCGCTTACGCGCCGCCTTTTCCCAAATGCCGACAATATCCTTGCGCGGGCCAATACGCGTTGAGTTCCAGTCGTGGAAACGCGAAGCGTACATGTCGAAATTGTCGTGGTGGTTGGCCATAGACATGAAGTATTTGGCGCCGGCGCTGACATATAGATCAAGCAACTCATCGGGGTTCCAGTTTTCCGCCTTCCATCGCGGCAGAAGGTCCATAAAGCCCGTATCCGCCGGGTGACCATAGGTCTTGACGAAGTGCTTATAAGACCCACTGCCCTGCAGGTACATTTCGCGCGCGTACCAGTCGCCTGCTTCCGGCACACACTGTGGCCCCCAGTGCGCCCAGATGCCAAACTTGGCGTCACGGAACCAGTCCGGCACCTGATACTGGCTTTCCAACGACGTCCATTGCGGCTTGAACGGCCCGTCGGCAAGGGTGTCAAAGCCCGGCTCGACGAGCTCCGCCGCACCGGCGGGCATGGCCGATGCCAGCGCCAGACCGGCGCTACCACGGAACCACTCGCGTTTCGTCATCTTCATGGCATCGCTCCGTTTGTTTTATATGGAAAATGGCTTGTTATATTCAAACTTTAATTTGTAGGACTTTTTTTGACAAGCCCGAACTCGAACGACCCATGTCCATTCAGCATAAAAAAAGCAGTGTGGCCGACGACCACACTGCTCACAGTCAGTTAGAATTGCACCTATAGGAGTGGAGTGGACCTAAAAGGTCGCACGCACGGTTGCCGTAATCGTGCGGCCATCATAGTCGATCTGACGGATCATCCGTTCGTCACCCTGATATTCCTTACGGTAGGAATTGGTCAGGTTGTACGCATCCAGAGACACCGTTATGCTATCGCTGACATTGTAGGACGCCGACATGTCGAGCTGGCCACGGGCCGCCGCGTTACGGGCAGCGCCGTAATAGGTGCCCTGACCGTCGAGATTGTACTCCGAACGCCAGTTGTAAACCGCGCGCACCCCAAATTTCGGCGTCTCATAGTAGAGGATCGCATTATAATTGAATTTCGAAATGCCCGGGAACGGCACTGCCGCCGCGCCTGTGCCTCTCTGCTTGGCCTGGGTAAAGGCATAGTTCACAGAGCCCCCGAAGTTCTTCCAGAAGCCGGGAAGGAAATCGAAGTTTTGCTGGATGTTCAGCTCGAGACCACTGACATAGGTGGGGGACGAGATATTGTACTGACCCGATCCGATCACATGGTAGCTCGTCGTCACCCCATTCGTCGTGGTCGTAGCACCCGTAGCGTTACAATAGGTGCCGTCCCAGCTCAGAGGCCCATAGCCCCAGCCGCCGCCGTCTGCCGGACAGAGGATCGACAGATCCGCAATATTGGCAATACGGTTGGACAGCTTTTTACGGAAGTAGGCGATCGAGATCAGACCATTCGGGCGGTTATACCATTCCCAAGACAGATCCCACGAGTCCGCTGTGTAAGGCTTCAGACGATTGCCAGCAAAGCTCACCGTCACATCAGTAATAATGTTGGTGGACGTCGAAAGACTATTCGTCGAGTAGGAGTAGGTCTGAACCGGGCTGCTGGTGCGCGGATCAGGACGGACGTAGGTCTTGTAGTATGCCGCACGCACGACCATGTCATCACGCACGTCATAGACCGCAATCGCCGACGGCAGGAGGTGGTCGTAGCTGCTCTTATAGGTGTTCCAGGTGTAGTCAGCCAGGGCACCGACACCACCATTGCTGGTCACACGCGCTGTACGGTCAAGCGTTTGAGCCGTATAGTCTGTGGTTTCGCTGCGCACGCCGATGTTTCCGCGCAGGCGACGGCCCAGCACTTCGGTGTCAAACTTCGCCTGGAAATAGGCCTCCAGCAGCTCATTGGTGATTTCGAAGTTGCTGCCGCTGAAGCCGCCGTCGGCGTAGAAGATATTAAACCCAAGTTCGGACAAGCCACCGTTTGCATAACGCGTGACTGGAGTGATGGCTGACAGGAACGGTTTCGGGTCAATCACGTACCAGTTGCTGTTGATGCTGGCATTGCCTTCCATAAAGTCATCGGCTGAAGGCGACTTGATAAGCATGGAAGACGTCACGTTCTGGGATTGAATCCCATAAACCATGTTGCGCACACCCGACATCTTATAGGTGTTCTTCTCCTTACGCACGCCGGCCGCTACGCTCGAAAGCGGGCCGAAATCGAGCGTACGATCCACATCGAACTGCAAAGATTCGACCGTCTTGTCCGCATAGCGGTGCGTACCGGCAACGTGGAGGATATAACGGCTGTCGGCTGAGAACAGATCCGTAGGCGCGCTCGGACGCCAGTTCCAATAACCCGCCTGATAGGCGGTCGAAGTCGCGTCATAGAAGGGCATCGCAAAGATGGCATTCTGAGGCTGCGGGGAGACCACCTGCGAATAGCCATCGAGCTCGCCAAAACCCGTATTGAGAGTGCGTGTCAGGGTGTTCGCCCCGCCCGCAGCTGTGTTCCCAATGGTTCTCAGGTCAGCTTCGGTTTCCAGCGAGCGGTTAGACGACTTGGTAAGAGTCAGAACCGTTGAGAGCTTCCACTTTTCGTTGGTCCAATCGGCATTGGCTACGATACCTTCCGCGGCCTGACGCTGCGAGAACATACGCGTTGAGGCCTTGGCATCGAAGTTCGTCACCTGCGTTTTTTCCATCACCGCATAGCCATTGCTCATGACTACAGGGGTACTTAGACCCGTAACGATGGAATAGGGTGTCGAACTGCTGGTAGCCGTAGCGCTCAGCATGTAGGGCTCGTTCAATTGCCAGTATTGCACTGTATCGGGCAGGTCGCGCTCGCTGTAATAGCCGACGACACCCATTTTCAGGTTTTCGTTGACGCGCCATTCCGCGCCACCCGAACCGGTGATCAGCGTTCCCACGTTCATACGCGTATATTGACGCATCAGGCCCAGCGACCAGACCCCACCTTGCGCCAGTGAACCGACGTTAGACGGAGCGGTGTAGCCACTTGTCCCCAGAACGGCCGACAGACCACAGGTCTGATCGGTGGCGCAGGTCGTTGCCGAAGACGAGTAATAGGCACCATACTTATCAGCAAACTGCTGCTTGGTCAGGCCAGAGTTCAGCAGACCCAAACGGCTGTAACCGTTAAAGCGCAGGGTATCACGACGGAAGTTTTCCTTGCGGATCGCCAGAACACCAAAGACCGCAAAGTCGCTGTTGATGTGCTTGTTGTAACCGAAGGTCGCTGACGGGGCACCTAGGCCACCGAGCGAGTTACGCTCATAAGAGCCCTTCACAAAGCCGCCGTCTTTGCGTGACAGGGCCGGGGCGATCTGCATATCAATATTGCCCGAAAGGCCGCCCGACTGGCTGTTGGCCATCGGGGACTTCTGGACAGAGAAGGCAGAGAAAATATCGGAGTTGAATGCACCCATCGGTGTGCCGTCGGCGCCACCGGTCGTTTCCAGATAGGGCGGGTCAGCGAATGCCTGACCATTCAGGGTCGTACGTGCGTAATAGCCCGGCATACCACGAAGACCGATATTAGCGTTCCGCCCTTCGGATTCACGGTTGATCTGAATGCCCGGAATACGTTGCAGGGCTTCACCCACGTTCAGGTCCGGGAACCGTCCGAGGCCGTCCGAGGAAATACCATCGCTGATTTCAATACTGTTGCGCTTCGCGCGCACGGCGTCGGCGACACTGCGCTTAAAGCCTGTGACAACGACTTCGGTAACATCGCCGCCGGCCGCCGGCTTCGCGTCCTGCGCATAAGCCGTTGCGCCCATGCTCATCAGGACGGTTGCGCCTAATAGCGCCGACCGGAAACCAGTTCCCCCGAGTTTTGCGCCCTTATTCATTCTACTTTCCTCCTGTAACCGCCCTTACCCGGAAGATGATGCCTCGGCTAATCCCGGAGGCCGTTAAGCCTCTTTGCCTATCCCTCGCAGGTGGGTGCACTGACACCTAACCTCTGGGGGGCCCTATCCGATCGACGCTTGCGAGCGGCGTCGCGGACCCGAAATGAGCTTGAAATCTTTTTCCTGGGTTTGGGCGTATGCCCGTTTGTTCTGGCCTAAGGAGAGTTGCTATCTGTTTTCTTGCCACTTCCTGAGACTTCGGGAAGGGTAAGATCACGGTTACGGAATGTCAATTCCGCGAAATTCTAGTAATAGAATTTTTATTCCAAAAACACGCCTCGCAGTAGAGGCCCAAGACGCTGCAAAACTCGCAACCCCATAAAATTAAACCAATTTGTTTTATTTATTGAACCGAGGTCGAAATTTTGGCCTGACAAATTTTACGCAAAATGTGACCAAAAAAACACGAAATGCTTTATAAAACAGCATTTCACAGGTCAATTGGTATGACCATTTCGACTTAACTCGCGAGCGATTCGAATTCCCTGATCGAAGTTAATCGCTGAGGTGCGATCCTTAAAGCGTGCGTTTGGCCGAAGAAACGCCGCCCCATAGACCCAAGATCCACCCCGCAGGACGCGTTGCCGACAGTCAGCTGAGCTGAGTGACATCCCATCCTTTTCGGGGGCCGCATCGGCCTCGCTCCAGCAATCCTCTACCCATTCCAGAGCGTTGCCGAACATGTCGTAGAGCCCAAAGCCATTTGCCGGCCGCGTCCCCACTGGCTCCGTCCTCTCACGTGGTGCAAATACCGCCTGGGTGGCATCCAAATCTTTAGCTGACTTAGAGGAAGCGGCTTGACCGGCACGCGCTGCATACTCCCATTCTGCGTCGCTAAGCAGCCGATAGGTTTGACCTGTCTTGGTGCTCAACCAGCGGACATAGGTCTGCGCATCATTCCACGAGATATTAATAACCGGACGTCTGTCTCGTCCCCACCCCAGATCACTGATCCGTGTGCAGGCTTTGGCGGCCACGCACGCATCATATTCGCGGAAAGTAACTTCAAAGCGCCCAACCGCCAGCGCCTTTATCTCAACCTCTGTGATCGCCGGTTTTTTATCGCCTTTGGGAGCCTCGCGCGTAAACCGACCGGCCGGGATCACGACCATTTGCGGGCATACGTCGGCGCAATCACTGAAGACCTCTCCGGGCTTCAGGCCGTCTGACGCCGTCGCCGCCACAGCGACTGTAATGCCTGTAAGGCTTACGCCGCCCGCACAGGCAAAAATCAAGGCTGACAAACCCACCAATTTACGGAGGATGAACATACGCGTTTCCTGTTGGATTAGGCTGTTTTGCTCAAGGCTTGCGGGGCGGTCAGAAGTGCGCATGTTCCACCTTTCGCAGACGTTTCTCCGGAACAGTGAGGCTGCCTGTTGTTGCAAAATCAGTAACATTGTTCAGGACGAACCTGGTTTCCTGATCAGGAAGTCGCAGCGCATTCAGGTGCACACCCTCAACATTTTGCATCCAGAACGCGGGCCTGGCGTCTGAAGTCTGGAGATCAAAAGAGAGGTTGCTGAAAACCAGGTTCCGCGCATGGCGTACAAAAAAACCATGCGCTGGCAAATGCCCGAACATGGTGGGCTCTGGATAGCCAGCCTCGTTTTGCAGCGGTATGATCGACGCGAGCGCTTCGTCGCCACCACCCTCTTGTTCAAAATGGCATTGACTGATCTGAACGTCTTCCACCGGGTGCCCTTCAATGCCCGCGATGATCGACGGCATCCTGTTGGCACCTGATGAAGTGATGTTGGTGATGAGGACGCGGCGCAACGTGCCCACAGAGAGCGAGGCCGGTCCGCGCATGCGACGTCCCAGTCTGAGGAAGACCGGCGAGGTCGTGACGTCACGCATAGTAATATTGCTGATCGTTATGTCTTCCAGACGTGCCCCATCCACCGTTTCCAGCGCCAGCCCGCGACATTTATCGAATACGCAGTTCGTAATGGTTATGTTACGGAACCCACCATTGGACTCTGTGCCGAACTTAATGCGTCCGTGTGACCCGCGCGGGGCAAACGGATAGACCTTCCACGTCCCGTCCAGCACCGAGCCGATTTCGTAGCTGCCGGACACATAGCAGTTATCAATCGTTACGTTTTCTGTTGCGCGCGCATAGCCCAGCGCGAACGACGATTTGGGACAGATAGCATCATCCCACGGCGCGTTGATAGTGCAGTTACTGACTCTAACGTTGCGACAACAATCAATGTCCAGTCCGTCGCGGTTGGTGTCGATCAGCAGGTTATCGATGGTCAGATTGTCCACACCCGTCGCCAGCAGGGCAAACCATCCTGCCTTTAACATGCGGAAATCACGCAACAGGACGTTGCGACACAGCTTAAGGGCAATGGATTTGTCACCGACGCCGGGTCGACCAGAGATCGGCATATCGAAATCATAGTCGTGGCCGCGTCCCAGCCCCTTACCCCAGATCAGGCCGGGACCTTCGATGGCAATATCGCTCAGACCCTCACCCCAGATCAGGCTATTTCGCCAGTGGCTATGTCCATGATCCTGATAATCGCGATAGCTTTCCGGCAGTTCGACATCCTGATCATAGCCGCCCGTTGCCAGCCCCTCCTTTGGCGTGGGGGCGGCCAAAATGACCGCACCAGCATCGAGGTACAGGCGAATACGGCTTTTCAGGCGGATCGTGTAGCACGCATAGGTGCCCGCCGGAAAATAGAGGGTTCCACCGCCTTGGGCCGCAAGTTGCTCAATGGCGGCATTGATGGAGGGGCTGTCGATGGTCACGCCATCACCGCGCGCTCCGCAATGTCGGACATTCAAGCCGAAGGGCGTGTCCGGAGCCCCAGGCCCTGCCCATGAGATCTCAGGCAAGGTCAGGCCGGCCAGCGTGGCCGGCAGCATGGCCAAAAGCGCTCGCCGGCCTAACGCATTCGTTGGCTGCGGTGTGCTATCCGATGGCGCCGGATTTTGGTCTGGTCGCGTAATTTTTCCGAAAGGGGGTGACCACTTTATCGGCTTGCGCGCCAGAGACTTCATAGGGGGCAGCTTCATGGCAGGCTTTCGATCAAAAAAGAAAGGCGTGAGATCGTCCAAAGCGGACTATGGGTGATTTACACTCTTACGAATGAGGGTTATGCGGCAAAGCAGACGCGTAAATCATGATGGCGTTTTCACTTAAAACTGTCCCGATTGAGACCCCTCATCGGCTCCAGGGCCCCTGATGGCGCGCCTCGATGAAAGAGGTCAGGGTCAGGCGCCCTGTAAACGCGTTCTCCACGTGCCTGTTTGCGTTCGCTATAATCGCAGAATGCAGCGCGCGTGAGCGATAAAGCACAAGACGATTGAAGCGCGCCTCAACCTCATACACCACGTCGAACAGAGGATGTGCTGCATCGGGATAGCCCCTTATCGGCGGCCCATGCAGCAACTCCTGACCCAAACGCAAATTGTAGGCTTCGCTGCGGTCAGTTGAGACACGCTCAAAACCGGTTGAGCGGTGACGATAAAAGCGCGTCCCACCCCAAGTTTCGTCACACAGATAAACCACGATAGCCAGATTTTTGTCCGGTGTTGAATCGTAGTGAGGAAGGCTCCGCGCCTGTGACAGGTGTTCCGGTTGGAAAGAGATAACCGAATAGGACGATGCCATGGACACCTCGTCCTCCTCTGTTACCCCAAACACCTGCTGCATGAGTGGCTGCAAAGCGTAGAACAACGCTGCGTTAAGCCCTTCGGGGACGGCCGCACGTACACCCGGATAGGCCGCACCGCCGGGCCCAAACCGGGCCTGCGTGGTCGCGTAGTGCACCAGAGCGTCCGGGTCGAGAAAGGCATCATCAATAATGATCAACGGCTCCTTTTCCGCGCCCACAAGCGTCGCCTTGGGTCGGGATGCGAAGTTGAGCCCATGGCTGGTTTCGTTGATCATGACTCAGCCTTTCTGCGGGGTTCCACCGGCACCCTCAGTGGGTAGAGGCCTCAACCACACCGTAGTATTTATCGGCCCCATCCAGCTTCACCTCGGCATAATCGAGCACCACGCCGGGATCGAGCGGCCAGAGTTTCAGCGTGTGAACCCCAGCATTCAGTTTTTTGAAGCTCCAGGTTTCCACAGCCTTGTTGATCAGGACATTGCCACGCCAGACATCGCTGCGGCCTGCCGTGGCGAAGTCCATCACGTGAAGCGGGCCATCATCCAGCTGTACTGCGACCTTCAGGCCTGTCGCCGGATTGAGCGCATGAACCGGCAGGGCCACGACACTTACCGTGCCGCCCACGGCGCTATAGGTGGTAAAGCTATAAGTCAGGGGCGTGCCAGAAGCGGTCGCGCGCGTGGGCAGGGTTAGACGTGAGCGCAGGCTGTTGCCGGAATGACCGAGACCGTCCAGTCGTTCCCAATCTTCCCCACTCTGTGAGGCCAGCGGGATGACGACACGGCGGTCGTTTTCGATAAACGCCGTCTGGGCCGGCGCGGGCAGCAGCTTGGTATAGACGCGGACTGTCTTACCGCCGCAGGCAATGTCGATAGGACCAGTAGAGGCCCCACCGTCATAGCTGACGGTCAGGCGTTGCTCAAAACCGTTGCCGGTCACCAGACGCCCGCTGGTGTCGGAAATTTTGAGGCTGTCCCCCGTGACCTTAAGTGACCAGTCGCGGGCCTCCGTATCGCGGCTGAAAAGCTCGATGACGCGGCTTCGCGGCTGACCCGTGACAAATGTCAGCGCGTTTTCATCGTTCCACCAGCCGCCTGAGACCGCCGCTGCACAGCCCTTTTCCGGCGACACTGACCATTGCGGCCAGATGGGTTCCAAAAACACCGGCAGTTTACGCGGGGCCATATCCATCATATGGTTCCACTTGCCGTTTTCCAGCCCATTATAGGTGGCCGTATCGGCGACTAGCGCCTGATGCGCCGCCTTGGCCTTCGCCACATAAGCATTGGCGCTGGCGCGGCCCTGACGGGCATAGAGATTAGCCAGATCAAGGTTCAGTTTACGGCTGTTGAGATTGGCTGCGCCGCGCACCGGATAGAGGATCATCTCGAAAAAGGCCGACTTACGGTCGGAAGGCAGGGTATTCGCCACCGCCTCGGCGCGGGCCACCAGATCCGCATAGGCCTTAAGGCGCGCCTGCGCCTTTTCGCCGTCGGGCTTGACGAAATCGCTCTCCGTCACCGGCGTGACCGGTTCGGTCTCGGAGAAGCCCATATATTCGGGCTTCCGTTCGAAGGCGAGGTCATAATAACCCATCATCAGGTCGGCGACTGGCGTCGCCTGCTCGGGGCCAAACTGCTCCGCTGCCCATTTGGTAAGGTGGTCGCGCGGGTCCTCGGCAAAGCGGTCGGCATCGAAGGCGAGGTCTAGGAAATATTCCGTCAGATACTCAATCGGCTTGATGTCGCCGACATTGACGATCCAGATGCGCCGGGCGTCCAGCGCGTAAGACTTCTGCATTTCAGCATGAATCAACGCCGGGTGCGTCGTCCCCAGCCACAAATAATCGTGCGGACGTCCCCAGTAGGACAGGTGGTAATAGACGCCCGATCCACCGGACCGTTTGCGCTCCTCCGCATTGCTCAGGCGGCGCACATAGCCGTAATTGTCATCCGCCCACATCAGGGTCACGTCTTCGGGCAGTTTCAGCCCGGCATCATAGGCCTCCTGAAGCTCGTGATAGAGAACATAAGCCTGCGGCACCGTCTCCGGCGCCTTACGGAAGGTTGACCGGATCAGATCGCGTTGCAGGCCGATCACCGATTGAAGCACGTCCTTGCGGGCCTCAAGGGTATCGGCGCCCTGCATGGGGCCATCATGCAGGCCGCGCAGGCCGACCGTATAAATGTTCTCGTCGCGGGCTGTCTCCTTCAGACGCGTGCGCCAGTAGTCGAGGATCTTGTCGCGGTTGACCTTGAAATTGAAGGGGCCGTTGCGCGCCTCATCCCATTCGCGCAGATTGTTGCGCGCCATCGGCTCGGCGTGCGAGGTGCCCATGACAATCGCGTAGTCGTCGGCCAGCTTGGGGTTGGCCTTATTGCCATAGAACTGAACGGTGTTGATGTGCATGGCCGGCCATAATGTATTGGCCTTCAGGCGCCACATCAGCTCAAAAACACGCTTATAGGTCTTGGGCCCGATATTGCCGACTTCCGGCTCCAGCGTCTTGCCGGCCCACGGCTCAAGGCCCCAGTCCTCATCATTTAGAAAGATGCCGCGATACTGCACCGACGGTGCTTTCGACTGGCGCGGCGCCCCATCGAAGGTGAGGCGGCTTACGCGGCGTGGCTTGACATCCGCCCACCATTCCCAGGGCGACACGCCCAGCTCACGCGACAGGTCCGTGACGCCATAAATGGTGCCGCGTCGGTCGGAGCCATAGACCAGCACATAGGTCTTGCCCTGATGCGTGAAGGCTACCCGACCATAACGTTCCCACGCCCCCTTCAGCGCGAGCGGATCAACCCCTGCCGCCTTAGCCAGCTTCGTGACAACCGGCGCATCAAATTGCCCGATAACAACGCAAACCTGCGCGCAGTCAGACAGGCGTTGCGATACCTTCGCCGGCTGACCCGTAAGCGCCTTCAGATCGTCCGACAGCATCTGCGCCGCCAGAGATACGGTCGCGTTCTTGTCGTGGACGATGCTGATCGGCTGCGTGCCGTCAAACAGGGTGGTCTCCGCCGCCGAGGCCGCGCCCGAACAGGCCAGTAGCAGGGTCGAAAAAAGCCAAACTCGTGACATAGGATTTCCTCTGTTTAATTCGTCTTTTCATTAGCCGAAAGGCGGAAGCGATAGCTGACCGGCTGCAAGGGGATGCGGTATTTCACAAGCGGGCGTCCAATACTGTTCCAGCCGGTATCGCCGCCAACCCCGGCCTGAGTGATATCGACCAGCAGCGACCCGTCACCACGCGGCACGATATCTGAGGACTTCCATGTGCCTTGGGGGCGCATGTAGAGGTCCTCATAGGGGAACGGGAGGGCATTGACCGACAGGGGCTGCGCTCCGCTGACGCGGACACCAAAGCCAGCTGCATCAGACAGGCTCAGCCAGCGCACATCGGTCTTGTTGCCGGATTCCTGCGGGCGGGCATAGTCATGATATTGCGCCCGCACGGATGCGCTATAGAGCCCCAGCGCCGCGCCCGTCTTGCGGTCGGCATAGCTTTCCCACGGCCCGCGCCCGTACCAGTTCAGCCCGTCCAGTGCCGCATCGAAATCGAAGCGCAGACCGACGCGCAGCGGGTCAGGCAGATCGTCTTTTAACGGCACAAAATCAGCGGTGACATCGACCTGACCATCGGCGGACATCTGATAGGTAATGTCAAAGCGCCCGCCGCCTTCACCCAGCGCATAGCGCACCTTGATGCGGTCGGGGCCGCTATCGATACCCCGCAGACGCCTCTTGGTGGAATAATGCTTCCAGTCGGCGTGACTTTTTGCAAGGCCGATGCCGACATCATTATCGGTCAGGCCGCGCCAGAAATTGGGCATCCCGCCGCTAAGAAGGCGACGGCCCGCCTCGTCGTAACGCATCAAGCCGGTGCGCAGGTCCACCGTCAATTGTCGCGTCGCCGCCTTAAGCGACAAAGCCTCAGACGTGCGCGATAACTGAACGCCGCCCACCACTAGCGACGGCAGGGGCGTGGCCGGGCGGAGGATAAACTGGCCAAAAGCCAGTTCGGTACCACCTGGCACGCCTTTGACGGCCCCCTCCCGCGACAGGGCTCGCAGAGTCAGGATGGCTTCACCGTCGGCGGGCAGGTCAGGCAGATTCAGCGTCAGCGGCTTCGTCTCACCCGCCTTGACCACAGGCGTCGGGAGAGTACCGCCGGTCTGTCTACGGCCACCAACCGCCAGTTCCCAGCGCAGTTCATAGCCCGATAAATCTATGAAATCGTGACGGTTTTGCACAGAAACCGTACCGCTTGCATCACGACTAAAGGCCAGCGGGGCCTGAACGTGGCGCAACTCGTAATATTCGGGGTCCGGGTCGCGGTCGGCCTTGATCACACCGTCGCCGATGACGCTGTTATCGCCGTGTTTGGGGTTAAGGTCGAAACCAGACGCCCAATAGGTGCGACCCCTGGCGTCCTTGGCATAGACATACTGATCGACCCAGTCCCAGACAAAGCCCCCCTGAAGCTTTTTGTGCGCTCGGATCGTCTCCCAGTAGTCGGCGAAGTTGCCCAGACTGTTGCCCATGGCATGGGCATATTCCGTCTGGATCATCGGCTGGGTGAATTGCGGGTCTTCGGCATAGTCGCGCATCCGATCGATATCGTCATACATCGGCGCATAGATATCGACATACGCATTGGGCCTGTGTTCTTCGGTCAGGGCGCTGTAGCCGAGGAAGGAGATCAGACGCGTCGGATCAGTCTGCCGCACCCATTTTGCCGCGGCCTCGAAATTGGGGCCAACCCCCGTTTCATTGCCGAGCGACCAGAAGATGATCGACGGGTGGTTCTTGTCGCGTTCAACCATACGGCTGACGCGATCTAGATGCGCGGCGGCCCAGTGCGGCTTGTAGCCCAACTGCACGCTGACATCGCCGGTATCCCGGCCCAGCGTCATATATTCATGGCTCTCGATATTGGCCTCGTCCATGATATAGAGGCCATATTCGTCAGCGAGGTCGTAGAGATACGGGTCGTTGGGATAGTGCGAGGTGCGCAGCGCATTGACATTGGCCTGCTTCATCAGCTCGACATCCTTGCGCATTAGCTCCTGCGTCATGACGCGGTAGGTTTTCGGGTCGTGCTCGTGGCGGTTGACGCCTTTGATCAGGATGCGCTTGCCATTGACCTGGACCTCGCCATTGCGGATTTCCACCGTGCGGAAGCCGATCTTCTTCGCGGTGGCCGAGATCAGATTGCCCTTGGCGTCGGTGACCTCGATCACCAGCCGGTAAAGGTTGGGCGTCTCCGCCGTCCACGCCTTGACGCCCTTGAGTGTGCCGCTCAGTTGCGCGGGCTTGCCGACACTGGCCTTGCTCGTGGTTTTCAGCACCGGCGTCTCGCCGTCATAGACGGTGGCGGTCACTGTGGCCGCACCTTTCTGACCCGCCAGTTCGGCCTCCAGCGCAAAGACGCCGTCTGTATAGGTCTTGTCGAGGGTGGCGCGCACCGTGAAATCGCGCAGGCGCGTTTTGGGCTCCGCATAAAGATAGACCGAGCGCTCAATCCCCGACAGCCGCCAGAAGTCCTGATCCTCAAGGTAAGAACCATCGGCATAGCGGTAGATTTCCAGCGCGATCTCATTGTGACCAGGCTTGAGGAACTTCGTCACATTGAATTCGGACGGCAGCTTAGAATCTTCCGAATAGCCGACCTTCTCGCCATTGACCCAGATGTAATAGGCCGCACCCGCCGCGCCGATATGCAAAAACACATCCTGACCGGTCCAATCCGCGGCCACCTCGAAGCTACGCTTGTACGAGCCCACCTCGATCATATCGTGCGGGATGAAGGGCTCATTCGCCGGGAAGGGATATTTGATATTGAAGAATTCCGGCAGGCCGAACTTGCCGTCGCCCTGCGCCTGAATCATGCCGGGGACCTGAATCTTATCCCAGCCGCTCAGGTTCGCGCCGGCTTTGTAGAAATCTTTCGGGCGATTATCGACACCTTTGGAGAATTTGAAATCCCAGGTGCCATCCAGCGACAAAAAGCGCGTTGAGGCCGATTTGTCGCCCTTCAGCGCAAGATCACGGCTCTCGAAATTGAAGAAGGTCGCCTTCATCGGCTCGCGGTTCACCGCCACCACCTCAGGCTGCTCCCATTCTGCCGTCCCCTGCGCTGGGGGCGTTTGTGCAAACGATGGCACAGGCACAAGCATCGCCAGCCCGGTGAGAACCGAGGCCAGCGCATAAGGACGATAGGACATAGTGTTTTCCGTAGTTGAGACGCCGTAGAGCGTCCGAAAGCCAGTTATTGAATGCAGGTTCTGGGTGCGCCCGCGATTAACTCGATCTCGGCCACCTGCGCCTTCACCTTCCCGGCCATGTGTAGCCGGTAGCGGGCATAGGCTGCGGTTTTGAGGTCAAACACGCGCGTCATGTGCGGACGATCAAAGACCTCGCCCTTACGGCGGTCCAGTTCGCGCCAGCGCTTGCCGTCCCAGCCTTCCAGTCGCCAGGCCGAAGGCATGGGCGCCTCCGCGCCAACGCTAAGGCTATAGGCTTTCAAGCAAACCGGTTTGGATCGATCAAACGTCGAGCTGTCTCCGGGTGCCGCGACCCAGCTCGTCGAGGTCTTGCCATCCACCAGCGCAGGCACCGAGGCATTGACCCCCACGACTGCCCCGTCATAGACCCACTGCCCCGGCGTTTCGCTCATAGTGAAGGACAGTTGCCCGCCACTCCGGATTTGCGCCTGCGTCACATAGGGCGTCTCAAGTGGCTGACCATCGAGCGTCACCGCCGCGATGTAGGGGCGCTCGGGACCGGCATTGGTGGCGGTAATCTCGAACGTCTTGCCATTCTCAAGACGCAGGACGCTGCGCGCATGACGCGGCCCGTGTAGGTAGTAGCGGTCAGTCGTCAGCTTCGGAAACAGGCCCAGACGGTTGAACACATAGTTAGAGCTCATCGCACCGGCATCTTCATCACCGGGATAGGCCGTATCCGTGAAATACTTGAACGTATCGCGCGCCCAGTACGACGACTGATCCGCGCGCCCAATCGCGTGGAACAGCCACGGCGTCGAAAAGGACGGCTCGTTGGTAATGTCGATCAGATGCGCGCTCAGGGCATATTGCAGGCGCTCGTTGAAGCGCACACGGCCGCCCATCGCTTCGATCAGGCCATCGAGATCATGCAATACGCCGTAAGAATAAATCCACGCCGTGCCTTCGTAATAGCCGACATTGTTGTGGACCTTGCCGTCCCAACCCAGCTTGGGGTCGATGTCCTGAAACGTGCCGTTCGGATAGCGCGGCATCAGGAAGCCGCTGAACCCGTCGCTCTGGGTGGACGGGTTCCATATCTTTTTCCAGTTCGCCGATCTTTTCAGGAGAGTCTGTGCTTCATCAGCGTGCCCGGTCTTTTGCGCCATTTGCGCGGCATAGTAGTCATTCAGCGCAAAGCCCAGTGTCGATGAACCGGATTTGGCGCGCTGATTGTTCGGCTCCGGGCTGAGATCGCCAACCCCGAAATAGCCGTCGCTCAGATAGCGCGGGCGGCGCCGTTCGAAAGCATTGAAATGGGTGACGCGCCACGCCTGCGACCAGTCGACGCCGTCCGCGCCGCGGATCAGGGCCTCGCCCAGAACATTGTCCACCTCATCGCCGCCCTGGCCCACATGGTAGTTCTGGCCGCCAATAATAGCTGTATCCGCCGCCCCGAACTTGTCAAACGTGTGAATCAGACTGTCGAGGTTGGCGGTGTAATTCTTATGTGAAATCAGAGACATAAGCGGAAACAGGGTGCGATAGGTGTCCCACAGCGTATAGTGATCGTCCCAGTTGGGTCGATTGAGTTGGGTCTTGGGCTGATCCAGCGAGCGGTCACGCGGCTGGATGGAGGCGTGATAGAGCGCGGTATAAAAGCGCCGCGTCTGGGGCTCAGTCAGGCCTGACACTTCGATTTTGGACAGTTGCGCATTCCACGCCACCTGCGTTTGTTGCCGCACAGCATCGAAATCCCAATCCGGAATCTCCTGATCAAGAAGCGCCTCAGCAGTTTCCGCGCTAGTGAAGGAGACGGCCAGCTTGACCAGTACCGGCTTTGACGGGTCGCCCTTGAAAGTCAGCCAGGCCCCCAGCCGCTGATCGGGGCCCGTCCGGCCCGCGCTCGCCCCAGGTTTCGCCGTCGCTTTGTCGAAAATGCCCCAGCGCGTGGCCTTCTGACTGACTTTCGCGACGAACCAGATGTCGATCAGGGCCGGGTTCCAGTAACCCTTGGCCCTGACATGACCGACGATCTTTCCCGTTTGCGGATCATAGGTCACCTCGGCCGCTTCGGAGGCGACCAAACCGCCTACCTTGCGCGTCACATCGATAACCAGCTGGGCCTCATCAGTTTGCGGATAGGTCAGACGATAGAGGGCCGAATAGTGGGCGGGGGTAATCTCAACCCGCGTTTTATATCGCGCCAGATCGACCGCGTAGTAATCCGCCGCCATCTCAACATTGGCCTTGTCCGACAGATGGTCGGGCTCATTGAACAAAGGCGCGCCCACCTGCGGTGACAGCAAAAACGTACCGTAAGTCGTAACGCCGCCTGAGCCCTGCGTATGCAACTGACCAAAACCGCTGATCTTTTCGGCCGGATTATACCCGGAATTGTTGGGATTGAGCGTTTCAGGGGATGGGTGGATGGAGCCATTCGGACGCGCCGGGCCGGGGATGGTGTCGCCCTCATTGTCGTTGCCAAGGCCAATACGCAGATCAGGCAACTCATACAGATTCGGATCAGCAAACACCTGAAGCGGTGCACAGACAAGCACCCCTGCCAGCAATGTGATGCGCATAGTCACTGTCATTTCGCCTCGCCCTGTTGTTTTTCGGCAGCCTCAGTCGATCTGATTATCCAGACCCGCGCGACCGCGCCGTTATTGTGTGCCACCCTTTTGAGCTTTCGGCGTCTCAGGCCTGAACTCACGAAAAAGGCGGACCAGCAACGCTCCGCTGGTCCGCTCAGTCAGGATGAGTGCAGCGAGACCGAAGGGAAGAGTCCCGCCGTTACGCTTACTCAGCTATCGGGTCGCGAAATGCCACTAAAGCAACCCAATGTGCATTCCTCCGAAACTCTGGAGGAAATTTGAAGGCATCAGGTTGTCATCTGAGGCCTGATTATCTTACGGCGCGCCCGTTAAACCTGAGTCGAAAGCCAAATTGGCTTGACCTTTGCCAATTTTTCGGCACCACAAGGGTCTCTACGGTTCTCCTTGATTGAAAGGTAAACCAATTTTATGCGCTTGACAATAAGTCACCGCGCCAGGCGCCTTAAATTTAATTATCTGGTTTTAAAGGTATTTTTATGCCCCAATGGGAATTTGCATGTTTTTGCGTCGCACAATGGTTGCCAAATCTCCGCTCAAGGCAGCTGAATTTGGTATGACCTAATTGCAAAGCCCTCCGTAAGAATCCGCCGCGCCCACTGTGCGGCTCGCGACGGTCATACGGTGTCAAATCGGCTTGCGATGTTTCTATATATGTAATACTGTCCCTATATGAGAGTTTTGTCTTCGCTTCCCAAGCGTTTTTCAGCGTAGCCGGAGGCAGAAACGTGTTCCGATTTGTCACTCCCTGATGCGGAACACCCTATTTAGCCCCTCCCCAAAACGGAGGGGCTCTTTTTTTGACCTGTAAAACGGTTTGTGCTAAATCATGACGAATATGGCTTGAAGGTGACTGCCCGTCTCTATATTTAAGATGCAACCCTATAAAAGTGACACACAGGGACATGCCATCAGGAGCTTTCATGCCTCGCCTGCGACCGACCGCCCTCGCCTGCCTCCTGCTGTTCCCTTCGGCCTTGATTGGCCCCCTGCCCTATTCTCAAGCCCTAGCTCAGGCGCCAGCCGCCACGGGCGGTCTGCGCCCCAATATCGAAGGTCAGATTTCAACGCCGCTGCGTTACCGGCCGGACAAGGGCGATTTCGTCATCCGCAATGGCGCGGAATATTTCAACCGCGCCCTTTATGGCGGGCATACGGCCTTTCGCGTCGATGCGGGCGACAAGCCGGAATTTTCGCTCTACCTGCCCGGCCGCGGTGGCAATCTGCGTCTGGGGCTGCGCACCCACGCGGGTATCAAGTGGATAAATGACGCGCAAGACACCGAGAGCCGTTATCGCCCCGGTGAGATGCTCTACACGATCCGCGATCCGTTGATCGGCGCGACGGGCCGCCTCGTCATCGACGTCATTGCCGACCACGCCAGCGAAGGCCTCCTGTTGCGCGCCAGCGGAACCGCCCTGCCCAAGGGTACGGAACTGGTCTTCGCCTATGGGGCAGGTAATGGTCAGCGCGGCAATCGCGATGGTGATATCGGCACCGAAAAAGTGCCGATCAGCCAGTATTTCCAATTCAAGCCCGACTATGCAGAAGGCACCCGCTATGGGACGGATGCGCAGGTCTTCCATGCCGACAGCCGCACGGCGCGCCTGACCGGCACAGTATCCGTCCCGGCGGCTCTTAAGCTGTCCGATGCGAGAAAATGGAGCGATGCGGCACAGCTCCTGGCCTCCGACCGCGCCGCCATACAAGTGGTCACCGGCCATGTGGCGTTGGGTACGGCTCCGGTCTATCTGGCCATACAGGTCACGCGGCGTGGCGCGGCGGAGGAACTTGGCACCTATCGCGATGTGACGGCCGGCAATACAGACGGACGATCAGAAACCCTCTCGACCTCCCCCCCCTACGCGGCTTCCGAGCTGGCGGTGCGTTTTGAAAATGCCCGGCGCCATTTCGCGGACGTACGCACCCGCGTGCGCACCGAAACCCCCGACCCCTATCTCGATACGGCCATGGGGGCGCTCAATATTGCTTCGGACGGACAGTGGGATGAGCGCGACGGCGGCGGCATTATGCACGGGGCCATCGCCTGGCGGGCGCGGCTTCTGGGCTGGCGCGGGCCCTATGCGCTCGATGCACTGGGTTGGCACGACCGTGCGCGGCAGAATTTCACCGGCTGGACGCGCAAGCAGAACACCAAACCCATTCCCGATTTCGTCGCCCCGCCCGAAGAAAAGACCAATCTGGCGCGCAATCCGGATGGCCTGCACACCAATGGCGACCTGTCAAACACCCACTATGACATGAATATCGGCTTCTTCGACGCGCTGTTCCGCCACCTGCTGTGGACGGGTGATCTCGAATACGCCAAACGCGTCTGGCCGGTGATGGAGCGGCATATGGCGTGGGAAAAGCGCCTGTTCCGGCGCGAATACGGCCCGGACAAGCTTCCTCTCTATGAGGCCTATGCTGCCATTTGGGCCTCGGACGATATGCAATACTCCGGCGGCGGTGTGGCCTACACGACAGCCTATAACCTCTATCACAACCGCATGATGGCGCGTCTCGCCGCCCTGATCGGCAAGGACCCGACGCCGTATGAGGCCGAGGCCGATCTGATCGCGCGTGGGATGCAGACCTATCTGTGGATGGAAGATCGTGGAGCCTATGGCGAATTCCGCGACTATTTGGGCAAGCAGATGCTCCACCCCAGCTACGGCCTGTGGAGCTTCTATCACAGCATAGACTCTGGCGCACCCGATGCGCGTCAGGCCGCGCGCATGTCCGCCGATCTGGAAGACCGCCTGCGCCCCCTGCCCGTCACTGGTGAAGGCGTACCGAATGACCGGCCCTATCGGATGCTGCCATCCTCTGACTGGATGCCCTATAGCTGGTCGATCAATAATGTGGTGATGGGCGAAAACCTGCACACGGCGCTGGCCCTGTGGCAGGCCGGGCGGCCGGACAGCGCCTATGAAATTACGCGCGGCAGCGTGCTCGCCAGCTTCTATATGGGCATTGCGCCCGGCAATGTCGGCAGCATGAATTATCTGGATGTCTATCGCCGCGAGTCGCAACGCGATTTTGCCGACGGCACGGGTGTCATGGCACGTACCGTGGTCGAAGGCCTGTTTGGCGTGCGCCCGGATGCGCTCAACCGCACGCTGGACCTCAGCCCCGGTCTTCCGGCAGAATGGGAGCACGCGCGCCTTATCCATCCCAACCTGAGCTTTGCCTATCGGCGCGAAGGTCAGACCGATATCTGGACCGTCACCCCGTCGGATCAGCGCTTTAGCCGCGCCGTATTCGTGCTGCCGGTGCGTCGCGATCGCGTGGCGCGCCTGACCATCAATGGCAAGGCCGCCACATGGGACGCCCCCGAAGGCGTCGGTGCGCCCAAACTGCGCGTTGAGACGCTGTTGCAAGGTCGCACTGAGGTGCGCATCGTCTGGGCCGGTCAGGCAATCGACTCCACCAGAGCGAGCCGGGTGCCGGACACTGACCCGACACTCACGGCCATGTCTCAGGGAAAGTTTACGTGGCTGGCCCCCAAGGCCCGGACAGCGGACTTTGCGTCCTGCCCCATAACCGGGCCCGCATGGGCGACGGCGGGGCAGACGGTGCGCGCCGAGTCGGTGGACCTCAGCGCCGCCTTTAATGACAAGGTGACCAATATCTTTCAGCCGGGAAAATACCGCTCGCCGCGCTCACCCTTTGTATCGCTGGCCATGCCCGCGCAGGGCATCGGCGCATGGGCCGGGCACGTCAATGCCACGGCCACTATTGACGATGCGGCTTTGCGTCAGGCGGGCGGCGAGATCACGATTGTCAATGGTCTGCGGTTTCGGACGCCTGCGGACGGCACCAACATCGCCTTCGCTTCCCTGTGGGACAATTATCCGGACGAGGTGAGCGTGCCCTTACGCGGTCAGGCGAAGCGCGCCTTCCTGCTCATGGCCGGTTCGACAAACCACATGCAAAGCCGTCTGACCAATGGCGAGGTCGTCGTCGCTTATACCGACGGCACGACGCAGGCGCTTACCCTGCGTAATCCGGAGAATTGGTGGCCGATCGAGCGCGACTACTTTATCGACGACTATCAGTTCCGTCTGTGCGGCGAAGTCCCGGTGCGGATAGACCTCAAGACGGGCAGGGTCTGGACACCGGGTTCTGACTGGAAAGGTCGCGCCGAGCGTGAAAAGATCGACGGCGGCGCGGCCAGCGTGCTTGGTCTCGACCTCAACCCCAACAAGACGCTGCAAAGCCTCACCGTGCGTGCAGTCGCGAATGAGGTTGTGATTGGCCTTATGGCGGTCAGCCTTGAACGCTGACCGCTATAAGGCGTGAACGGCCCCCGACGTGAACGTTCAGGCCGTCAAAACAGCGAGGCACCAACGAAAAAAACGTTTCATTTTGTCAGACCAATGAACGCGGCCTGTCCGTTCAGACGTTTTGACACACGCGCGCTTCCGACCAAGTAACTTCTCAGCAAAGACACGCGTATTTATCACATAAATTCTCCAATTTATAAGATTATAGGACTGCGCGGGCCGTTTTACGCAGCAAACTCTAGCCGCTCTTCCCTTTATCCGCTTGTTTTAATTGAAAAGCGGTGTGCGAGTGGGTTCGCCCTGACCAAAAAGCGACAGTTATACAAATATTGGACTGACCTAATTGACACGATAAATCTGACCCCTGTATGAATGTGAGCGTTACCATAAGAAGACGGACCGGCCTGCGGCCTGCAAAACCGTCACAATGTACAACAGGAGGAACCCATGGTCCGTCATAATCCGCGCGTGATGCGCGCGACCCGCCTTGCCCTGATGTCTGCCACCATTCTGGCCGGTTTCGGCTACGGCGTGGCGCAGGCCCAAAGCACTGCCACGTCGGCCAGCGCCGATGTCACCGAAGTAGTGATCACCGGCTATCGCAAGAGCCTTCAGGACGCGACCCGCGCAAAACGCAACTCGGTCAACTTCTCAGATTCGATCTTTGCCCAGGACATCGGCAAGTTCCCGGACCTCAACCTGGCGGAATCGCTGCAACGCGTACCCGGCGTGCAGATTTCGCGTAACGGCTATACCGGCGAAGGCACGCAGGTGAACGTGCGCGGCCTTGGGCCTAGCTTCACCAAGATCGTCCTGAACAATGCCGGTGTGGCCGTGGCCTCTGATGGCGGCATCGACGGCGGCGCCTCCAACCGTGAAGTTGACCTTGACCTCTTCCCGTCGGAACTGTTCACCCGTCTGACCGTCTCCAAGACGCCGACCGCCAGCCAGCTGGAAGGCGGCATGTCGCTGGTCAATCTGCAAAACGCCCGCCCCTTCGACAACAAGGGACAGCACCTGACCGTTTCGGCTTCGGCCTCCTATGGAGAAGCCTCCGGTGATTTCTCGCCGCGCGGGGCCGTCACCTTCTCAAAGACCTGGGACAAGTGGGGCGTACTGGTCGGTCTGGCCGGTTCGCGCCAGCGCACCCGCTCGGACGGGTTTGACTCGGTGGGCTGGAGCAATGCCAACCTCGCCTGCCCGACGACCGACACGGCGTGCAGCAACGCGCAGGGCAACAATTTCAGCTTCGCCACCGTCGTGCCCGCCAATGCCGGGAACGGTCTGACGACCGGCGCCACGCTCGACCTGAACGCGCTTCTGGCGCTCAATCCCGGACTGACGGCCAATCAGCTCACCAACGCCATGATTCCGCGTCTGGGCCGTCTCAACTACGTCGATGGTCATCGCGATCGCCTCACCCTGATCACCGCTGTCGAATACCGCCCCACGGACGACCTTCGCTTTGCGCTCGACATCATGGCGGCGTCGGCCAAGGGGGACTACGACCGGTCGAGTTTCAACTGGTTTGTGCGTAACTCTTCGACGGCGGCCACGGGCGGCATGGTGCCGATCAACCTGAAGGTTGATGCCAATAACGTGGTCACCTCCGGTACCTTCGCCAACTCGGCTATGTTCGTCGAAGCGCGCAAGTTTGACGAGCGCCTCGATTTCGTCAACGTCAACCCCAGCCTGAGCTGGCAGATCACGCCAAAGCTGCGCCTGGACGCCGCGGCCAACTATACCCACTCGGTCTTCTTCCGTGAGGCCCCCAGCTTCCTGTTCAATACGCCTTTTAATTCCGGGCTCACGATCCAGTACACCAATGACGGTATCATCCCGACGATCAAACCGAACAAGAATATCGCCGACCCCAGCCTCGGCTGGACCTGGAACCGTGTGAATATCCAGAACGTCAAGCGTTCGACCTATACGGCCGGTGCCCACGCGGACATGACCTATGACTTCGAGGGCGGGTCGTCGCTGAAGTTCGGCGCCGCCTATGACGAAGCCGATCGCAAGATCACCGCCTTCGACAACTCAGCCAACTACCAGACCGCCGCTTTTGCCGCCGTGCCACAAAGCGCGATCGCCAGCTATCTGGGCGTCGGCCCCGCGTCGGACTTCACGCACATCCTCGACGGGACGCCGGGCTTTACGCAGTACATCCTGCCCGATCTCAACAAGCTGAAGGCCGCCACCAACTACGCCGCGTTCAATAATGGGGCGCCGTTCGCCAACAGCTCGGCTCTAGGCACACCGTCGGGTGTCATCAATGAAAAGAACAAGGGCTTATATATCGAATACAACACCCAGATTCCGGTCGGTGATCTGGTATTCAAGGTCAATGCCGGGGTGCGTCGCGCCGTGACGGATCAGACCGTGACCGGCCCGGTGACCATCAACGGTGTGCGCCGGTTTGTGACGATGGAGACAAACTACAGCGCCAACCTGCCGTCGCTCAACGTCACCACCATGGTGACGGACAAGCTGCAACTGCGTGCCGCCGCCTCCAAGACCCTGACGCGCGCCAACCCGAACAACCTGCTGCCCGGCCTCAGCTTCTCTGATCCGTCGGCGCAAACGGCCTCGGCCGGTAACCCGTCGCTGCAACCCTACTATTCGGAAAACCTCGACTTCGGAGCGGAATACTATACCGGCGGCCTCGGTTATGTCAGCGTGGCGGTGTTCAAGAAGACGGTCAACGGCTACACCGTCGTAAAGCAATCAACGCGCAAATTTACCGATCTCGGCATCGACTTCTCGTCCCTGACGGCCCAGCAGCAACAGGCGATCAATGACCGCGGCGGCCCTGCCACCGCTGACGTTTTCGTCAACCAGCCGGTCAATGTAAACACCATCAATCTAACCGGCATCGAACTGGGCTGGGTGCAACCGCTGGACTTCATCGTTGATGGTCTGGGTTTCAGCGCCAACTACACGCATCTGGACGACGAAAACGACGGCGCTTCGGCGCAGCTGTCGCCGCAGACGGTCAACGCGACGGCCTACTACGAAAACGACCTGTTCTCGGTACGCGCCAGCTATGTGTGGTTTGACGAGCGCATCGCCGCCGGGGCACCGCAAAACGGCCTGATGCTGCCGCTGATCGCCACTGATCGCGGTCAGGTCGATCTGTCGGCCAGCTACAATGCCAACTGGTTCGGCCAGAAAGGGCAACTGACCTTCGAAGCCACCAACATCACCAATGAGCCGTTCCGTACCAATTTTGGTTACGCCAACGCGGCATATAGCCACTTCAACCCCGGTGCCACCTATCACTTCGGCTGGCGCAGCAAGTTCTGATTTAACTTCCGGAACTCCCCTAAGCGGACAGGCTTTTTCACGGCCTGTCCGCCTTTTTTTCCGGAATGGCTGAAACCGATAAAGCAATGTGCGCAAAAGAGTGAGCGGCTTTTCGCAAAAACATTGCGACAAAAAAACCTGGTGCGGGGTGATGCTTCCCCTTGACATCATCCTGCTCTGGAATCGTCACCTGTAAGCAAGTGGTGTCACACTCTCTTTGGAAATAGCGCATGACCTCTGCCCTTAAAGCGACCCGCCGTGCCTTGCTGACAACGGCCACCGCCGCCAGTCTCTGGCCAAAGGGCGCAGTTGCCCGCGTCCGAAACGGACGTGAACGCCTGTCACTCAATGACAACTGGCGTTTTCGGTTGGGCGATCCGGAGGGCCTTGATGGGGCGCTCGATTACGACATCCGCCCGGACATCAAAAAGAGCGAAGACGGTAAGGAGGCGGACGCGCGCCCCGTCGATGCGACGCAGGTGAGCGCCACGCGGCCTGTGCTGAAACCATGGATACTGCCCACCGCCAATCCCTTTATCTTTGACTCTGATAAACGCCACGTCCGGCCGGAAGGTCATCCGGGGGCGCAGGTCAGTTGGGTCAAATCCACATTCGACGATTCCGGCTGGGAGACGGTCGCCCTGCCCCACGACTGGGCCATCAAGGGGCCGTTTCTGGAAACAGGTCCCTACGGCGGCATGGGCCGGCTTAAGACCTGGGGGGCGGCCTGGTATCGCCGTAGGCTCGACATACCAGCCTCAGATAAAGGCCGGTGCCTGTTCCTGGATATCGACGGGGCCATGTCCTATGCCACCATCTGGTGCAATGAGCGCCTAGTCGGTGGCTGGCCCTACGGCTACAATTCCTTCCGCCTCGACCTGACGCCGCACCTGACCTACGGCGGTGCCAACCACATCGTCATCCGCCTCGACAACCCGCCAGAGTCAGCGCGCTGGTATCCGGGGGCGGGGCTTTACCGCAATGTCTGGCTGGTCAAGACCGACAGGGTGCACGTGGCCCACTGGGGCACGCAGATCACCACGCCGCACATCTCTCAGGACGAGGCCACAGTCGACATCGTCACTCGCATCGATAATGACGGCACCGAACCGGCCGCTATCACGATTGTCACGCGCCTCTACGCGATGGACGCAAAGGGTCAGTCCAGCGGCCGCGCCGTCAGTGAAACCGCGCGTCAATCTGTGCAGTTGGCGGCCAAATCCAGCCGCGTAATCAAAGCCTCGGCCACCGTATTACAACCCCGCCTTTGGGGACCGCCACCGGCGCAGTCGCCCAACCGCTATGTCGCGGTGACGAGCCTGATGCAGGGCGGTCGTCAGATCGACCGCTATGAGACTCCCTTCGGCATCCGCAGCCTGCGCTTTGATGCGGACAAAGGCCTCTATGTAAATGACCACTTTGTGCCGCTCCAAGGCGTCAACAACCACCATGACCTCGGCGCACTGGGGGCGGCGTTCAATGTGCGGGCCGCTGAGCGGCAACTGGAAATGCTTATGGAAATGGGTTGCAATGCCCTGCGCATGAGCCACAACCCGCCTGCCCCTGAACTGCTGGACCTGTGCGACCGCATGGGAATTCTGGTGCTGGATGAGGTGTTCGACTGCTGGGAAAAGCGCAAGACCCCACTCGACTTCCACCTGATCTTTCCCGACTGGCACGAGGCCGATCTGCGCTCCATGCTGAGGCGCGACCGCAATCACCCCTCGATCGTCATCTGGAGCGTCGGCAATGAGGTGGGCGAGCAGTATTCCGGCGAGGCGGGGGCACGGATTGCCCGCCGGCTGGTAACCATCCTGCGCGAGGAAGACACGACCCGTCCGGTCACCAATGCAATGAACTGGGCGCAGGCCGATATGCCGCTTCCGGCCGAAATGGACGTGATCAGCCTCAATTATCAGGGAGCGGGCATCCGCAGCCTGCCCAGCAAATTCCCAGCCTTCCGTGCCAAATTCCCCAACAAGATCATCTTTCACAGTGAAAGCGCGGCAGCCCTGTCAAGCCGCGGTGAGTATCAGTTTCCGGTGCCCGGCACCAACAGCGCGCCGGTTCGCCCCGGCGTCGGCGGCGACCCCAAAACCCGGCAGGTCAGCGCCTACGAACTGTTTGCCGCCGACTTCGGTTCCTCCGCCGACCGCAACTGGGCGGCGCAGGATCAGAACCCCTATGTGGCAGGTGAGTTCGTGTGGACCGGCTGGGATTATCTGGGCGAGCCCACGCCCTATTACGAGGCACGCAGTTCCTATTTTGGCATTATTGATCTGGCTGGTTTTAAGAAAGACCGCTTCTGGCTTTATCAGTCGCGCTGGCGTCCCGAGGTGCCGGTGGCGCACCTGCTGCCGCACTGGAACTGGGCTAGTAACACTCAAAATGGCCGTGAGGGCGAGGTGACGCCGGTGCACCTGTTCACTAACGGCGATGAGGCCGAGCTGTTCATCAATGGCAAGTCGCAGGGGCGGATCAAGAAGCGTCCGTTCGAATATCGGCTGCGCTGGGACTACGTCATCTACGAACCCGGCGAAATCCGCGCCGTCGTCTATAAGGACGGCAAGCCGTGGGCCGAAGCGCGCCGCCAGACCACGGGGACAGCGCACGCGCTGGCGCTGGAGGCCGACCGCAGCGTCATTGACGCCGATGGCAACGACCTGAGCTTTGTCACCCTGCGCATTGTCGATGACAAGGGCGAGACCGTACCGTTCGCCAGGGATACGGTGACCTTCACGCTGGAGGGACCGGGCGAGATCGTTGCCACCGACAATGGCGATCCGACCGATTTTACGGCCTTCCCTTCGCCAAGGCGCAAAGCCTTCAACGGATTGGCTCTGGCCATTGTGCGCGCAAAGCCTGGCCAAAAGGGGCGCCTGACCTTGCGCGCGCAGGCCTCAGGCTTGACGGGCGCTCAGATCACCCTGGCAACGCATTAAGTCAGAGAGTCTCACTCAAAAAAAACCCACTGTCGTGCGACAGTGGGCAAGATCTGAGAGAGAAATAAAACCGAACCCAGTCTTATGAATTCTCAAGACCGAGAACCGGGTAAACTACGTGATCAAACACACGACCACGTACTCGCTATACGCCCCGGACCGTAGCAGGCCTTAAGGGGCGTCGGAGCTAGGGGGCCATTCCGCGTGGGACCGGCCGAAAGGGATCAAAGCCTCTGACACGTCAGGATCAATCGGCCAAACTTGTGACCATCATCTCCCCGACATATACAGCTTGTCCAGTGATTATTATTTCAATTTGGTTTAATAATGGCAATAGTACTACAATTTGTAAATTTCAATCGTAAATTTCGCCGAGAGCCGATTTAGTGAGTGAAACCACCCATGAAACCGGTACGCCGTGTCCAGTTTGTCTCAGGCTTTGAGTTTAGAGTCTGGCTGTGCCGCGCCGGCCGGTAAGGCAGATCATATAGACACTCAGCGCTTTGGGGATTAAGATCGAACCGACGTTTAGGGCGGCGCAAGACGAACGCCCGACGCCCCCTCCGCTGTGCCAAGGCCGTTGCTTTCCCTGTAAAGACACAACACAACGGAGGAATGTCATGCCCAAGAACACGATCTGCCTGTGGTACGCGCGCGAGGCCGAAGAGGCCGCGCGCTTTTACGCCAGCGTCTTCCCGGATAGCGAGGTGACCGCCGTGCATAAGGCGCCGACCGACTTCCCCGGTGGCAAGGCGGGTCAGGTGCTGACTGTAGAATTCACTGTGTGCGGCATTCCCTGTCTGGGGCTGAACGGTGGCGACGCCTTCCAGCAAACCGAAGCTTTTTCGTTCCAGATCGCCACCGAAGATCAGGCCGAAACCGACCGCTACTGGGACGCCATCGTTGGCAATGGCGGCAAAGAGAGCGCGTGTGGCTGGTGCAAGGACCGCTGGGGCCTGTCGTGGCAGATCACACCGCGCGCCTTAAGCGACGCCATGAAACAAGGGGGCGCGGTGGCGGAGCGCGTCTTTCAAGTCATGATGACCATGGGAAAGATCGACGTGGCGGCCATCGAAGCGGCAGCGAGGGGCTGAAAATAGCCAAAAGTAGCTATGAATGGCCCACTCTGGCAATAGGGGCTCACAGCGACGGATGGATGCCTTCAACCCGCACGCGCCAGCCGTTTGTTGGAAAGCCGGGGGCGGTCCCGGCCTCCCCGTCCCAGCCACCGGCCATCAGGGCGACGGCCAAAAGCAGGCTACCGTTCGAAGGGAAATAGGTCTCCGCCGCGCGCAGATAGCCCGGCCCGTCGGGCCCGGCATCGACCTGCGCCCCGGCGCCCGTTGCGGTCGGCACAAAGGCCGCGGCGTGGGCATCGAGATGTACGCGCGGCGTCATACCGCTTTGGCCATAATGATTGTTTTTGGCGTCGAAAAACAGCCAGTCGATGGCCTCTTCCGGGGATTTCAGCCGCGCGGCAGTCAGAGCGATCATGGCATAGTCCCAGCCCCAGGTTTGCCGCAGGTCCCAGTCGCGGTTCATGCGGTCCAACGTATGGCGCATAGTGAGCTTATCTACGTCCCGTCCCGGCAGCCAGCCCAGCGGCATCAGGAAGGACGGATGGTCGCGGTTCTGGCAGGTTTCATCAATCGCGTCTGACTTACACGCTCCCGCCGCCTTGTCCCAGAAGCCGGGTTCGGAGCGCACGGGCAGATAGAGGCCATCCTTTTGCGGCAGGTCTGGCCATTTGGCCAGCACCGCGTCCCAGTCGGCGCGGCGCACCTTGCCCGACCTCTCGCGCCACGCCTGTGCCGTCTCGATACCCCAGCGATAATAGGCCACCTCAAAGGCCGGGTCATAGGTCGTCAGCGGGTCGAAATTTTCCTGCACCGGGATGATCGGCGGCCCCAGCCGGTACTTGCCCGTCTGTTCCTCTAGATAGGGGAAAGAGGCCAGGAGGTCGGCACTTTGCTCGACCAGTTCACCGTAGGTCTTGATGATGCGCACACTGTCGCCGGCCCGATACAAAAGTTCGCACATATAGATGGGATGCGGTTGCTGCCACATGATGAAGGGTGAAACCTTGGACGGGCTATCGACGCCGTCCGGCCCGATCATCTTGGGCCACCACGCGCCTTTCAGCCCCTGTTCGGCAGCTCGGGCCTTCGCCTTGGGCAGGAAGGTCACATACCAACCCAGGCTCTTTTCCAGCAGGTGCGGCCGGCCCCACAGGGCGAAGTGCGCCGAATGCCAGGGGTGCATCTCAAGGTGAGACTTGCCGTTCCAGCTATTCGAAAACAGCCCCTCTTCCTGCGGCGGGAAGGCCCCGGTCGCATTCACCGCCATCAGATATTGCGACAGGATGACCCGGCGTTCCAACTCCGGCGCGCGCGGATCCGTCGAACCGCTGAAATCGACCATTCCGCCCTGCGACCAGTAGTCGATCCAGTGCGTTTCGGTCGCCGCCTTGGCCGCATCGGGCTGTGACAGGGCGCCAATCGGATCGGGCGAAAAGGACGCCATGACCGTCAGGGTTGGGGTTGTCGCACCGACCCGATAGCTGTGTGGCGCATTGGCCTCGATAACGCTCCCCGGGGCGACGATGGCGGCGTGATAGGTGGTGGAGTCGATCTGGCGCCTTACGCGAACTTCACCGGCCCTGCGCGACACCTCGGTCGTGGTGTGGGCGGCCGGATTGTACCAATCCGATGGATCAGGATTAAGCGTCTTCGACACGCCGGGAAAACGCAGGACGACGCCCAGCCGACCCTGCGCCACCAGAGCCGAGGTGACCTCAGCTATGATCGTGTCGCTATCGGGCGGGATGCGCGTCACGACCATCACAGCCTCGTCATCATAGACAAAGCGGCTGGTCAGCGTGCCGGTCCACAGGTCGAGCGTCTGCCGCGTGTCCTTGATGTCGGCAAAGCGCGCTGGCGTCCCATCTTCCGACCGTAAATCCAGCGACAGCCGTCCCAGCGAGAAGCGATGTGGGTTTTCGCGAATCCACGCCACGGCGGGGTTTTTGGCGGCCTCGGCCCAGTCTTTGATATAGCCATAACGACGCTTTTGCCCGCGCACGTCGATCTCGATCTGCGTATCGCGTACCGTATAGCCCTGCGGATTGGGAAAACTATGCCAGGCCCATTGCGCCTCGGTCAGAAGCGGTGCGATTTTCGAATAGGGCTCTGAAAACGTCTGAAGCCCGGTAATGTCCGCCGTAAAGCCGATATTCCCGTTGCCCAACATCAGCGGCGCGTGCGGATCGACTGCGGTCAGGGTCGGATTGTGGCGGCGAACCACAGCCTCACGGTCGATGGGCGTCGTCTCAGCCGACACGGCGGGTAAGGCAGCCGAGACACCTGTGGCCGCCGCCGTGAGCAGCAGATGACGACGGGAAAGCGAAATCGGCATGGACGGTCTTCCTATAAGGGGTGGGCAGCGATATCCGCAGTCTCTTTATTTGTAATCTTGTATCACCAGAGAGCGGCTTTATCCGCACCGGGGAGAGGCAGCAAATGTGTCCGGCGTGAATTTTACCCTGTTCATAATACCGGCATCCCACGATAGCAATCATATGGACCGCGGCCATTTCTTCACAATTACGCACATTCAATCAGAAAATGGCCTGAAAGCCACACATTTTTTCATGCAATTGCCCTGCTGCGTTGCAATATTTCGCAAATGAAAGAGATTTCAAAAAATGTGTCGAAATTGAGCATTTTCGTTTACACCCCCTCACGCTTCGAGTATCTATTTTGAAAAATACATTCCGATAAAAGGGACGAAAATGCCGTCAGCGAGATGGGTGGGCCTGATTTCCGCCACGAGCCTTGCCGTGTCTATTGCCGCCGGGCCGCAGATGGTCGGGGCGGCGGTGATCGGCACCAATACGCCGGCACCTGAGGTAAGTTTGAACCGTCTGGGCGAGTTGCCCGCGACGCAACGCGCCGCGTGGGCCGACTATATTGCGCGCTCGCAAAAGCAGATGGCCTACGATAAGGCGGCGCTGGCCGCAGAGCTTCAGCCGGGCGAAACTCCGCCCCCGCCGCCCGTCGCCGGCAGCGGCAAGATGGCGTTGAATAAAGACGCCGCCTGGTACGCCACTGCCGAAGCGCGCGCCATCGCCGACACCATCGTCAGCTTCCAGACCCCGTCGGGGGGCTGGAGCAAGAATCAAGACCGCACCAAACCGCCACGTCTGCGCGGTCAGCGCTTTGGCAATAATGCCGAGACGATGGAGCTAAATACAGGCAGTTTTGATGCCCCGCACGACCGTTTCTGGACGTTTGTCGGCACGCTGGACAATGGCGCGACCTGGACCGAGATGCGCTTCTTAGGCCGCGTGCAGGCGCAAGCCACCGGACAAGAGGGCGACGCCTACCGCGCCAGCATCCTGAAGGGCATCAACTACCTGCTTATGGCGCAATACCCCAATGGGGGCTGGCCGCAGAACTATCCGCTGGAAGGCGGTTTCCACGACGGTATCACCTTCAATGACGATGCGGTGGCGCAAGCCGCCCTGCTTTTGACCGATATCTCCGAGGGGAAGCCGGATTTTGCTTTTGTGCCCGCCGATCTGCGCCGCAAGGCCGGTGAGGCCGCCGCGCGCGCGTTGCGCCCCATTCTGGACGCTCAGGTCGTAGTGAATGGCAAAAAAACCATCTGGCCGCAGCAGGTCGATGCTCTGACGCTCGCCCCCATTTCGGCACGCAATTACGAGATGCGTTCTCTGGCCAGCGCTGAAAGCACGGATGTGCTTCTGTTCCTGATGCGTCAATCCAAACCGTCCGCAGAGGTGCGCGTCGCCATCCATGCCGGCGTCGAATGGCTGAAAGGTCATGCCATCTATGACAAAGCCTTTACCGAGGTCAGCAAGGCGGAAGGCCGAAAGCTGATCGACAAGCCGGGGGCGGGGCCGATCTGGTCGCGCAACTATGACATCCAGACCGGCAAGCCGATCTTCGGCGACTGGGACAAGTCGATTCAGGACGATGTGAACACTATCTCCAAAGGCCGCCGCAATGGCTATTCCTGGTACGGGTCAGGGCCGAAAAAGGCCATAGACGCCTATGCCGACTGGCTCAAAACGCACGCGAAATAGGGTATTTATGCTATCGCGCCGCCATTCCCTCCACCTGCTGCTGGCAACCGGTCTGATGACCGGGAAGGCGGCGCGTGCGGAGGAAGACCGGGAGATTTCCATAGCTGCGCCCGGCACCCTCAGTACGGCGACTGTGCGTGCCGAGGATTTTGGTGCGAGGGGTGACGGCGTGACGCGCAATACGGCGGCCCTACAACGTGCCATCGAAGCCGCAGCCGCACAAAATGCCACGCTTGTTCTGGCGCCGGGGACCTATCTGACCGGTTCACTGTTCCTGAAGTCGGGCATGGCGCTGCGTCTGGACAAGGGCGTAACGCTCGTGGGGGAGCAAACGATCGAGAGCTATCCGGTTATGCAGACCCGCATTGCCGGCATTGAGCTGCCCTGGCCCTCCGCTCTTCTGAATGTTTATGACCAAACCGATGTGCGCATCTACGGTGAAGGAAAGATCGATGGTAACGGAAAGGTCTTCTGGGACCGCTTTCAGTCGATCCGTGCCGATTATGAAGCGCGCGGGCTGCGCTGGGCGGCGGACTACGACGCTCAACGCCCACGCCTGATCCAGATTTATAACTCCAGCCGCATCGAACTGGGCAACGGGCCAATGGCTGAGCCTTTGCAACTAGCGCGTTCCGGTTTCTGGACCGTGCAGATCGTCTATTCGCACGATGTGAAGGTCTCTGGCATCACTGTGCGCAATAATATCGACGGAAAAGGCCCTTCTACCGATGGTGTGGACATCGACTCTTCGCACACAATTCTGGTGGAGCACGCTGATATTGACGCCAATGACGACGCCCTGTGCCTGAAAGCCGGACGGGATGCCGATGGTCTGCGCGTCAACCGTCCTACGGAAAATGTCGTCATTCGCAATTCGACGATTCGCGCGGCTTATGCCGGAGTGACCTTCGGGTCAGAAACGTCTGGCGGTATCCGCAACGTGCGTGTTCACGACCTTAGGGTCATCGGACCTGTCCGCTACGGTATTCTGTTCAAATCAGCCGCAACGCGCGGCGGTGGAGCTTCGGACATTGACATCAGCGACATCGACGTCGCTCAGGCTGAAACGGGCATACGCATCAATCTCAACTGGTTCCCGGCCTACAGCTACGCGAAGATTCCTGAAGGTCTCACCGCGTATCCGGCTTACTGGGCGACTCTGACGGCGCCCGTGCCACGCAGCAAGGGTTTGCCTCAGGTGCATAACATTCGCATCCGGCGCGTCACCGCCAAAGGCTTGAAGACCGCCGTCGATCTGGAAGCCTATGCCGACGTACCTCTCAGCAACATCCAGATCGAGGATGTGACCCTCGAAGCCGATCAGTTGGGTTCGATCCGTCATGCCCGAAACGTCCGCTTTGTCCGCAGCCGCCTCGTCAGCCGCACAGGCGCACCGCTTCAGTTGGAGAACGCCGAAACGCTCACCGGCCTGCCGTAAGGGAGGCACCCATTCATCACCGCCACCACCCTATGACACCGGTGGCTCAACTCAAGATCAACAAAACGACCCGGAAGCCAATCCGGGGACACCACAAATGGGAAGGGATTTAGACCATGAAACTCAGAAACACCGCCCTCATGTTCAGCGCCTCTCTGGTGGCGCTCTGTAGCGCCAGCGCGGCACTGGCGCAAAACGCACCGGCGCAACCGGCCGCCAAGGCCGACGACGTTCAGGAAGTGATCGTTGTGGGCGCGCGCCGCGCAGAGCAATCGGCTATCAATCGCAAGAAAAAAGCCGCGACAGCGCAGGACTCCATCGTTGCCGATGACGTCGGTAACTTCCCGGACAAGAATGTTGGTGAAGCCATTGCACGCATCGCCGGTGTCGCGTTGAACATTACAGACTCAGGCGACCAGGGGGGCTTCACGATCCGCGGTCAGGGCGATGACCTCGTTCGTATTGAGGTGGACGGTATGTCTATGTTGCCAACCGACTCCCAGAATGGACGTTCGGTCACGGCACTCAACGACATGTCGTCTGACCTGATCAAGAGCGTGGACGTCATCAAGGGCCAAACCGCCGATATGCGCCCCGGCGGCGTCGGCGGCACGGTGAAGATCGAACAGCGCGGCGGCCTCGACTTCGCCAAGCCGCTGTACAAGTTTAACCTGCAGTACCAGCGCAACACGCTGGACGGCAACTGGTCGCCGCGCGCCAACCTCATCCTGACGCGCAAGTTCCTCGACAACCGTCTGGGCATCCTGTTCAACTTCACCTATGACGACGCCCGCACCTCAACCGATTTTAACAGCGTATCGGACAAACAGGTCGGCTATCAGCCGTTTGGTGATCACGACAACTCGCCGGAAAAAACCTTCACCACCCCCTATGACAAGGTGGCCGCCGCCGTCACGACCAAGGCCGGTTGCGCGGCCCTGCCAACGACCGGCATTAACAGCCGTCTGAACTGCTATGCGCAATGGGAAGACTATGCACCGTCCCTGCCGCGCATGCGTCGCGAAAATCGCCGCGATACGCGCACCTCCTTCCAGCTGCGCGCCGACTATCGCTTCAGCGACAGCCTGACCGGCTTCATCTCCTACAACCCCAATATCCGTAAACAGGATTTCCAGGCCTATAACCTGCAAATCATCGCCCCGTCGGGCTCGACCTCCACGGCCGGCGTGCTGAGCACCAACATGCGCAATGTCGTGGTCAACGCGAACCACTACATCACCCAGTACGATCTGATCCGGGGCAATGGCGTCACCACGCTGAACTATGACAGCCAGATCCGCGATATTCAGCGCACGAATGAGCAGCACTACACCCAGATCGGACTCGACTACAAAAAGGATCAGTGGATCGCCAAGGGCCGCATCCAGTATGGGTCTGCCAAGGGGGAGCGCGAAGATGATGCGTTCAAGATCATCGCCTCCATCCCTTCGGCCCGTTTTTACATGATCCCGGAAAACGGTCTGTGGACATTTGACGTACCAAATGTCGATCTGACCAGCCCGGCAGTCTTCTATCCCACCTCACCGGACAATGCCGGGGCCACGCCGCGTCCCGGCGTGTTCCAGAACCCGACGACGACCGCGCGTCTGGAATACACGCCGCAGGCCGACAAGAATAACGAGTTGAACGTTCAGCTGGATGTCACGCGCTTCTTCGACCATTTCGGCCCTCTGAAGACCGTCAAGTTCGGACTGTCGCACACAGCACGCGAAAACAAGACCTGGCGCGAAGGCGGCTTTAACATCGCACCGGGCGTCACACTGTCGCGAGCCCGAAGCCTCGACTATATTCGTCTATGTGACCCCAGCGTCAGCGGCGCAAACTGTCAGTACGGCTCACGTACCCTCGTGACCAGCCCGACCAGTCAGGATCGTCTGGAAAAGGAACACATGCTGACTCCGGCCCAGTATCGCGAACTGCTGCAAAACAGCATCATCAAGATGCCGGGCGCCAACTATTTTGAAGGGATGCCGGACCGTGGTGCGCTGATCAACTCGTGGACGGCGTTCGACTTCGACAGCTTCTTCAGCACGCTGGGTCAATATGCCGACCTCAGCCATCATAACCTAAACTGCCTGTACGAATGTATCGCGTCTGACGGCAAGACCTACACGCGTCCCAGCTATTCGACAGAAGAAGGCACGACCTCGGCCTACCTGATGGGCGATTTTGAGGCGCGCCTGTTTGGTATGCAGGTTACGGGTAATCTCGGCTTTCGCTATCAGAAGATAGACGTTCATGCTGCGCCGTCGGTTAACTTCTATAACCGTACGCTGGACACGACCAAGGTCTCGGCACTCAACCCGGCCCCCTATACCGACGTCTTCGTCTCACGCCGCGTCACTCAGGTTGATCGTCAGTCAGAAGACTTCCTGCCAAGCTTCAATCTCGCCATCTGGCCGATCGAAGATCAGGTGGTTTTGCGTTATTCGATTGCCAAGCAGCGTGCACGCCCCAGTATGACGCAGCTGACCGGTACCAGCGCCGCCAACTGTTATAAGCTCGATCAGGCCCTCCTCAACTTCTACGCCAACAATCCGGGCTATTTCGACGACGGCGATCCGGACACCGAAGACCCCACCGCTTCGACCGCCACACGGTGTTCGGGCCGCATCGGCAACCCGGAACTGAAAGGTTATGAAGCCACCACCTCTAACTTGTCTCTGGAATGGTATCCCAACAAGGACACGCAGGTGTCGCTGGCCTCCTACAGCATCGACGTGAAGACCCAGCGCCCCGAAAACGTTACCCTGCCGGAATACGAGCTGGAAGGCACCAAGTATATCGCAGACACATTCGAAGACGGCCCCGGCGGCTTGAAGCAAACCGGTTTTGAGGTGTCAGCCCGTACGGCCTTCACCTTCCTGCCCTGGTATTTCAAGTATACAGGGGGTGGTTTCAACTACTCCAAGACAGAGTCAAACGCTGCTAACACCGCGGTCGATCCAATAACGGGAAAAGCGCTGCCACCCCGATTCCAGTCGGATTTCTACTATAACGTCAACCTCTGGTATGATGATGGTCGGCTCAATGCCCGCGTCGCCTACCAGAAGCGCGACTTCTACTACGATCGTATGGACGCCAGTGAAGGCACCAATCGTGTGCCAAACGAAGCGACCCAGCAGGCTCTTGGCATCAATCTGGAGCCCTACGGTGGCGCGACCAGCTACTTCAAGACCGTGACGCCTATCTACAAAAACGGCTCGAAGTCTCTGGATGCGCGCATGTCCTACAAGATCAACAAGAAGCTGGAGCTGTTTGCCGAAGGCAAGAACCTGCTCGACGACACGGTCACCCGCTATGCGCCCGAAGAGTATCGCAATGTCGGTGGCGGTACGCCCTATGTCTTCGATACCCTCTACTACGGTCGCCGCTACTACTTTGGCATCATCACCACCTTCTAAACCCTTTCAGTACGCGTAACTTTGCCCGTAACTGAGTCCGGCCCCTTTGACCGGGGCCGGACCTTTTTAAGAACGTTGCCCATGACCCCGCACCCGCGCCCGAAACACGCCACCCTGTCGCTGGTCATGTGCGCTCTTCTGGCCTCATCCGTTGTGGCCGCCGATGCGCCGCAGACAACCCCCGTGGCCGGGATCGAAGCGCGCTGGCTAACGCCGCCGCCCCGCCCCACTACGACCTTTGCCCCCGACCAGGTGCCAAGCCGTCAGGCGGTCCTGCCCGTGCTGGAATACGTCGCCGCCGCTCAGATCGCCGATATGAGCCGCCGCCCCATCCAGCTTTCGACCGGGTCCAACCTCTCTGAAATTTCCTCCAACTGGGTGGCCGCCACCTTCTATGTTGGCGCGGGACGATTGGCGCGGATCAGCGACAATCCCGACACCCTGCGTTTTCTGACCGCCACGGCGGAGCACTATCATTACGCCTTTCGCGGCGCGCGGGCCGAGCGCCTGATGCTCAATGCCGACGAGCTGGCCATCGGCGACCTTTATCAGGAACTCTATGCGCGCCGGGGCCAGCCGGGTGTGCTCATGCCCCTGCAACAGAGGCTCGATTACATGGTCCCGCATCTCAACCGCGCACAGGAAACAGAAGCCCTGATCTGGTGGTGGAGCGATGCCCTATTTATGGCCCCGCCCGTGCTGGCGCGACAGTCAGCCCTGACCGGCGATCCGAAATACCTGAAGGCCATGGACAGGGAATGGCGGCGCACCGCGGCGCGTCTGTGGGTCGAAAAGGACCGCCTCTTCCTGCGCGACGAGCGGTTTAAGGACCAGAGTCATCTGGGCACCGGTGGCCAACCTATCTACTGGGCTCGCGGCAATGGCTGGGTAATGGGGGGGCTGGTGCGTGTGCTGGACGCCCTGCCCGCCGACTTTGAAGGCCGTGCATTCTATGTCGATATCTTCAAAAAAATGGCCGGCCGCCTGATCGAATTGCAGCAGGCCGACGGCCTTTGGCGCAGCGACCTGAATGATCCGAAAGGCTATCCCGAAGCCGAAACCTCCGGCTCCGCCTTCTTCGTCTATGCACTGGCATGGGGTATCAATCACGGTCTTCTGGACCGCGCCACCTATCAGCCCGCAGTGACGAAGGGCTGGGCGGCGCTCAATCGGCACGTTCTGCCCAATGGCCTGATCGGCGCGGCGCAAAAGACCGGCGACCGGCCGGTGCCGACCAAACCTACCGACGTCGGCCCCTACGCCACCGGTGCTTATCTTCTGGCGGGGATCGAGGTGATGGGCCTCAATGAACCGGTGCAGAGCCTGCCCGAGGCGCCATTGCCCCGTGATAGCGACGACGCCATCTTTGCCACCACGCCGCAGCCCATCGCGCCGGTGACCGTGGTCGGGGATGCCGAAAAGGCACGCCGGGAGGCCGAAATGAAGGCGACCCGTGCCCTCGCGTACGATCCGACGACGCTGAAACGTCCGACCCCCATCGAAAAGCTGACGCCACCGGCGGATCAGACGCCGCGCGCAGTTGCCCGCTTTGCGCCGGATCGGTTCGACGATCTTTTGTGGGAAAACGACCGCGTCGCACACCGCATCTATGGCCCGGCACTGGAGGTGCGCGAAGCCCCGTCGGGTTCTGGCATCGACGTGTGGGCCAAGCGTGTGCGCTACCCTTATATGGACCGCCAGCTAAGGTTCCCCAACTACCACACCGACCGCGGCGAAGGCCTCGATTATTACGATGTCGGGCGCGGACGCGGTGCGGGAGGGCTTGGCATTTGGTACGAGAACAAGCTGTGGACCTCGCGCAACTTCTCGACTTACCGCATCGACAAGACCGGCGGGGATGAGGCAAAGTTCAGCGTCGATTACCGTCCCTGGCCCGTCGATGTGGTGCGTAAGGTGTGGGAAACGCGCACCTTCTCCCTGCCGCTGGGCTCAAACTTCACGCGGATGACCTCTACGCTACGCTCGGATACCAAAGACCCTCTGATCGTCGGTATCGGCATTAACAAGCGCAAGAGCGATGGCGGATCGGGCGTGGTGACGAAGGACGCCAAGGCGGGCATTTTAAGCTTCTGGGAGCCGGATGTCGGCGATCACGGACACATCGCCATCACCATCGCCGTTGATCCGGCCATGGTCGAAGGCTTTGTCGAAGACGCTGAAAACTATCTGATCCTCGTGCGCGTCACACCGGGGCAGCCCTTCACCTACTATATGGGATCAGCCTGGGACGGGGGGCTTGATTTCAAGTCACGTGAAGCGTGGGACGTCTTTGTCAGGACTCAGAGCTTTACCTTTAAACCTGTACAGTAAGGAGCAGCCCCATGACGGATTCGACCCGCCGCGCCACGTTGAAAGGCCTGTGCGGTGCCTCGGCCCTGCTGCCTCTGATCGTGGGTCAGACCGCGCAGGCGCAAGCCGCGGCAGTGCCCGCAACGACACCACCAGGCCAGGCTCCCCGCGCCTTTACTGACCCGAAGACCGGCCGTCGCGTGATACGCGTCTCCGATGAAGACGGCTCCGGCGTCCTTTACTTCTATCGCCACGCCTTTACGCCTCAAGGCGACATAATGGTCATGAAGTCGCCGTCGGGGATTGCCGCCGTGCGCTTGAGCGACTGGAAGACCAGTCTTCTCGTCAAGGGCAAGGATAACGATCTTCTGTTCATGATGCGCACCACGCGCGAAGCCGTCTATGCTGTCACAGACTCCGGCGAAGGTGAGGCCGAGGACCGCCCCAAGACGCTTTACGCCATCCATGTGGACACGAAACAGGTGCGCAAGCTAACCCGCATACCGGCCGGCCGCATCACCTGCTCGAATGCCGACGACACCCTGCTTCTGGGGCAGGTCGCCTATGGGGCCAAACCCTTGCAGCCGAGGGACAAGGCTTCGGTGGACAAGTTCGGACAGGCCGAATACGCCGCCTTGGGCCCGGACGGCAAACCGCTCAACTTTGCCAAGGCCAAGGGGGTACGGATGCTGGAACGCTGGGCGGCGCGCGTGCCGGCAGAACTGTTCACCATTGACCTCAAAACTCAGGCACGCCGGGTCCTTTTCACAACCGAGGAATGGATCGGCCACGCACAATTTTCGCCGACCGACCCGACCCTGATCCGGTTCTGCATGGAAGGACCGTGGCATCGTGTCGATCGGATTAAACTGATCAAATCCGATGGCACAGGACTAAAAAGCGTACACACCCGCAGCATGAACATGGAGATCTGGGGTCACGAATTCTTCAGCCATGACGGTAAATGGCTGTGGTACGACCTGCAAACGCCGCGCGGTCAGGTCTTCTGGGTGGCGGGTCTGGAACTCGCCACCGGCAGGCGCGTATGGAAGCGGCTGGACCAAAACGACTGGGGCGTGCACTTCAACATCGCGCCCGACAATAAAACCTTTGCCTCAGACGGTGGCGATGCCGATATGGTGGCCCACGCACCGGACGGCAAATGGATTTCACTGCTGGAGGCCGAAACCATCGTTGATGCCGACCTGCCTTCCTATGATGAAAAGCTGATCACGATTGAAAAGTTCAAGGCGACGCGGCTGGTCGATATGGGCGCGCACGACTACCGGCTTGAGCCCAATCTGCGCTTCACGCCGGATGGCAAATGGCTCGTCTTCGTCTCCAACATGCACGGGGCGAACCACGTCTACGCGGTCGATGCCCGACCGGGGGCGACCGGCTGATCATGTTTTTAAAGACCTATTACGCCACCCACCCCGACCAACTGGCGCTCGCTGATACGCAGACCCTGCGCGACCGCTATCTGATCACCGGACTGTTCGCTCCCGAAGCGGTCAGGTTCAACTATCTGCATCAGGAACGTCTGGTCATCGGCGGGGCCGCCCCGGTAGAGCAGCGCGTTGCCCTGCCTATGGTAAGTGAGCCGGCCTCGGCGGCCGGTTCATCCTTTCTGACACGCCGCGAAATGGGCGTCGTCAATGTCGGCAGCGGTGCCGGCGTGGTGCGCGTTGAGGGGGTCGCCTATGTCCTCAGCCCGCTCGATGCTCTCTATATCGGCGCGGATACAGGCGAGGTGACCTTTGAAAGCGTGGACGCCGCGACCCCGGCACGCTTCTACCTCGCCTCTACCCCGTCGCATTTCAGCTACCCCACCCAGCACATCCCCCTGTCGGGCAGCCACCCGCTGGAACGCGGCAGCCTTCAGACCTCAAACGAGCGCATTATCCATCAATTGATTGTGCCGCGCATCTGCCGTTCGGCGCAGTTGCTGATGGGCCTGACGCTGCTTAAGCCCGGCAATGTGTGGAACACCATGCCGCCGCATCTGCATGACCGCCGCTCAGAAGCCTATTTCTACTTTCAGATGGGTGAAAGTGATCGCGTCTTTCACTTCATGGGTCAGCCGGGTCACACGCGCCATCTCGTCGCCGCCAATGAAGACGCCATTATCTGCCCGCCGTGGTCGATCCATTGCGGGGCGGGCACGTCCAACTACGCCTTCATCTGGGCTATGGGCGGCGAAAACCTCGACTATGGCGATTTCAGCGAACTTGACCTGTGCCAGCTCGCCTGAACACAAATCACGGGCTTGTCGCCTTCTCCCATTAATGGTTACATCGTTATCCGGTTTCGCTTAGGCGAAGGTAAGGTAACACACATCTTCCGACCACAGATGCATAGGGCGGGGAGCCATTGATCATGACCATATCTGTTCGTCGTTTGCGCATGGCCGCAGCCCTCACTCTGGTCGTCTCACTGGGGTATACGCCCGCCTATGCGCAGCCCGCCGCCAAAGCGCCCATCCCCTCATCGGCCGCTACCGCGTCGCTGATCCCGACAGAGGTCTATACTCTGCCCAACGGCCTGCGCGTCGTGATGAATGTGGACCGCTCAGACCCCGTTGTCGCAGTAGCGCTGGTCGCCCATGTGGGCTCAGGGCGGGAAACGCAGGGCCGAACGGGCTTTGCACACCTGTTCGAGCATCTCTTCTTCCTAGACTCCGAAAATCTCGGACCCGGCGGTCTGGACAAGCTCTCCGCTCGGGTCGGCGGGGAAGGGGCCAATGGCTATACCAGCATGGACCAGACGGTCTATCTGCAGACCGTGCCGAATGACGCCCTGGAAAAGATGCTGTGGGCGGAGTCGGACAAGCTTGGTTTCTTTATCAATACGGTCACTCCGGCGGTCGTTGCCAAGGAGATCGAGGTCGTTAAGAACGAGAAGCGGCAGCGAGTAGACAATGTCCCCTACGGTCAGGAATTGCCAATTATCCAGTCTAACCTGTTCGCGCCCGATCACCCCTATAGCTGGACGACCATCGGCTCTCTGGCCGATTTATCAGCAGCCTCGCTTGAAGATGTGCGCGGCTTTTACCGTCGCTGGTACGTGCCTAACAATGTGACACTGGTGATTTCGGGGGACTTTGACCCCGCTCAGACCCGACAGTGGGTTGAGCGTTATTTTGGGGAATTCAAGGCCGGACAGCCAGCGGCCATCCCAGCTCCCCGCCCGGCCAGCCTGAAAGCCACGCGCCGCCTCAGCCACGTCGATGCCTTTGCGCCTCTTCCCAAGCTCACTCTGGCGTGGCCGACGCCGGAAAGCACCGCACCTGATGCGGTGGCTACAGAGCTCCTGTTTGCGGCCCTGACAGAAGCGCCTGATGGACCCGTCTATCGCGCCGTTGTCGATGAGGCGAAGCTTAGCGATGGGGTGGATGGGTCCACCTGGGATAATCAAATGGCGGGCCTCGGCTTTATACAGGTGAGGGCCTTTGAAAACGTGCCGCTCGACAAGGTTCTTGCAGCGGTCAACGACGGCATAGAACGCTTCAAACGCGAGGGCATCAGCACTGACAAGCTCGAGCGCCTGAAAGCAACCAGAGAGGCCGCCCTCTATCAGCAAGTGGGCAGCGTTATCGGCAAGGTGCAGATGATTGCCAACTCCGAAACCCAGACCCGGCGTCCGGACATGGTTGACAGCTATCTTCAGCGTCTGAAAGCCACAAAGCCGGCGGACCTGATGGCGGCGCTGGATCGCTATGTCGCGGGACGACCGCGTCTGGAGCTAGGCACCCTGCCCAAGGGTCAGGACGCGCTGGCCCTCACGGGGTCGCAACCGGCCACGGTCGAGGCCGAAGAAGCCATTGTACTGGGGGCCGAAGCGGCGGTCGATCAGACGGCCGGGCGCACCGCGGTCGCGCGCACCCCTTCGCGGATTGACCGAAGTGTCGAACCACCTGCCGGACCGACACCCCAGATCCGCACGCCCGCCATCTGGAAAACGGCCCTGTCCAACGGCCTGGGTGTAAGTGGAATCGAAGATCATGAGCTGCCCGTCGTCTCATTCCAGATCGCCATTGATGGCGGTCAGTTGCGCGACGATCCGGCCAAACCGGGCGCCGCCAGCCTTGTCGCCGATATGCTTATGCGTGGCACGAAAACCCGCACACGTGAACAATTCCAGAATGCTCTTAAAGGTCTGGGGGCCAGCCTTTCGGTGTCGGTTGGTGAAGAGCGAACGCTCATCAGCGGCACGACGCTGGCGCGTAACTTCAACACCACGGCCGCCCTTATAACCGAAATGCTCACGGCCCCGCGCTGGGAGGCGGGGGAGCTGGCGCTGGCCAAATCCGCCGCGGTCGCAGGTATTCAGGCCTCGCGCGCCGAGCCGGAGGAACTGGCGGAACTTGTGATGCGACAGGCCCTCTATAAAGGTCGGGTGCTGTCGAACGATGTGCGTGGCACACCGGAGTCGGTTGCCAGCCTCACTCTGGACGACCTGAAGAGCTTTGTGAAACTCACCTATTCGCCGCAAAACGCCCGCATCCGTGTCGCCGGCGCAATCAGCGAAGCCGAGGTCGCCAAGGCCTTTGCTCCGTTGGCGGCACAGTGGAAGGGGGAGCCACTGCAACCGGCCGGCAGTATCGCCTTTACCGCGCCGGAGCGGACGCAGGTCCTCTTTTATGACGTGGCGGGTGCAAAGCAGTCAGCGCTTTTGTTTGTGCGGCCGGGACCTGCCCGCGCCTCGGACGACTGGTTCAAAGGGTATGCGGCGAACTACATTCTGGGCGGCGGGGGCTTTGCGTCGCGCCTGACGCAGGAACTGCGGGAGGGCAAAGGTTATACCTATGCGGCCGACTCGCGCTTTGCCGGCGGCACGACGGGCGGGCGTTTTCAGATGAATGCGCCCGTGCGCGCCAATGTCACGCTGGAATCGGCGGCGCTGATGCGCGATATTATGCGCGACTTTGGCTCGACCTATACGGAGGCAGACCTTGCTCTGACGAAGGAGTCGCTGACCAAGGCCCGGGCGCGGTCCTTCCAGACCCTGCGTGCGAAGCTGGGACTTCTGGCCCGCATCGGCGATGAGGGTTTACCGGCGGATTATATCGCACAGGAAAGCGCAACACTTGCCACTCTGGATAAGGCCGCCGTGCAAGAGATCGCACGCACTTATCTCAATACGGATCGTATGATCCTCGTGGTGGTCGGTGACGCAGCCACACAGGCTAAACGACTGGACGCGCTGGGCTACGGTCCGGTTCAGAAGGTTGAGCCTTTCCGCTGATCGTCAGCGGAGGGCGCTTTTACTTTATAAGGTACGCGTTACCAGTTCTGGGCCGTATTTTCTTCGTCGATATAAAGCGCAGACAGGCTGTCGGAATAGTCCATCAGGAGTTCGGCATACTCTTCCGCCGACAATCTCTGGAGCCGGTGCACACGCGCCATGCGATAGCTCCAGAACGAGCTAATATGGCTAAGGATGCCGATCCGCTCGCCAAGCTCGAAAAAAAGCGACGGCCCTTCCAGCAAAAAGCGGCGGAATGGACCTGGATCGCGCCCTTTCGTGAGGGCCAGATAGGCCTGATCATAAATGGCAAGTGTGCGCCCAACCGCGACAATGGCATGTGAAATGCGCCGTGCCAGACGCGGGCGGATGTCGCCCAGAAACTCCAGCACTGACTTGTCACGCGTCAGCATGGGCTGATAGGTGGCCAGCCCGTTCAGCACCTTGTTCAGCTCCCCCTGAAGCTCCGTATAGCGCCATTTGAAATAAAGGAAGCCGCGCCAGGAAAAGATTCCGTCAGAGAATTCCGCGGTCGAAAGGCGCAGCGTCATGCGCAGCGGATCAAGTTCATTATCCAGCTCATTGGCCAAGATCTTGCCGGCCAGCTTCAGCGTCGCCTGCTGCATGGTGGTGCCGAAGGCTTCGCGCACAAGGCTCTCGATCTCGCCATTGGCAAAGCCTATCATGCGGGCAATATCGGCCTGAGTGATATAGAGGTAGCAGGCTGCGGGTCTATAGCCACGGCGGCCCAGATGCTCACGCACCAGAAACGGATCGAGCGAAGGCAGTTCGTCAAGCGCTCGCAGCACTTCAACATCCGGCAGGGCCGCGACCGCCTTGGTGTTATAGATGTTGCGGAGAAAAGCCTCGTAACCGATCTGCCCGATCAGGATCGACTGCCCTCCCAGCTTAAGGTCATCAAGATCAAAGGGCAGGATGATCTTGGTCGTCGTACGCCGTGGCTTGGTGAACAGGTCCTGCTCGTTGGCGCGCAAGGTGTGTTTGAGGATCAGGGCGCGGTTCATTTGCTGGTTGGCGAAGAACGGCTTTTGCCGGTACTCCGCCTGTTCACCATGTGTGCGGTACACGAGACCGAGGTTGAGCACGCGCGAGGTCGAAGCCGTCTCGCTAAGGTTGGCGAGGCTGCGAACGTCTCTTTGTCCGCCTGACATTTCAAATACCATAAGAGGCCCCCCGCCCGACTCTGCAACTCGCCGGCCGCCCGTTGCGACCATGCGTCTCTTTAAGGTACGCCACTTATGCAACCGCGACATATGAGATCACACGGTTAATGCAGGGTAAATAAACACCGGTCAGTTGTCTCTGTGAACCCTCTCCAATGACACATTTTCGTGCATAATGCGAAATGATGGCCTATAGGGCCTGCGATGCCCTCGCAAAAGGAAGTGCAATGCGTCGTCTTCTGGCCCTTGTCGTCATCTTTGTAGCCGTACTGGGCCTGACCGCGTTGGGGGTGTGGCAGGTGCAGCGCCTGATGTGGAAAACGGCGCTGATCGAAACCGTAAATGCCCGCATCAATGCCGCACCGCAGCCTTTGCGGGCAGGACCGGGGGGCTGGCCCGCCTTTACAGCGGAACGCGATGAATACCGTCGCGTGACGCTGCGAGGGCATTTCCGCCACGATAAGGAGACACAGGTCTATGCCCTGACCGATCTGGGGGCCGGCTACTGGGTGATGACGCCGCTGGAAACGCCAGACGGCACGGTGATGATCAATCGCGGCTACGTACCGACCGACAAACGCGACCCGGCCACGCGCGCCGCCGGGCAGGTGTCAGGTGAGGTGCAGGTCACGGGCCTTATCCGCATGAGCCAGAACAAGGGCTGGCTGTTCTCGCAGCCCAATGACCCGACAAAAGACCAATGGTTCCTGCGTGACGTCGCGCAAATCGCTAAAGTGCGTCAGGTGGCGCTCCCCGGGTGGTTCATCGATGCGGAGGCCATGCCGGTGCCGGGCGGCTTACCGCAGGGCGGCCTAACTGTGGTGCGCTTTACCAACAATCATCTGGTATATGCGATCACGTGGTTCACTCTGGCGGGCGGACTGGCCGGCGTCAGTTTATGGTTGAGCCGTCGCGGTGGGCGTGAGGGCGGGAATTAGCCCAGATAAGCACGAAAAGTTGGGAAAAGGCGTGACGCGTGTTTGCCTTAAATCACCGCTTCGCGCCGCTTTTGCCCAATCGATTGTGTCCCCCTAGGTCTGCCTCGAACGTCCTTTTTGCTGTTTTTCGACCAACGTCATACCCAAAACAAAAGCGCCCGTCCGATGGACGAGCGCCTTTTTTTCTTCTCGTTTCAACCCTGCGGATCAGCAATCAGGCATGCACATTGTTCAGCCAACGCGCCAGTCGCTCCTCATTGCGGTCCATAATGGCCAGATGCAAGCGGCGGAAGGGCGCATTGACCAGTTCCAGCGACACGTCGAACATGCCCAGCCCACGACGCGGGGCAACGGCGGCGACAATGTGATCGCGCGGAATAGCGATGTCGAGCAGGATACCCTGATACTCCAGACGGTCTTCAAAGACGCGCAGTTCACAACGCCATAGGACCGGCGTCAGGAACAGGGCGATTGAGACCGGGATCATCCCCAGCACCACGCCCGAAAACTGCTGCAGGACGGTGCCGCCCGCCAGATAGGCCTGCGACATCAGCAATACGCCTGCGACAATTTGAAGCAGGGCCGCGCTGAGCAGGGCAATCTTGACGACCGGTCCGAAACGGTAGGTGTGCAGAGCATCCGTCATATCAGTTCCTCCAAACTTGACGCCAAAACTCACGAAAGCGTCAATTTGTCTCAGTGTTACGCGCCGCAACGGTTTGCGCAAGCGGAATCTGCGGCAATCTGACACATGCGTCATTTATTTATCCCCAGAGGCGGCGACCCTCACGCATTTTTTACATAAGTGCCGAATTTCAAATAACAAAATTACCCACATGGTTAACAGTCTGCGGCCTATGCGCCTGAGACAATTTGTCCCTTGCGCTTCTCCGCAATTTCATTAGGACGCGAACGCTTTGACATTTGAAAACCTCCCGCATGCGGGACTTACTTCGGTGAACGCGTCGTGCATCTGAATTTTTTTGAAGGCAGGAACCTGATCCGCAAAGGCCTAATCGCGGGCCTGATGGTGACCGCCGCCGTCTCCTTGAGCGGCTGTGACTGGGCGCTGATGGACCCCAAAGGTCCGGTCGGTCTCGCGCAAAAGGACCTGATCATCCTCGCTACCCTGCTCATGCTGATACCGGTCGTGCCGGTGATCGTCATGACGCTGTGGTTCGCCTGGCGTTACCGCGCGTCCAACACTAAGGCCACCTATGATCCGAATTTCGAGCACTCCAACCGCATCGAAGCCGTGGTCTGGGCCATCCCGACACTGATCATTATTGCGCTCGGCACAGTGACGTGGATTTCGACGCACGAGCTTGACCCGCACAAAAAGGTCGAGGCCGCCGCCGACAAGGTAGGCGTGACTCCCATCGAGGTGCAGGTCGTGGCGCTCGACTGGAAATGGCTGTTCATCTATCCGCAGTACGGTATCGCCACGGTCAACGAAATGGCAATGCCCGTCGGCGTGCCGGTTCATTTTGAGATCACCTCAGCCAGCGTGATGAACTCCTTCTTCATACCGCAGCTCGGCACGCAGATCTACGCCATGAACGGCATGCAGACCCACCTGTCGCTGCGCGCCGACCACGCCGGTGTCTATGACGGCATTTCGGCCAACTATTCGGGCTTCGGGTTTGCCGAAATGAAGTTCAAGGCGAAGGCCGTGGATCAGACCGGTTTCGACGCGTGGGTAGCCAGCGCCAAGGCGTCCGGTCAGACACTTGATACCGGCGCCTACAAGACCCTGCATCAGAAAAGCACCCTGAAAGCGCCGGCCTATTATGCGGCGGTTCAGCCCGCCCTCTTTACCAAGATACTCAACGGCTGCGCCGATGGTGGCCTGTGTAAGGAAGACGCCTTCAACATGGCGATGATGAAGAATCTGGTGCCCGGCGCGGTCGATTGCGTTGCCCCAGAAATTCTGACGTCCAAAAACAAGACGGCCGACAAGGTGGCGCTGAACCGCGCCATTCCGGAAAGCTGAGTTCCGCGCCGCCCCCACCGTTTGACCCGTAAAAAGATTATAACCCATGTCCAGCCCTGTCGCCGAACTCCACGAAGACCCCGTTCTTCGCTTCCTCTTCGGTAAACTCGATATCAGCTCCGTGCCGTGGCACGACCCCATTATCATGGGGGCCGGTGCCGGTATGGTCGGTGCCGCCGTGCTCGTTCTCGGCCTGACCACCTATTTCAAGCTCTGGCCCTATGTGTGGAAAGAGTGGCTGACCAGCGTTGATCACAAGAAGATCGGCGTGATGTACATCATCCTGGCCCTCATCATGCTGCTACGTGGCTTTGCCGACGCCCTGATGATGCGCGCGCAACAGGCATTGGCCTCGGCAGGCGGCGCGGGCTTCCTGCCGCCCGACCACTTTGACCAGATCTTCACCGCGCACGGCGTGATCATGATCTTCTTCGTCGCCATGCCCTTCGTAATCGGCCTGATGAACGTCATTATGCCACTTCAGATCGGGGCGCGCGACGTTGCCTTCCCGTATCTGAATAGCCTCAGCTTCTGGTTCACGGCGGCGGGTGCGGTGCTGATCAACGTCTCGCTGGTCATCGGTGAATTCGCGCACACGGGCTGGCTAGCCTATGCGCCACTGTCGGGACTACAGTTCTCACCCGGTGTTGGGGTGGATTATTATCTCTGGGCCATCCAGATTTCCGGGATAGGCACAACGCTGTCCGGGGTGAACCTGATTGCGACCATCTTCAAGATGCGTGCGCCGGGTATGACCCTGATGCGAATGCCGGTCTTCACCTGGACGACACTGGCCGCCAACATCCTCATCGTCGCCGCCTTCCCCATTCTGACCGTCACTCTGGCGCTGCTGGGCCTCGACCGCTATCTGGGGATGCACTTCTTTACCAATGACGGCGGTGGCAACGCCATGATGTACGTCAACCTGATCTGGGCCTGGGGTCACCCGGAAGTGTACATCCTTGTCCTGCCCGCCTTCGGTATCTTCTCGGAGATCGTGGCCACCTTCTGCCGCAAGCGTCTGTTTGGCTATGACGCCATGGTCTATGCGACCATGTGTATTGCTATTCTGTCCTTCATCGTATGGCTGCACCACTTCTTCACCATGGGCGCAGGTGCCAACGTCAACGCCTTCTTTGGCATCTCAACGATGATCATCTCGATCCCCACCGGGGTTAAGGTGTTCAACTGGCTGTTCACCATGTACCGCGGCCGCGTGCGCCTCGAAGTACCGATGCTGTGGACCATGGGCTTCATCATCACCTTCGTCATCGGCGGCGCGACCGGCGTCATGCTGGCCATTCCGGGGGCAGACTTCGTGCTGCATAACTCGGTCTTCCTGATTGCCCACTTCCACAATGTCATCATCGGCGGCGTTTTGTTTGGCTGTATCGCGGGCCTGAACTACTGGTTCCCGAAGGCCTTCGGCTTCCGCCTGCATTCGGGCATCGGCAAGGTCAGCTTCTGGTGCTGGCTGATCGGGTTCTACGTTGCCTTCATGCCGCTCTACGCGCTGGGCCTGATGGGCATGACCCGCCGCCTGAGCCACATGGACAACCCCGTCTGGCATCAGTACCTGATCGTCGCCGCCATCGGTGCCCTGATCATCTTCGCCGGCATCATCGCCCAGATCGTGCAGATCGGCTATTCCATCTGGAAGCGCGATGAGCTGCGCGACGATAGCGGTGACCCATGGGATGGCCGCACATTGGAATGGGCGACCTCTTCGCCGCCGCCCTTCTATAACTTCGCCGTCACCCCGGCCATCGGGAACCACGATGCCTTCTGGGACGCCAAGCAGACGGGTCAGGCCTATATCCAGCCCAAGGCCTATGAGCCAATCCACATGCCGCGCAATACGGCAACCGGCCTGCTGATCGGTCTGGCCAGCATTTCGTTCGGCTTCGCGCTCGTCTGGCACATCTGGTGGCTGGCTGTCGTCACCCTGATCGGCATGATCGGTCTGGCCATCCTGCAAACCTTCAATGAAGACCGCGACTATTACGTCCAGCCTGACGAGATCAAGGCTATCGAAGACGCGCGCTTCGCCAAGCTCAAAACGACGGAGGCGTAACCATGAGCAGCACCCCCGTTAATCCGGCGGAAAACCCCGTGGGCGCTTTCAAGCAACAGCTGGAATCGGCCTACGACCACAATCCGAACGACGTCCACGACACGCACGATCACCATCACCACGACGAAGAGGCCAAGGTTACACTCGGCTTCTGGATCTACCTGATGAGCGATTGCCTGATCTTTGCGACCCTGTTTGCCACCTACGCGGTGCTGAAGGACGCAACCGCAGGCGGCCCCAATGGCCGTGAGCTGTTCGATCTCGGCTTCGTCGCCATCGAAACCTCGCTGCTTCTGCTGTCGTCGCTGACCTTCGGTCTGTCGATGATTTCGATGCAGAACAACAAGCTGAACGGCGTTCTGGGCTGGCTGGCCGTGACCGGGCTTCTGGGCCTTGGCTTCATGGGCATGGAACTTTATGAGTTCAACCACCTGATCCACGAAGGTGCCGGTCCCGACCGGTCGGCCTTCCTGTCGGCCTTCTTTACGCTGGTCGGCACGCACGGCCTGCACGTCACGTCGGGCCTGATCTGGATGGGTGTCATGTTCGTCCACTTGTTCCGCCGCGGCCTCACCCCCGCCAACCGTATCCGCATGATGGAACTGAGCCTGTTCTGGCACTTCCTCGACATCATCTGGATCGGCGTTTTCAGCATCGTCTATCTGATGGGAGCCGCCTGATGCACATCCCTGACAAACCCACCCTGCACCCCGCCAAGGACCCGCATACCTCGCTGGCAGACCACCATGCGGTGGATAAGCTCCAGCATGGTCAGGGCCATGGCCGCGATCATGGCGCGGGCCACGCCTCGGTGAAGGACTATCTGATCGGCTTTAGTCTGTCGGTCATTCTGACGGCTATTCCGTTCGCCCTGACCATGCTGAAGCTTCTGCCGGCCGCGACCCTGGTGCCGGTCATCCTGATCCTTGGCGTGATCCAGATTGTGGTGCACCTGCGCTATTTCCTGCACATGAACAGCTCCTCGAGCCAGGTGTGGAACAATCTCGCTTTTATCTTCACGGCGATTATTGTCGGCATCCTGATCGTTGGCTCCTTGTGGGTGATGACGCATCTCAACCACAACATGGCCCCCGGCATGATGAGCGGCGGCGGTATGGGTTAAGCCCCCGCCCTCATTGACGACACCGTACCGCCCGGACTTTGTCTGGGCGGTTTTCTTATGCCGTCTGATAAAATAAAATGATCATTGCAAAATTAAATTATATGAAATAATTTTTCCAAAACGTCAAAGATTAGCCCTGACAGGTGGAAACCCATGCGACATATCTCACACTTTATCGGCGGGCAGGCGGTAGCGGGGGTGTCGGGCCGGGTCGGTGAGGTGTTCGATCCGAATACCGGCCGGGTTCAGGCGAAGGTCGATCTGGGCACCTCGGAGGAGCTGGCTCAGGCCGTAGCGGTGGCGAAGGTGGCGCAGGCGGGTTGGGCCGCGCTTAATCCGCAGCGCCGCGCGCGGGTGATGTTTGAGTTCAAACGCTTGCTGGAACGTGACATGGACGCGCTGGCGCATCTTCTGGCATCCGAGCATGGCAAGGTCATTTCCGATGCGAAGGGCGATATTCAGCGTGGGCTGGAGGTCGTTGAGTTCGTCTGCGGCATCCCGCATCTGCTGAAAGGCGAATATACAGAAGGCGCCGGGCCTGGCATTGACGTCTTTTCGATGCGTCAGCCACTGGGTGTCGTGGCCGGCATCACGCCATTCAACTTCCCGGCCATGATCCCCATGTGGATGTTCGCACCGGCGCTGGCCACCGGCAATGCCTTCATCCTCAAGCCGTCCGAGCGTGACCCTTCCGTCCCCGTGCGGCTGGCGGAGCTGCTGCTGGAGGCTGGTCTGCCCGAAGGCGTGCTCAATGTCGTGCACGGCGACAAGGTGGTGGTTGATGCCATACTTGATCACCCCGATATCCGCGCCGTGAGCTTCGTCGGCTCGTCTGACATCGCGCAATACGTCTATGGTCGCGGGTCGCAAAACGGCAAGCGGATGCAGTGCATGGGCGGCGCAAAGAACCACGGCATCGTCCTGCCTGATGCCGATCTCGATCAGGCGGTGGCCGATATAATGGGGGCCGCCTATGGCTCTGCCGGCGAACGTTGCATGGCGCTGCCTGTGGTGGTGCCGGTGGGCGAAGAGACGGCGGAGCGTCTGCGGCCGAAGCTTCTGGCGGCGGCCGAAGGCTTGCGCGTCGGTGTCTCGACCGATGCCGAGGCCCACTATGGCCCGGTCGTGTCGGCGGCGCACAAGGCGCGCATCGAACACTATATCCAGATGGGCGTCGATGAGGGGGCTGAGTTGGTGCTCGACGGGCGGGGCTTCAAACTTCAGGGGCATGAGGAGGGCTTCTTCCTGGCCCCCAGCCTGTTCGATCACGTGACCCCCGCCATGCAGACCTATCAGGACGAAATCTTCGGTCCGGTGCTGCAAATCGTGCGGGCTAGGACCTTGGAAGAGGCCATCCGCCTGCCGTCGCAACACCCGTATGGCAATGGCGTGGCTATCTTCACGCGCAACGGCGACGCGGCGCGCGAATTCGCCTCACAGGTTGAGGTCGGCATGGTCGGCATCAATGTCCCCATCCCCGTCCCAGTCGCCTATCACAGCTTCGGCGGCTGGAAGCGCTCCGGTTTCGGCGACCTCAACCAATATGGCATCGATGGCGTGCGTTTCTATACCCGCACCAAAACCGTTACACAAAGATGGCCGCGCGCGGGCCAGAGTCACGATTCCAGCTTCATTATTCCGACTATGCGTTGACGCTGGAATAAAAATTCCATTTACTATCTAAACAAAACAAGCCGACCAATCGGCACGTCCATCCGGGGCACCCTGCCACACGCCTTCGCCCCGGACATAGAACAGATGACGCAGCCGTAAGGCGCACGGTTCCACGGGAGGAACTCTATGTCGATTAACCGCCGCCACCTGCTGGCCGCCAGTCTTGGCCTTGGTCTGGGCCTGACCGCCTGTCAGAAATCCGGTTCCGCCTCCGCTACCGACGGCATCGTCGTCAGCTTCAGTGACCTGTCACAACCCTTCTTCGTGGCCATGCGCCGCGATCTGGAGGACGAGGCCAAAAAGCTCGGTGTAAAGGTACAGGTGCTGGACGGTCAGAACAACTCCTCCAAGCAGGTGTCCGATCTGGAGGCCGCGCGCGTCCAGGGCATCTCGGCGGTAATCATCGCCCCCACCGACTCCAAGGCGCTGGCCTCGGCCACCGACGCCCTGATCGACGAAAAGACCTTGGTCGTGTCCGTCGATCGTCAGATCGGCGGCGGAAAACACCCGGTGCCGCATTTTGGGGCCAATAATGTCGAAGGCGGGCGAGCCATGGCAGACTGGGTGGTCAAGACCTACCCCAAGGGGGCCAAGGTCGTCGTCATCACGAATGATCCGGGCAGCACCTCTTCAATTGAGCGCGTCAAGGGCGTGCATGAAGGATTGGCGGCGGGCGGTGCGACCTATCAGATCGTCGCCGAACAGACCGGCAATTCCAAGCGGGATCAGGCGCTTAGCGTCACCCAGAACGTCCTCACGTCGATGGGCGGCGCGCATCCGGACGTCATCCTTTGCCTTAATGACGACATGGCCATGGGCGCGCTTGAGGCCATTCGCGGCGCAGGCTTTACGACGCAGCAGATAGCCGTTTTGGGCTTCGATGCGATTCCCGAAGCGCTGGAACGTATCCGCGACAGCGAAATGGCCGCCAGCGTCGAACAGAATCCGGGCGAGCAGATCCGATCGGCTCTGCGCGCTGTCGTGGCCAATCTGAAAGACAAAACCCCGATTGTCTCCAAAAGTCTGACGCCGGTGCTGATCACCCGCGACACGCTCGCTCAGGCGTCGCGCATTGGCGAAGTGAAGTAGGCCGACCATGGCCCTGCTCGAAGCCAGTGAAATCACCAAGCGTTTTCCCGGTGTCGTGGCGCTGGGCGGGGCGAGCTTGCGCGTCGAAGCAGGCGAGGTTCATGCCCTGCTGGGAGAAAACGGCGCGGGCAAATCGACGCTCCTGAAAATACTGGCCGGGGCGCAGGGCAGCGACGGTGGGACGCTTACCTTTGACGGGAAGCCTCTCCGCCCCGACGATACGCCCAGCCAGCGGCAAAAGGCGGGCATTGTTACCATCTATCAGGAGTTCAACCTTCAGCCCTTCCTGAGCGTCGCTGAAAACCTCTATCTGGGGCGTGAACCCCTGCGCTTGGGCCTGATTGATCATCGGCAGATGCGCGCCGATGCCTGCCGCATTCTGAACGATCTGGGTCTCAGCCTCGATCCCGATCTGGAGGTCAGCCGCCTCAATGTCGCAGATCAGCAGATGGTCGAAATCGCCAGAGCCATGACGCTTCAGGCGAAGCTGATTATTATGGACGAACCCACAGCGGCGCTCAGCCCGCGTGAAGTGGACATACTGCACCGCATCGTTGGCACACTTAAAGCACGCGGCATCGCGGTCATCTATGTCACCCACCGCCTGAAGGAGGTGAAGGCCATCTGTGACGCCTATACGGTGTTGCGCGATGGGCGTTTTGTGGCCAGCGGTCAGGTGTCAGACGTCAGTATCGATGACATGGTGCGCCTGATGATCGGGCGCGATGTCGCCTTTCTCAAGCGCCCTGCGCGTCAGGTCGCACCGACGCCAGTTCTGCGGATCGAAGGGGTTAGCCGCCGACGTGGCGCGCATGAGGCGCGCGGCACCTCCCTCGACAATATTTCTTTTGAGGTGAACGCCGGAGAAATCGTTGGTCTGGCCGGGCTGGTCGGCGCAGGACGCACGGATCTGGCGCGCGTGCTTTATGGGGCCGACCGCAAGGATAGCGGGCGCATCCAGTTATGTGGCCGCGCGCTCGACATCGCCTCCCCGGCGCAGGCCCTGGACGCTGGAATCGCGCTGGTGCCCGAAGACCGTAAGCAGCAGGGCTGTTTTCTCGATCACTCTATCCGCCATAACCTTTCGCTATCAGGGCTGAAGGCCCTGTCGCGTCCCGGCGGCTTCGTCGATGAGGGGGCCGAGCGCCGCCTCGTCGAAACCTTCCGGCAGAAGCTGCGCATCCGCATGAGCAGTGCCGAAGCCGCCATAGGCACCCTGTCTGGCGGCAATCAGCAGAAGGTGCTTCTGGCGCGCTGCATGGCCCTGTCCCCCAAGGTGCTGATCGTCGATGAACCGACACGTGGCATTGATGTCGGCGCCAAGGCTGACGTGCATCAGGTCCTGTTTGACATGGCGTCCGAAGGCATGGCGGTCATCGTCATCTCCTCCGAACTGCCCGAAGTGATGGCCGTCAGCGATCGTATCATCGTCTTCCGCGAAGGCCGCATCACCGGCACACTGGAAGCCGCCGCTGCGGATGAAGAAACCCTGATGGCGCTGATGGCCACCGGCAGCGCCCCCAAGCCTCCAACCCTTGAGTCCCATTGATGACGTCCACCCCTGCCCCCGCCCCTGACCTGCCTGCGCCCCCGGCCAAGCCGCCCTTCGACACGGTGGCCTTTTTGCGGACTTGGGGGACGACCCTGTTTCTGCTGCTGCTGATTGTCGGGTTCGCAGCTTGGAACCCGCGCTTTCTGTCGCTGCGCAATGCGCTTAACATACTGACCGAGGTGTCGATCTATGGCGTCATCGCCGTCGGCATGACTTTCGTCATCCTCACCGCCGGGGTCGATCTGGCGGTAGGCTCACTGCTGGCCTTTGCGGCGATTGCCGCCGCCTGGGTGGTGCAGCATATGGGCGGCGACCTGCCGCAATGGCTGGTGGCGCTCAGCGTCGCCTCAGCCATTGGTCTGGCGGCAGGCTATGCGCACGGCAAAACGATTACCTGGCTGAAGGTGCCCGCCTTTATCGTGACACTCGGGGGGATGACCATCTGGCGCGGGGCAACACTGATCCTCAATGACGGCGGGCCGATTTCCGGCTTTGATGCCGGCTATCGCTGGTGGGGCACGGGGACGGTTCTGGGTGTACCGGTGCCGGTCATCCTTTTTGCCCTCGTCGCGCTGGCCGGGCATGTGACACTGCGCTATACGCGCTTCGGGCGGCAGGTCTATGCGGTAGGCGGTAATGCCGAAGCCGCACGCCTGGCCGGGATCAATGTCAAGGCGATACTGATCAGCGTCTATGTGATCGTTGGCTTTCTGGCTGGGCTGTCGGGCTTTTTGCTGTCGGCTCGCCTCGGTTCGGCAGAGGCCGTGGCGGGCATCAATTACGAACTGCGCGTCATCGCTTCGGTCGTGATCGGCGGGGCCAGCCTGTCGGGCGGCGCGGGCAATATCCGCGGCACGCTTATCGGAGCGCTGCTCATCGGGGTGCTGTCGAACGGGCTCGTCATCATGCACGTGTCGTCCTATTTCCAGCAGGTGGTGATCGGCCTGATCATCGTCGCGGCCGTCGCCTTTGATGCCTACGCCAAATCGCATCGTGGAAAGGTCTGATCGTATGTCCTATGGTTTGAAACGTAGCGGTTCGGTCCGCGCCCTGATATTGGCAGCGGCCCTGTGCACCCTCAGTGTTCCGGCTGGGGCGCAGCAGACGGCGACCCCGGACTATACGGTTCTGGCCAACCCGTTCGTAGGCGTTGATGACGGTGGCAATACAGTCCCCGGCGCGGGCATCCCCTTTGGCTTTATCTCCTTGAGCCCGGATACGGCCAATGGCGACACCAATGGCTACGACTCCAAAAGCGCCATTCTGGGCTTCAGCTTCACCCACGTCACCGGAACCGGCGGCACCAGCAAGTACGGCAATTTCCGCGTCACCCCGACGTCTGGTGAACTGGGCGTCAACCATCTGGTTTTCGCCAGGCACGATGAGATGGCCTCGCCCGGCTATTATGCCGTAACCCTGGCCAATGATCCGTCAAAGGCCGTGCGTGTCGAACTGACGGCCTCACGACTGGTAGGCTTCCAGCGCGTGACCTTCCCCAAGGGCGCGCCCGGTCAGTTTGTGCTCGACGCCACTTCTGTCATCGGTCTGCGCGGGAGTGGTCAACGCACCACGGCGGCACAGGTCGAGGTGGTGGACGACCACACCCTCTCCGGCTGGGCCAGCTTTGAAGGCGGCTGGAACCCGGCCCCCTACAAGCTCTACTTCTACGCTGTGTTCGACCGACCAGCGGTAAAATACGGGGCGTGGAGAGCCCGACAGGGCGAGGCCCAGATTCAGACCGGCACCGGGCGTCTGGACGGCGGCAATCAGACCAAGAGCGCCGCAAACCGTCAGGGGCTTATGATCGAATACGACACTGAGCAGGAGTTTTCGAACCGGCTGGGTGGTTTCATGACGTTCGATACGACGAACAGCTCTGTCGTGCAGATGAAGCTGGCTGTCTCTTTCATTAGCGTCGAAAAGGCCAAAGCCAATCTCGCCGCCGAACTGCCTGGGTGGGACTTCGATGCGCAGCACGAAAGGGCACGCGATCTGTGGAACGGCGCGCTCTCCAAAATCGAGGTCGAAGGCGGCGACGACACCCAGAAACGCAACTTCTATTCGGGACTCTACCGCAGCCACACCATGCCGCACGACCTGAGCGGCGAGAACGTCTGGTGGAACTCAAACGAGCCCCATTACGAGGATTTCTATACCCTGTGGGATACGTTCCGTACCCTGCATCCGCTGATGACCATCATCCAGCCGCAGCGCCAGCGCGACATGATCCGCTCGCTGATCGATACCTATGCCCATACGGGCTGGCTGCCGGATTCACGCATCGCCGGGGCCAATGGCATGACGCAGGGAGGATCGAACGGCGATGTGCTGATCGCCGATGCCGTCGTCAAAAACCTCGGTGGCTTTGATGTCAAACAGGCCTATGCCGCCTTGCTTAAGAATGGCGAGGTCGAAAGCGACAAGCCCTTCCTTCAGGGGCGCGTGCTGAAGGACTATCTGTCTCTGGGCTATGTCTCGATGAGCCAGACGCGCTCGGCGTCGCGCACGCTCGAATACGCCTATAACGACTTCGCCATCGCCTCTGTGGCCGCGCATCTGGGTGACAAAGCCGTTCAGGCCCGCTATCTCAAACGCGCCGAGGCGTGGAAAAAGCTGTGGGACGATGATCTGGGCTGCATCCGTCCGCGCTATGCAAACGGACGCTGGCTGGAAAACTTCACCTGCACCTATGACTATCCGGACAAGTCCGGCCCGTGGTGGGAGGCCCCGTTCTATGAGGGCAATTCGCTGCAGTATTCGACCTACGTACCGCACGATGTCGATGGGCTGATGGCGAAAACGGGCGGGCGCGAAGGCTTTGTGCGCTGGCTCGACCGGTTGTTTGACGAAGGCTATTACCTTCAGGGCAATGAGCCCGATATTCTGGCCCCCTGGCTCTATATCCACGCCGGGCGTCCGGATCGCACCGCCGAGCGTGTGCGGCGGATCCTGACTATGCACTATAAGCCGACGCGCAATGGCCTGCCCGGCAATGACGACGCGGGCACCATGTCCTCATGGTACGTCTGGGCCAGTCTGGGGCTCTATCCCAATGCGGGGCAGCCCTTCTACTACATCGGCTCACCCGTGTTCCGGAAGACGACCATTCACCTTGACGGCGGCAAGACCTTTCAGATCGTCGCGCCCAACACCTCTGAGACCAATCTCTATGTCACGGGTGCGCGTCTGAATGGCAAGATGATCGACCGCGCGTGGCTCACCCATGCCGAGCTGATCAGGGGCGGTACGCTGGAGCTGGATATGGCGGCCCAACCCAATGGCTGGGCCACCCAGTTTACTAAACCCTGACGACCTGACCGGTGGCGACCGAATAGGCCGCCGCTTCGGCCAGTTCCAGCGCGCGCACGGCATCGTCATAGCCCACCATCGGCTTGGCCTTACCCGCCACGATGTCGGCAAAGTGCGCGATTTCGCTACGATAGGCCTCGGCATAGCGGTCGAGGAAAAAGTTCTGGAAGGCATCGAGCACCGGACCTTCGGCCCCCCAGTGCGCCACCGTGCTTTCCAGCACATTGTCGGCTTTCAGAAGCCCCTTCTGCCCATAGGCTTCGAGGCGCTGATCGTAGCCATAGCCGGAACGGCGCGAATTGCTGATGACGCACAGACGACCAGAGGCGGTTTTCAGCGTCGTCTTCGCGGTGTCCACATCCCCCGCCTCACCGATGGCCGGATCGACCAGACAGGCCGCCGCTGCATAGACCTCGACGATCTCTTCGCCCAGAATAAAGCGCGCCATGTCAAAATCGTGGATAGCCATGTCCTTGAACAGGCCTCCCGATACCTTGACGTAGGACACCGGCGGCGGCGCGGGATCGTGGCTGACGATCAAAAGGCTTTCCAGCGCGCCGATACGCCCGGCCTCAAGCTGCTGTTTCAGAGCCCCGAAATGGCGGTCGAAACGACGATTGAAGCCCAACAGAAGCGGTTTATCCCCACCCAGTTGCGCTGCGGCTCCGCGTGCGGTTTCCAGATCCTGATCCAGCGGCTTTTCGCACAGGACCGCCTTGCCCGCCGCGATGCATTGAAGCGTCTGCGTCAGGTGCTGATCTGTCGGTGAGGCGATGATCACACCCTTGACTTTCGGGTCGGCTAATACGGCCTCAAAGGTCGAAACCTCAGACCCCAGCGCCTTCGCCAGTTCCGCCGCGCTGTCGCCCACCGGATCGACAATGGCCTTCAGGTGTAAGGCCGGGTGTGCGGCGACATTTCTGGCGTGGATACGACCGATACGCCCGGCGCCGATAACAGCCACTTCAAACATTGCGTTTCCTTTGGTTTGGGTCTGGCAGCAGGCCTGATCCCGCTTTGAAATATTTATTCCATTTTTGAAACCCGCACTTTAGATTGCAGGGTTCCACGTTTGGCTTTGTGTTTTGGAACAAATATTCCATATTGTGTCAACTTGGAAAATGCCTGATTCCCTACTCTGCGGCGGAGCGCACCGATGAGCCCACACCCAACGGAAATCCCCGAAGATGACCTGCCCGGCGGCGATGCGCCGCAGACGCTTGATGCCCTGCGCACGGCGATTATGCGTCAATATGACGACGCCTCGCGGCGCATGAAGCAGGTGGCCAGCTTCGTCCTGGACAAGCCTGAGGACGTGGCCTTTGAGACGCTGGCCGTGGTCGCCGAACGCGCCGACGTCCAGCCTTCAACACTGGTACGCTTTGCCAAGACGCTGGGCTATGCCGGGGCGTCGCAGATGCAGAAGGTCATCCGCGATGAGTTGTTGTCCAGCCACATCAGTCTGGCCTATGGGGAGCGGGCCCGCGCCTTTGGGGCCTCTGAGGCCATTGGAGAGGAAGGGCTCAGCACCATTCTCGACGAGTTTGCCGAGGCCGATATTCTGGCCCTCAATCATTTGCGGCAGAGTGTTTCAGCCGATCAGATTCGTACCAGTGTAGAGGCCATTATCGCCGCCGAGAACGTTTATATTGCCGGCTTTCGCCGCGCCTTTCCCGTCGCGTCCTACCTCGCCTACGCCCTTCAGCGGGCCGGTAAGCGCGTGGTGTTTCTTGACGGGGCGGGCGGCCTTTGGGAGCAGCAGGCGCGCGGTATCCGTGCCGAAGACCTGCTGATTGCCATCAGTTTCCGGCCCTATGCCGAAGAAACCGTGCGTTGCCATGCGCTGGCGTTGGAACGCGGCGCGCAGGTCCTGTCGATCACAGATTCCAACGTCTCCCCCCTCGTCAAGCCGGGGCACCAAAGCCTTTTGCTACGAGAGTCCGAAGTACGCGCCTTCCGCTCGCTCACGGCGCCTCTGTGTCTGGCGCAGTCCCTCGTCGTCGCTTACGCCTTCGCCAATGCACCCGAGGGGTAAAATCGTTTTGAAATGACAATTGCAAAATTTCAAATAAAGAAATAAACATTCCAAAAGAGGCCGTTTTAAGGGCCTCGTGGGAGGTTTTATGGGCGCTAACACCCTTGGCGGACTGGATGTCATTACGCTGGGCCGGTCCAGTGTGGACCTGTACGGGCAACAGATCGGTGGCCGTCTCGAAGACATGGCCTCGTTTGCCAAGTATGTCGGCGGCAGCCCGACCAATACGGCCATCGGTGCGTCGCGGCTGGGGCTGAAGGCCGGGCTGATCACGCGGGTCGGCGCCGATCATATGGGCCGCTTCATCCTTGAGGCGCTGCGTCGCGAAAGCGTAGATACGACCGGTGTGGTAACCGATCCGGCGCGCCTGACGGCGCTTGTTTTGCTGGGGATTGTCGATAAGGACACATTCCCGCTCATCTTTTATCGCGAAAACTGCGCCGACATGGCCATCGACATGGCCGATATTGACACTCGCTGGCTGACTTCAGCGCGCGCGCTGGTCATTGATGGCACACACCTCTCCCAACCGGGCGTTTTTGCCGCCAGTCTGGAGGCCGTGCGGCAAGTGAAGGCCGCAGGCGGCCAGATCGCCTTTGACATCGACTACCGCCCCGTTCTGTGGGGCCTGACGACGCGAGACATGGGCGAGCAGCGCTACGTCGCCGATCCGGAGGTGACGCGGCGTCTGGCCACCGTCACACCCTTGTGTGACCTGATTATCGGCACCGAAGAAGAGGTACGCATTCTCGGTGGGCATGAGGATGTGATAACCGCCCTCAAGGTCATTCGCGCCCAGACAAACGCCATACTGGTGTGCAAGCTCGGGCCGGACGGCTGCGCCATCTTCCCCGGTGAGGTCCCTGACCACATCACGGACGGGCTCGTCGTACCGGGCTTCCCTATCGAGGTGATGAATGTGCTGGGGGCCGGAGATGCCTTCAGCGCCGGCTTCCTGCGCGGCTGGCTGGGCGGCGAAGACCTCGCTACCTGTGGACGTTGGGCCAATGCCTGCGGGGCGCTCGTGGTCACCCGCCATTCCTGCGCTCCGGCCATGCCGACCTTCGATGAGTTACAAGCCTTTATGGCCGCGCAGCACCCGATGGCGCACGAAGCCCAAAGCGCGCTGGATCACCTGCACTGGGCGCGCACCCGCCACCGCGACTACGACGCCCTGATGATCCTGGCCATGGATCACCGGTTTCAGTTCGAGGAGATGGCAAGCGATTTCGGTGCCGACCTGACGCGCGTGTCGGCCTTCAAACGGCTGGCGCTCAGGGCCGTGGACCGCCTGGCGCAGGGCAATCCCGATTTCGGCGTGCTGCTTGATGGCCGCTATGGCGCCGAAGCCCTCAGCGAGGCCGGACATACGACCTACTGGATAGGCCGCCCGGTGGAGGTGCCGAAATCAAGGCCGCTGCAATTTGAAACAGGGGCAGATGTGGGGCTTGACCTGCACACCTGGCCCGTCAATCAGGTGGTCAAATGCCTTGTCCTCTATCATCCCGACGATGAAAAGGACCTGCGCGGCGAGCAGGAGCGTCAGCTTATCACCCTTTATGACGCGTGCCGCCGCTCAGGTCACGAACTGCTGCTGGAACTGATCCTGCCTGCCGGTATGGCGACCGATGCGATGACCCGCGCACGTGGCATGCAGCGCCTGTACGACCTCGGTATCAAGCCCGACTGGTGGAAGCTGGAACCCGTCGCTGATGCTGATACCTGGCAGAATATAGAAGCTGTCATTGCCGCCAATGACCCGCTGTGCCGCGGCGTCGTCGTTCTGGGCCTCTCAGCCCCCGAAAACGAGCTTCTGGAGGCCTTCGCGGTGGCTGCCCGCTTTGAGCGCGTGAAAGGCTTTGCCATCGGGCGCACCATTTTCCATGATGTCGCGGCACAGTGGCTGCGTGGTGAATTGGATGATGACGCCGCCACCGTCGTCATGGCAGACAAGCTGTCGCGGCTGGTGGACGGGTGGCGGACAATCCGTCAGCCGCAAAGCTGAGCGGGAGAGACGCCATGACCCTTATCCGACTGACCATGGCGCAGGCCCTGACGCGCTGGATGGCCGTGCAGATGATCGACTCAGACGACGGCCCCGTGCCCTTCTTTGCCGGCGTCTGGGCCATTTTCGGGCATGGAAATGTGGCCGGTCTGGGCGAAGCCCTCTATGCGGTGCACGATCGCCTGCCGACCTATCGGGCCCATAATGAACAGGGCATGGCGCACGCCGCCATAGCCTATGCCAAGCAGATGGCACGCGGCCGCGCTTTTGCCTGCACAACTTCCATCGGGCCGGGGGCGACCAATATGGTCACCGCCGCCGCCGTGGCCCATGTCAACCGCCTGCCGGTCCTTTTCCTGCCCGGCGACGTCTATGCCAGCCGCCGCCCCGACCCGGTCTTGCAACAGATCGAGGCGTTCGGTGACGCCACCGTCTCGGCAAATGACTGTTTCCGGCCCGTTTCGCGCTACTTCGACCGCATTACCCGCCCCGAACAGATACTGAAGGCTCTCCCCGCCGCCATGGCGGTGCTGACCGATCCTGCCAACTGCGGCCCAGTGACCCTCGCCCTTTGTCAGGATGTGCAGGCCGAAGCCTTTGACTATCCTGAACGTTTCTTTGAGCAACGCCTGTGGTCCCGCCGGCGCGCGCCGGCCGATGCCCAGGACCTGGCCGCCCTGCATCAGGCGCTGAATGAAGCCAAACGCCCCCTCGTTATCGCTGGAGGGGGCGTGCGCTATAGTCAGGCCGAAAGCGCCCTGTCGGCATTCTGCCTGAAACACCGAATTCCGCTCTGCGAAACGCAAGCCGGCAAGGGCGCCCTCCCCTATGACCACCCGTTCAATCTGGGCGCTATAGGCGTCACCGGCACGGATGTCGCCAATCAGGCGGCGCGTGAGGCTGACCTGATCATTGCCATCGGCACGCGGCTTCAGGACTTTACGACCGGTTCTGCGGCCCTCTTCCGGCAGGCGCGGATCGCATCGATAAATACGGCTGCCTTCGATGCGCATAAGTTCGATGCCCTGCCCGTCATCGGCGACGCAAAGACCGTCCTGTCGCAGATCTCGAGCGACTATCAGGCTCCGCAGAACTGGGCAGAGCGCCTGAGCGCTGCGCGCACCGTGTGGGAGACACGCGCTGACGCGGTTATGGCCGCACAGGGCACGCCTACCGAGGCTCAGGTGCTGGGCGCACTCATGCGGCGGGCCCCTGAAAACGCCGTAGTCGTGGCAGCCGCCGGAGGCCTGCCCGGCGATATGCATAAGCTGTGGCGGACGCGTCAGAGCGGCGGCTATCATATGGAATACGGCTATTCCTGCATGGGCTATGAGATTGCCGGCGGGCTCGGTGTGGCCATGGCCGAGCCGGAGCGCGAGGTCTATGTCCTCGTCGGCGATGGCAGCTATTTGATGATGAATTCGGAACTGGCCACAGCCGTCATGATGGGTGTGCGACTGACCGTCATCCTGATCGACAATCGCGGCTTTGGCTGCATCCATCGTCTGCAAAAGGCAACGGGCGGAGCCCCCTTCAACAACCGCCTCGAAGACAGTCACCACGAAACCCTGCCCGATATCGACTTTGTGGCCCACGCTCGCGCCATGGGGGCCCACGCCCAGCACGCGGGCTCCATCGACGCACTGGAAAGTGCCATCGAAGCCGCCAGAACCCGCGGCGGTGTCAATCTGATCCTCATAGAAACCGAGGCCACGCAAGGCTTGGGCGAAGGCGGAACATGGTGGGACGTGGCCGTTCCCGAAGTCTCCGACTCCGCCACCGTCCGCGCCGCACGCAACGCCTATGAACAAAAACTCAAAGCACTCAGGGACCCCTCATGACCATTACCTTCGGCGTCAGCCCCATTGCCTGGATCAATGACGACATGCCCGAACTCGGCGGCGATACGCCGCTCGACAGCGTTCTGAAAGACATTGCCGAGGTCGGTTTTGCCGGGTCGGAGCTGGGCGGAAAATTCCCCAAAGACCCCGTGGTTCTGAAGGCCCTGCTTGGTGGCTACGGGCTGGAACTGGTTGGGGGCTGGTATAGCTGCGAGCTTCTGACGCGTGAAGCCGAAGCCGAAATCGCGGCCCTGCAAGGACATCTGGCGCTTTTGAAGGCCATGGGCAGCCGCGTCTTCGTCATCGCCGAAACCAGCAATGCCATTCACGGTCAGAAGGACATCCCGCTGAAGGACCGCCCGCATCTCGATGCCGAAGGCTGGGTCCGCTTTGGTGCGCGCCTGAGCGCGGTGGCCGACTATGTTAACAGTCATGGCCTCAAGCTCGCCTACCACTACCATCTGGGCACGGTTGTGCAGGACGAAGCGGACCTGACGGCATTTCTAGACCACACCACGCCCAATGTCGGGGTAACGCTCGATACGGGCCACGCCGTTCTGGGCGGTATCGACCCCTATCGCCTGATCGACAGCCATCCGGAACGCATCGTCCACGTTCACTGCAAAGATGTGCGTCAGGCCGTGTTTGACCGCACCGCCGGGGCTGAGGACAGCTTCCTCAACGGCGTGCTGGCGGGTATGTTCACAGTTCCGGGCGACGGCTCGATTGACTTTACCCGCATTATGCAGGGCCTGAAACGCATAGACTATGCGGGCTGGATTATCATCGAGGCTGAGCAGGACCCGGCCAAAGCAGATCCACGCGCCTACGCTGATATGGGACTGAAAACCCTGCGGACCGCCGCTCTGGCCGCCGGACTGTCAGAGGCCGCCCGATGAGCCATCTGCGCGTTCGCCCGGCCCCGCCCGATACCGAGGGCCGCGTCACCGTCATTACGCCGCAGTCGGCAGGCTGGACCTATGTGGGTTTCACCCTGGTGCGACTGGACGCCGGTCAGACCTATCACGGGCACGAAGAGACGCGCGAAACCTGCCTCGTCATCGTCAGCGGGACCGCCAATATCGCGGCCGGAACGGATCACTTCGCCGCCGTCGGCGGGCGGCGCTCAGCATTCGAGGATGCGCCACCCGGGGCCGTTTTCGTACCGCCCGCCACCGCCTATGCCGTTACCTCCATGGACGCAGTCGAACTGGCCATCTGTACCGCGCCTGGTCAGGTCGGTCATGCGGTGCGCCAGATCGCGGCCTCGGACATGTCGAGGGAAGTGCGCGGTCAGGGCACTAATACCCGTTATATCCGCAACATCCTGCCGCAGGACCGCCCGGCCCATAGCCTGCTGGTTGTCGAGGTGGTCACTCCTGCCGGACACTGGTCCAGCTATCCGCCGCACAAGCACGACAGCGCCGAGCCTGAGCTGGAGACGCAGCTCGAAGAAACCTACTATCACCGTATCGACCCGCCGCAGGGCTTCGGCTTTCAGCGCGTCTATACCGATGATCGCAGCCTCGATGAGGCGGTGCTGGTCGAAGACGGCGACGTGGTACTGGTTCCGCGCGGCTATCACCCGGTCGGTGCGCCGCATGGCTACAGCCTCTACTACCTCAACGTCATGGCTGGACCGGAACGCCGCTGGATCTTCCGCAATGACCCGCAACACGAGTGGATGCTGAAAGGCTGAGGGGTGTCGGGATGATCAGACTGTGTCCTCCCCAAAACTCCAACCCCACATGTTACAAAAATTGGCCTTTTCTAACATGACAAGGAGGACGTGTTCGAAAACTGAGTTTCTTCGAACATGATTAAGCATGCAGGGGTCACGCCCCCTGCACCCCGAAACCGGGTGCGAACCTGCATTCGGACGAAGCCCTCTGCCCCATCGAGCTCTGCACCTGACCTAACGTTCTCGCCCCTCGTTATTGGGATAGAGGGGGCTGTGGCCCCTTAGACTTTAGCTCTCCAGCTCCGAAAATCACAAATCCACGTAACGGGCATTTAGAAGCCCGTATGGCGGGATTTCTCCCTTTTGGCACTCTGCATCAAAAACGAACTTGAAGGCCACTCACGCGCCTTCTGAGCGCGCCGTTGATAAGGTCGCGAAAATAAACGCTCCGAAAGTCGTTAAGACTCTGATTTTGAATCAGAAATTTACTGCTTCAGCGGTCCCACGGCCACCGGTTCGCCAAAATCGGGGGTGCCATCCTTGCGCCACTTCACGTATTGCAATCGGGAGTGGCGGTTGGGGTCGAAAAGCGAGTTGCCCTTGATCTCCTTATAGTCGCGGGCGTGATAGACGATGACATCGCGGCCGCGCTCGTCCACTGTGAAGCCATTGTGCCCCGGTCCCCAGATATTGTTCTTCTCAGAGCTGACGAAAACCGGTACCGGCGACTTGCTCCACGAGGCCGGGTCCATTAACTCGGCATCAGCCCTGGCCGAGAGAAGACCCAGACAATAGTTGTGATCGGTCGCCGAGGCCGAATAGGTTACGAAGACGCGGCCATTGCGTATCAGCACCGCGGGACCTTCGGCGACCTTGTACTTCACCGTCTCCCAGTCGTAGGTGGGAATGGTCAGGCGCACGGGCGCCTGCGCAAAGGTCGTCGCCGTGGCCAAAGGCGCGAGGTAGAGGTTGGAATTGGTGTCGATGCCGGGCTCCTTCTGGGCCCATATCATGTAGGTCACGCCCCGGTGCTTAAACAGGCTGGCGTCGAGATTGAAAGTGTCCCAGGGCATCTGCACCTGCACCGGCGGGTTCCACTTCGCGGTCAGTGGATTGGATTCAGCCGTAGAGATGACGTAGGTGCGCACGCGAAAGGGCTCGCCCTTATCCCCGGCTCCGAAATAGAGCCGCCACTGACCATCGAAATGATGCAGTTCCGGTGCCCAGATGTAGCCGCCCATCTTGCCCTCAGTTGGGCGACGCCAAACCACGACCTCCTCCGCTGCGGACAGTCCCCCCAGCGTCCTGGCGCGGCGAATGACCAAACGATCATACTCCGGCACTGTCGCCATGAAATAGTAATAGCCGTCACTGTGCTTCAGGATTTGTGGATCGGCGCGCTGCTCGATAATCGGGTTGATAATCGGTGCGGTTTTCGCCTTCGCGATTAATGGCGCGCTTAGTCCCGCAGCGCTCGCAGACCCAATAAACAGACGGCGCGATAATGAAGTGAGTTTTGGCATTTCGGCATCCCATTGTAATTATGTCTTACAATTACCCTATCGCCCTCCCCTGCCCTTGTCAAAACGCTCCTTTGATCCTTTTCCATATCTAAACATCTGGAAGCGTTAGAGACGTTCAAGAGTCTTAAGTTACAAAGTTAAACGCCCGCCGAAGCCTTAAATTCGCAATGGATTCATCTGGCTAGGCCTGCACAGTGTTCCCGTTGTGTCTGGTCTACGTTCCCGAAGTATCAAAGACTGCGTTCCCGAAGTGTCAGGGGATTGTTCCTGATGTGCCAAAGGCCGTTCCCGATGTGTCGAAACTCCCGTGCAGGGCTGGGGATTTTGAATCAATTTGGCTTCCCCCTTTGCAAAACTCGTTCAAACCGATTCCCTTCCTGTCAACAGATTCGGTTTTTGTGAGGGTTTGTCGCCAGACGCCGCAGAGTGATTCGTCACTTCGGGAACGCTTTTGAGGAAGATCGAAAAGAATGAAGATGAAACACGCCGGTGCCGCAGCCCTCGCCACCCACACCGGGCGCGTAAACGACAATCCTTTATTGGGTGACCTGGTGGGAAGCGAGTTCGCCGGAAGATCGTAGACGCCTGAGCGTATAGGCATGCAATGGGCGTTTTTTGTTGCGCTACCGCTTTGCTGTTTGAGCGCGATCCGTGCGTTGTCCCTTCATCAAATCTAGGCCCGCAACTGATGACGGTTCTTTTCGTGATAGCGCTTCACAAAGCCGATAAAGGCACTCTGGTAGCGGTCGGGGGCGCGTTCAGCACTTTCGCTCAGCCAGGCGCGGAAGTCTGCATGCAGGGCGTGGAAGTCCCAGCCGCGATAGTGTTTACGCAGGTGCTCCAGCGTGTCTTCGGTGATATAGCCGCGCGGTTCGTCATTGGCGCTGACGGGTTTGGGTTTAGCCGTCGGCTTGATCACTTCGACGGGCGCAGGGCTGGCATCGCGGCGGACCATATGCAGAAGTGGTTCGCGCGAGGTGGCGGCTTCGGTCAGGCTGAGATCGTACCCCGGCAGGTCGTTTCGGCGAACGATGGCAGCTATTTCGAACTTGAAGCGGCGGTACTGGCCTTCGGCGCCGGACTTTTCGAACAGGGTTGGCAGGGCGATGGCGAAACCGCCCTCACCTGCCCCGCCGGCGTGTTTGCGCGCGACCTTGTACAGCCAGCGCTCGCGCCCGCCCGTGATGTCGAAATAGGCGCGGTCGATCGACAGGACGCCCCCATTCATCAGCACGCCCTCATAGAACCAACTTGAGAGCGAGAGACTCAGCCCGCGCGAGCGATCAGTCTTTTCGTCGACCAGCTGGCTCCAGTTGTCGAGCCAGGAGAAGGTGGCCTCACGGCGTAAGTCCGAGCGGATATTGGTTTTGACGGTTGTCGATTGCAGCCGGTCCAGGGCTTGCCCCAAAAGCTCATAGGAGCGGCCCGAAATAGGGCGACCGATGGAGCGCAGGAGGTCATAGGGCATGATTTTCAGCGTGCGCGGAATGTCGTTGACGCGACGCTGTTTGAGGTCGTTCAGCACGCTGGCGCAATAGATCAGAATGTCGGCGTCCCAGATGGTCGCCATACCATAGTCAGGATTGGCCGAGACATGCACCCACACCTTGCCATCGGGTGAGGTGTAGTCGATCGGCTTTAGGCGCTTCGATTTGGCCAGACTGAAAAAAGGCCGCTCCATCATCTCGCGTTGATCGCGCAGGCTCAGATCGGCCAGATACGGCAGGAAGAGATCAATCTGTTCGGACTTGTCTTCGGCCATAATGCTGTAAGCCATGTCTGAGTGCTAACGTAAGACGCATAAGAATTCGGGGCTTCTTAAGTTCCACAAAGTTGCGGAACCCGGAAAGTTTCTTTGAGGAAACTTTTTCATACCCCGATTCTCAGGTGGAGGTGAGTCTCGGCGTGTGGGGCCTTCAGGCCCTACAAACTTGAAGACTTTCAGATCAGGGGCTTGGGCCGCAGGCTCAAAACCCCAAAAAATTTCCTCGAAGAAACTTTTTACCTGAGCCCCTTGCCCTGCTTGTCCAGAGCCTCAAGGGCCTTACGAAACAGTTCGGTCAGTTCTCGCGCCGAAGCGCCAGATCCCGCGTGCAGGCGCAGTGATACACCGTTGCGATTGGAGGACATGACGCTGAGAGCGGGACGGCCGGACGGGGCAGGGAGGGTGAGCAGGCTGCGGTCTTCGGCAGCTGCGGGCGCATCGACGGTCATCAACTGACGCACCACCTCGGCGGCGGGAACGCTGGGGCCGTCACGGAAGTTGGCCTGCAACTTGGCCAGTTCTTCGGCGGCGTACTTCATAAGCGGCAAAAGCTCAGTGTCGTTGGCAGCTTCCAGAGACTGGATGCGTTGCGCCAGCGGGTAGCAGGTGGCAAGTTGGATATCGGCCGGGCTGGCAAAGGCCGCGACAGCCCAGTCGGGTAGGGCACCGACGCTGAGCATTTTCGACAGCCAGCCCTTTGACAGACGCAGACGTTCGGCCATACGCACCTGCTTGCCGCCATAGTGCTGGTCGAGTGCCGCCAGATAGGTGCGGGCGCGCTCGAAATCAGAGACATCCTTACGCGCCCGGTTTTCGATATCCGAGATGCGGAAGGCCGACTCGTCGTCGAGCGCGTAGACCTGCGCCAGGAACATCATGTCCGGATAGTTGTTCGCACGCAGCCACGAAATGGCCCAGTGGCGACGCGAACCGGCAATCACCTCGTAATCGCATTCCGGGTCATTATCGACGCGACGAACAATGGCAGGGACCTTTTGCCCACCCTCTGCCAGAATGGCATCGATCAGCTCGCGGCAATTGGCTTCGGTAAGGGACTCCTGGTGGCGTGGGTTGCCGGACCAGATGCGCACGCGAGCCGGGTCGAGCAGAAGCTGCGTCACCTGCTTAACCTCGCCATTGGCCACACGCGCCAGAGCGGACTCCCGGGCCAGCAGGGTGGTGGCTGAGCGGACACTTGCGGGTGCGGGGGCCGCCGGCACGACTGGTGACGGTCGGGCAGGCGCCGCCGGTGCGGGCGTACTTTCAGACAGGGCGTCGTTGAGCAGGGCGGAGAGGTAGTCAGACTGTCGTTTGGACATGATGTGATCCCCTACAAGGCCGCGGCCAGTGCCGCGCCCTTCTCATTATCCACCCGTCCCCAACGCAGACGGATAAGTTTTTCTATCTGGCCCATCGCCTCGTCGATATTGCTGCGGCAGCGTTTGTGCGTCTTGGGTGTCCCCACTGGCTTCTCCAGCTCATAGACCGTCATCATGCGCAGGGCGGCGTGGCTGATCTCAGCGGACTCAAGTATGGGGATAGGTAAGAGCGCCGGGCCGAAGGATTGCTCCATAATGCGCTGGATCATAGCGTGGCTGGGATCGTTGGAATTGAATTTGGAGCAGATCAGGCGGCAGAAGTCGTACTCGACCTGAATCCCCGCCTCCTGAAGCTGCGTGATTACCTGCGACATCATCGACAGGAACTGTACCGTTGAGCAGAAGTCGGGCGTGGTCGCCGCCAGGGGCACCAGAAGGGCATTGGCCGCCTGCATCACAGCCAACGAAATGGTGCCCAGCGCCGGGGGCGGGTCGAGCAGCACGACATCGTAATCCTGCGCCAGCTCATTGAGCCCCTGTTTCAGCTTACGGAAGCGCGAGGCGAGGGTGCCGCCGCCGCCCGAACCGGCCGCCGCCAGCTCATATTCGACATCGAACATCTGAAGATTGGAGGGGATCAGATCGACATTAGGCCAGATGGTCGATTTGACTGCATAATGCAGGCTGTCCTCCGTCGGTTCTATCGACAGATAGGGATAAAGGGTCTCTTCCCGACGGATCGCAAAGTGCGGATTGAAGCCGAACAAAGTGGTGGTGGTCGCCTGACTGTCGCAATCGACGACCAGTACCCGATAGCCCTGAACGGCCAGATAGTGGGCGAGGTGGGTGGTGACCGTTGATTTGCCGACGCCGCCCTTAAAGTTTTGGACCGTGATGATGGCCGGCGGGTCTTCGGGCGAGCGGCGCGGCGACGCCCCCAGCACCTGACGCATGTTGAGCAATGCCGGGATGTCATAGCCCAGACGGCGGCCCGTATCGCTTTCGGGCGGCGGGGGGAGGCGGCCATCCTGCTCAGCCATGCGGATGCGGTTCGTGGAACAGCCCAGCAATTCAGCCGCTTCGGCAATGCCCAGCCGTACATTCAGCGCCTTGGTCGCGCCGGGCAGGAAAGCGGTGCGGCGCAAGCGCTCAACCATCTGTTCACCGGCCTGCGCCAGTTGCGTGATTCGTTCGGCTTCGGCGAGGTGAGAATGAAAGCCCTCATTATTCCAATGATTTGCGTTCATTTTGACGCCTCCAAAGACCGATGAATGAAAATTTTAGGAAATGTACCCGTAAAGCTTCAATGAGGCCAAGGGGTAAAAATTTTGTTAACCCTAATACGGCTATCGGGCTGTGGATAAACAGGGATTCTACCGAGAAAACACAAGTTTAAACTTTTTCAAAAAACCGTCAGCCGTTAACCCGTCGGCAAGGGTTTACGCTGAAAATCAAATATCAATGATATGTGTATGGTTGCCGCCCTGTTAACCCCTGGCCGACACCAAAGCGCAGCAGGTGTGTCCCTGACGGCCAATGAATGCCGTCACCAGTGCAGGAGAGGCGTATGAAACTGTCGGACATCAAGATCGGCACCAAGATCTTGGCCATTATCGGTGCCTTCGGCTTATCTGCCATAGGCATGACGCTATGGCAAAATGCCAATATGGCAAAGGCTGAAGAGGCTTATCTAGGTTACATCAATTCTCAGGATGCTGCCCTGCTGGCAGGGGCGCGGATGAACCAGAACGTCTATGCAATACAGGGAGCTATCAATGGTCTGGCGTTTCAAACCTGCCCAAGCAGGGCCTGCGAAATTTATGAGGCCCAGATCAAAACTGCAGATGAGCGCTTCCATCAGAGATATGAAGCTCTGATCAAGCTGGCACCTCAATACAAAGCCGATTTTGAGCCTTTGAAAGGCCAGTTTAGTCTGATTTCCGACGATATTCGCAACCGCTACCTGCCTATGGCTCTCAATAATGACCAAACCGCGCTGGCGGCGGGATTGGCGGAGCAGGCAGGGACGGTGGACAAGCTGACGACCGACATCCGCAATACTATCGACGCTAAGCAAAAGGCTAATGAAGCTGAGCTGGAAGCGCTGAGCGCCAAAACCCACAATCAGGCGATAATGGGTCTCGTCATTTCCATCGCAGTGGTCGTCCTGATTACGGCCCTGGCCTCATTTATTGCCTTTGGTGACATCGTGCGTTCGCTGCGCCGGGTCACCGACCAGATGTTGCAGGTTTCAAAGGGCGCGCTCGACCTCAGGATCGACGGACAGACGCGCGGCGACGAAATCGGCGCCATGGCCCAGACTCTGGAGATCTTCCGTCAGGGCCTGTTTGAGGCTGAGACGCTGCGCAATGAGGCCGAGGCCTTGAAGGTCCGTGCCGAGGAAGACCGTCGCCGGGCCATGCTGAAACTGGCCGACGATTTCGAAGCCTCGGTCGGTCAGATCGTTGCCATGGTGTCGTCGGCGGCCACCGAAATGCAGGCTTCCGCGGCCCAACTGACCGCCACGGCACAGGAAACCGCTGCGCAGTCGGTGGCTGTTTCATCAGCGGCCGAAGAGGCGGGCACCAATGTGACCTCGGTGGCCTCCGCGGCGGAGGAAATGGGCGCATCAGTCGGCGAAATCGGCCGTCAGGTGGCTTCATCGGCCCAGACCTCACGGGCGGCAGTGGCGCAGGCCGACTCCGCAGCCGAAGTGGTTAACGAGCTGAGCGAAGTGGCAGCCTCGATTAACGGCATTGTCGATCTGATCGCGGGCCTGGCCGGACAAACCAATCTGCTCGCACTCAATGCCACGATCGAATCGGCACGCGCGGGTGAAGCCGGTAAAGGGTTTGCCGTGGTCGCCTCAGAGGTCAAGGCACTGGCAGGTCAAACTTCCAAGGCCACAACGGATATTTCCGCCCGTATCGGACAGATTCAGGAGGCCACGTCCAAGGCGGCAACCGCCTTCCGCACCATCACCTCGACCATCCAGAACATTGACACGACCAACGCTATGATCTCGGCCGCGGTTGAGCAGCAGTCCGCGGCTACGCAGGAAATCATTCAGGCGGTCAATCAGGCGTGTGTGGGCACGCAGGAGGTGACGCTGAACATCACCGGCGTGGCGCAGGCCTCGGGTCAGACGGGTGATGCCGCCGCGCAGGTGCTGACCTCATCGGGAGAACTGGCACAACAGGCTGAGCGTCTGCGCCGGGAAATGGATCAGTTCCTGAGTACGGTGCGGGCAGCGTAACCCCCACTTCAGGCTCAATTGCGCCGCGTGAGTAGGGCGTGATTGCAAAGAGACGGCGTGGCAGGCCCCCACAGGCTGCGCCGTCTCTTCCATTTTTGGGCACTTGCTTTTGCTGGCCAGGAGAGTAGCCTTCATGCGTATTTGCAGGCCGGGGGCTATTTTTGTCATTTTCCATTCAAAATCGGCAAGATAAGGTCCCCAATCTGTCGTGGGATGATCTGCGGCTGGTGCTGGCCATCCATCGCGAAGGGACGCTGTCAGCGGCGGGTAAGACGCTGGATCTCAGTCAGCCGACTATGGGGCGACGTCTTGAAGCCGCTGAGACGGCTTTTGGCGAGCGCCTGTTTCAGCGCACAACGCGCGGTCTGGTAGCGACAGGGCTGGGGTTGGCGGTGGCCGAACACGCACGCGCCATGGAGGACGAGGTGCTGGCCCTGTCGCGGCGTCTGAGCGGCGCGCAACAGGCCCTGTCGGGTATCATCCGCGTGTCCTCTTCCGAGTGGTTTTTCAATCATGTTCTGATGCCGGTTTTTGAAGGCTTCATGGCCGACCACCCACAGGTGGTGATTGAGGCCGTGGTGGACACGCGCGCCCTTGATCTCGACCGTCGCGAGGCCGATCTGGTGTTCCGGTTCGGCGGCTTTACCGAGTGCAATGCCGTGCAGCGCAAGCTGACGCACATCGACTATGGTCTTTATGCCTCGGCAAGCTATCTCAACCGCCATGGGTTGCCAGAAGCCGGCGAAGGAGAAAATCATCAATTGATTCTTATGGACGAAGCCCTTGGCCATCTCAGCGATGTCATATGGCTACAACGGCTCCTGCCACTGGCGCGCCCGGTTTTTCGCTCCAACAGCCGCGACCTTCAAGCCCTGGCCGCCGTCGGCGGGCGTGGTCTGGCGGTGCTACCCACACGCATTGCGCGCCCTCTAGGGCTGGTTCCGGTCGATCTGGGCGAAGAGACCCCGGGTCGCGAGGTGTTTGTGGGGTATCATGCCGATCTCAAACCCATGGCGCGTCTGCGCGCTCTAATTGACTATGTCACGCAGAGCGTACCTTCTCACCTTTGATGCATTCAATTATGAATGGAGCCTATGCAAAACTGGCTGTTTTGCAAACATTTGAATGAATTATATGCCGTTCATCGTCCCTTTGCCGATAAGGAGGCTGTGATGAAGGCGATAGGCTACAGTGAAACCGGACCTGCCCAAACCCGTTGCCAGGCCGCGCGATCTGATCGTTCGGGTCGAAGCGGTGTCGGTCAACCCCGCCGATACAAAGCTGAGGCGCTTCGCCGCCCCTCCGGACAACCGGCCGCGGGTGCTGGGATTCGATGCGGCGGGGGTCGTAGAGTCCGTGGGCTCAGAGGTGACCCTGTTCCGCCCTGGCGATGCCGTTTTTTACGCCGGCGATATCGCCCGTCCGGGCACAAATGCCCAATTTCACGCCGTCGATGAGCGGCTTGTCGGCCCGAAACCGCAGACTCTGGGATTCGCCGAAGCGGCCGCGTTGCCGCTGACGGCCATCACCGCCTGGGAGATCTTGTTTGAGCGTTTGAAGGTGTCGCGTGACGCTTCGGCGGCACCGCAAACCCTGCTGATCGTTGGCGGGGCAGGGGGAGTGGGGTCAATATTGATACAGTTGGCCCGAAGCCTAACAAATCTGACCGTTATCGCCACAGGATCGCGCCCGCAAACGGTTCAATGGGTTGAAAACATGGGAGCTAACGCCGTTATAAACCATAGACTCCCGTTGGCGGAAGAACTGCGGCGCATAGGACTCAAGGAGGTCGATTTTATCGCCAGTCTGACCGCCAGCGACCGGCATTATGAGGCCCTCAAGACGGTCATCAAACCACAAGGCCATATTGTGCTGATCGACGATCCTGAGCACTTCGATATCGTGCCGTTTAAGCGCAAAAGCGTGACGCTAAGCTGGGAATTTATGTTCACGCGATCCACTTTTCAGACGCCGGATATGATCGAGCAGCACCGGCTGCTGGCCGCAGTGTCGGCCCTGGTCGATCGCGGTGAGATTCGCACCACAATGACGCAGCACGCCGGCCCGATCAGTGCGGCTAACCTGATCCGCGTGCACGATCAGATAGAGGCGGGTTCCAGCATCGGCAAAACGGTCTTAAGCGGTTTTCCCGATTGATTTAAGGAGAGGGGAGGAAGACAACTGAGACTCCCGCCAAGGAGCTCTGATGTCCCGTCCCCGCATTTTACTGACCCGTTCCTGGCCCGAAGGGGCCTTCGCCTATCTGAAGGACCGTTATGAGGTGACCGTCAATGAGACGGGTGTGCCGTTGACGCAGGCGCAACTGAGTGAGGCTATGGACGCTTACGACGCGCTGTGCCCGACGGTGACCGACATACTCACCAAAGAAATGTTACGCCCTGGCACGCGTGTGCGGATGATTGCCAATTTTGGGGCAGGATTCGAACATATCGACCTTGAAGCGGCGAAAGCGACGGGAATCCGCGTTTCCAACACGCCCGATGTGCTGACAGAAGCCACAGCCGAGATCGCCCTCTTGCTGATGCTGATGACCAGCCGCCGGGCTTCAGAGGCCGAACGCGGTCTGCGTGACGGGCGCTGGAACGGCTGGAAGCCGACGCAGTTTCTGGGACAGGGCTTGAAGGGCAAGACGCTGTGTCTTGTTGGGTTCGGCCGGATTGGTCAGGCGACGGCCTATAAGGCGCAGACGGCACTGGGGATGAAGATTGCCTATCACAGTCGCCACCGCGTCGCGCCAGAGATCGAGACGCGCCTTAAGGCACGTTATGTGGATTCGTTTGACGCGCTGGCTGCCGAAGCGGATGTGCTATCGCTCCATACGCCTGGTGGTGAGTCGACGCGACATCTGATTGATGCGCGCTTGCTTCGCCTTATGAAGTCAACCGCCATTCTGATCAATACGGCGCGCGGTTCGGTCGTCAATGAGGCGGACCTCGTCCATGCGCTGAAGGCAGGGACGATCTGGGCCGCCGGGCTGGATGTCTATGAGCGCGAACCGCAGGTGCATCCGGACCTGCTGCCGCTCGATAATGTCGTCCTCTTGCCGCATCTGGGTTCGGCGACGCGCGAAACCCGCGATGAGATGGGCCTGCGCGCCGCCTATAATCTCGATCGCTTCTTTGCCGGGGAGCCACTGATTGACCCCATTGCCTGACCTCCCGGCGGCCCGTCTGGTGATAGACGCCATCGCACGCTGGCGAGACGAAGGGGCGCGGCTGATCGGCCTGTGCGGGGCACAGGGCTGTGGAAAATCAACCATTGCCGAAGGGGTGCGACAGACGTTTACCGAAAGAGGGCTGCGCGTCGCCGTCCTGTCGCTGGATGATCTGTGTTTGCCGCCAGACAAGCGGCCCGTTTCGGCCCATCCCTTGTTTGCCACGCGCGGTGTGCCCGGCACGCACGATGTGGGTTTGGGGGTGTCGGTGCTCGATGCACTGAAAGGCGGCGAGGGGGTTGCCCTGCCGCGTTTTGACAAGGCGACGGATCACCCGCTGCCGCGTCACGACTGGCCGCGTATCACCGCGCCGGATCTGATCCTGTTCGAAGGCTGGTGCGTCGGGGCGCGGCCTCAAAGCGAAAGCGCCATACGCACGCCGGTCAACGCGCTGGAGCGCGACGAAGACCCGGATGGGGTTTGGCGGGCCTATGTGAATCAACAGTTGGCGGGACCCTATGCCGACCTCTTTACGCGGATGGACCGGCTTATCCTGCTGGCCGCGCCCGGCTTTGAGGTGGTTCAAGGGTGGCGCACCCAGCAAGAAGATGCCCTTCGCCAGAGATTACAGGCCGAAAGCCGCGACACTTCCGGTCTCATGCAAGCGGCGGCGCTGGCGCGCTTTATTGCCCACTATGAACGCCTGACGCAGCATATCCTGGAGGACATGCCGCGTTATGCAAATTTGACGATTCGCTTCAATTCAGACCGTAGCGTCGATCAATTTTGAATAAAGGCCAGCATATCGGCGTTGAGCAGATCAGCATTGATGGTCAGCATACCGTGTGACAGGCCGGGATAGATTTTCAGCGTTCCGTTCTTCACCAGTTTGATGGCTTCGAGCGCTGAGGCCTTGACTGGCACAATCTGGTCATCGTCGCCGTGCAGGATCAGCACGGGCACGTCGATCGCTTTCAGGTCTTCGCTGAGGTCGGTTTCCGAAAAGGCCTTGATGCCTTCGTAATGGGCCTTGGCCGAGCCCATCATGCCCTGACGCCACCAGTTGTCGATCACGGCATCAATCGGGGCGACGCCGTCACGGTTAAAGCCATAGAAGGGGATGGGCAGTTCTTTGAAAAACTGCGTGCGACTGGCGGCCGTCTGGGCACGCAGACCATCAAAGACCTCGATAGGCAGGCCGCCGGGGAAGGTATCGGTCTTTAGCATGATGGGTGTAATGGCGCTGACCAGAATGGCCTTGGCGACGCGGCCATTGCCGCCGTAGCGCGCCACATAACGGGCGACTTCGCCGCCGCCGGTCGAGTGACCTATGTGGATAGCGTTTTTGAGGTCGAGATATTCCGCCACCGCGTGGGCGTCAGCGGCATAGGTATCGATATTGTGGCCTTCGCTGACCTGCTCGGAGCGACCGTGGCCGCGGCGGTCGTGGGCCACCACGCGGTAGCCCTTGGCGAGGAAGTAGAGCATCTGCGTATCCCAGTCGTCGGACGACAGGGGCCAGCCGTGGTGGAAGACGACGGGCTGGGCGGACTTGGGGCCCCAATCCTTGAAGAATATCTGGGTACCATCGGCGGCGGTGACGAAATTGGACATGGTGTGGCTCCGTTCGGGTAAGGCTCCGCCGGTCACGGCAAGAGGCCATTTTCAAAAAAGGTCTGAAATTTGAGAGAGTTCGGTTTTGAGCGGGACGCTTACATTCGACGAATGAAGAGATAACGCGATCACCGTTGTTACAGAAGCCGGAACTTTTGGAATAGAGCGTTGTTAAATGCGCAACGCTGGGGCAGGGTGGTAACCCTGCGGCATAATAAACTTTTACGCGAAAAACAAAAGCGCCGATCCGCTAAAATGGACCGACGCTTCTTTGTTAAATATGGGCTCGGAGTCAGGCCGCAATAACCGTCTGCTTTTGGGTGCCAAGGCCTTCGATGCCCAGCTCCATCACATCGCCAACCTCCAGATAGACCGGCGGCTTTTGCCCCAGACCGACGCCCGGCGGCGTGCCGGTCGAGATGACATCGCCCGGATGCAGGCTCATGAACTGCGAGACGTAGGAGACGATAAAGGCGGGTTTGAAGATCATGGTGGCGGTCGAACCGTCCTGATAAGTCTTGCCGTTGACGCTCAGCCACATTTTGAGGTTTGTCGGGTCGGCGACTTCATCGCGGGTCACCAGCCACGGGCCGATGGGGCCGAAGGTGTCGCAGCCCTTGCCCTTGTCCCAGGTGCCGCCGCGTTCCAGCTGAAACGCGCGTTCGGAGACATCATTGATGGTGCAATAGCCGGCGATGCAGGCTTCGGCTTCGGCTTCGGTCGCGTAAGAAGCTGTCTTGCCGATCACGATGCCCAGTTCGACCTCCCAGTCGAGCTTGGTCGAACCGCGCGGCTTCTTCACTTCGTCGTTCGGGCCGATAATGCACGAGGTTGTCTTGGAAAACAGGACCGGCTCTTCGGGGATGGGCAGGTTCGATTCGGCGGCGTGGTCGGCATAGTTGAGGCCGATGCACAGGAACTTACCTACGCCGGCCACGCATGGACCGTAGCGCACGCCTTCGGGGGCCAGCGGCAAGGTGGCGGGGTCGATGGCCTTCAGTTTGGCCAGCGCCTCATCCGACAGGGTGGCACCGGTGATGTCGGCGACAACGCCAGACAGGTCGCGGATACGGCCGTCAGCATCAAGCAGGCCGGGCTTTTCCTGACCGGGCTCACCAAAACGCAGCAGTTTCATAGGGTTTCCTTATAAGTTCAGGGGCAATGGGTCAGGGATAGCGGGTTTGCGCGCGACGGCAAAGAGTCGAAATGCTTTCGCCAGCAGAATCTCTTTCTTATATAAAATCGCTTTGGGGCCTCTGCCGTTTGTGAAAGAGGGATTGTTTTGGCCAGCGCCACGCAGGGACGGCACCCGACACCGCGTATAAAACTGTTCCGTCCCGCTTTGTGAAGCTACTGTTTCAAAAACGCTTCACAGGAACCTCAATGCCCTTTAGATTACACAGATGTTTGTCGGTGGCCGGAGATGCCTGAGTTGGCGCGAGTAAAAGCAGTGGAAAATATGGCTTTGGTGGCCGATGTCGAAGACATGGCCGAGGTCGGCGCCGAAAAGGAAAAGGGAATCGCCGGGGCCTTGACCCTGATGCGCGGTCTGGACGTGCTCGGCCGCGTGGCCAAGGGTGACAACACCCTGCCCAAAATCTCGCGGTCTCTGGGGCTCAACAAATCGACCGTGCACCGTCTGGCCTCGACTCTGGTCGACTACGGCTTTTTGTCATTTACGCAGCGCGAAGGCTACGCGCTGGGCACGCGGTTGCTGGAGTTGGGCCATGCGGCCTCGCAGCAGATCACTCTGACACGCGTGTCGCACGATCATCTGGTGAGGCTGGCGGCCGATACGGGCGATACGGTCAATCTGGGCGTGCTCGACGGCCATCAGGTGCACTATATCGATAAAATCCCCGGCACCCGCCGCATCGAGGTGCGCTGTGTGATCGGTGAGCGGCAATATCTGCGCCCGACGGGCTTGGGTAAGGCCCTGCTGCTCGACGCCGATGAGGACAAGCTGCGCGAGGTCTATAACCGTGAGGCGCGCGAATTCCCAAATTATCGCTACGACCTCAAAGGCTGGCTCGACATCATGAAGACCTACCGCGAAGGTGGGTATGCGCTCGATATGGATGAGAACGAAGATCGCATTCGGTGCGTCTCCGCGCCCATCCGCGACCTGTCGGGCAAGATTGTCGCGGCCGTCTCTATCTCCAGCGCCGCCCAGTATATGGACGATGGAAGACTTGAAACTCTAAAGGGCTACGTAAAGGAAGTCACCTTGACGATAAGCCGTGAGTTAGGTTACAAAGGGTAACGCATTCCCGCATAGGTTGACCGCTGCTCGAACCCTCTGGCCTACCTTATGGCTGTCAGGCTCATAACCTGAAGGTCGTCAGTTCAAATCTGGCTCCGGCGCCTAAAGACAAAAAATGTTTTAAATCAATAATTTACCACCAGTCAAATCGTTTTCGCTTCCACTTTTACCCCAGCCACCTAAGGCAAGTTCAGCCAATTGGGCAACCACAAGCCTCTGATTCTATTAGGCCGATGTGTTAGCACAAAAAGCGCCAAAAAACCTGTCGGCCCTAAAGGACACGGATGACGACCGTCGAAGCTCGTCCCCAGGGACGCCACCGAAGGTTTTTGGAAAACGAAGGGAGCGCTGTAGCGAACTGGTCGTGGGGAAAGGCGCGCGCTTCGTCTTCGACTAGGACAACTTTATCCCTCGCGTGGCGCGTTTTGTTGTCGGTCGGCGCTCTTGGCGCGCTGCCAAGCATCGGGGCACCTTGTCGCTGTTACCTCGGTCAACTGCAACGTTTCGCCACGCTCGACTTAGCGGTCGCTGACCAAGATCCAGCTCTGTTTCAGTATCAATATCGTAAAAATCATAGAAGCGTCGTTCCAATTTCATAACCAAGGTTTTATAACCTAACTCGCGCTTTTGGGCCATTCTCGACAACACAGACTCGTGGTGGTCTCGATAATCATAGATGCGAACGTTGGTCTTCCCGGCGTACAGCCGGTGCAGCCGCCCGGCATATTGAGCGAGTGTTCCGCGCCACGAAATTGGCATCGTTAAGAAAAGCGTGTCGAGGCGAGGATCGTCGAAGCCCTCGCCGAGATAACGGCCGGTTGCCATGATGACCCGCTCTTCAGAAGGTGCTATTTCAGCGAGCTTCGCCGCTATTGCGCGATGTTGCCGGATGCCCATGCCGCCGTGCAACACGATAACATTGCGGGCGAATTTCCCAAGGCGTTCGGCCATCTGAAGCAGATGGTCCTTGCGTTCCGTGATGACGACCGGACTGCGCCCGTTCTCTAATGCCTCCAGGATGTCATTAAATATGAGATCATTTCGTCCCTGGTCGGCCGCAAGCTGTTTGTAGAGCTCCTGGATCGACAGCTTTTCTTCAGGCGCGGTTCGTTGGGCCCTAAATGCCGTATTACGGAAGGCGACTTGGTGACGGAACGGGCGGCAGAGCCGCCTGCGACTTTGCATCTACTCGGTGACGGACGGGGCCGCACTGCATGAAAATGATGGGATGGTGGCCATCCTTTCGAGCGACGGTCGCGGATAACCCAACGACGTATCGGGCCTTGGCTTCGCGCAAAAGCGCTTCGAAGCTTTGCCAGCCGGCTTGCCTGTCAGATGTCGCAATGCTGCCGCATCGTCAAAGGCTTTAAAGGCTTGATTGGGACAGTCCCCGCATTTGATGCGGGGTTTGTCGCAAATCCCTTTGGCCCATTCATTTTGACAGGCCGGAGAATACCCTGACTTGCCTGTTTTGGGATTGTCCCACCGTTGAGCGTAAACATCCGTCCGGCCACCAAATAGGCTACGAAACAGTGCAAGTTTGTCCGCTGTTCTGGAGTTCATCGTAACTGCGGGGGCCTGCAGGGTATGTGCCGTCGTGACCGCGCCGAGTCGGAGGGTTTGAATTTCTTCGACTAGGCGGGCCCGCGCCGTATCAATCTCCGTCAATGCCTTCTCAAGTCTGGCAAGGCGCTGTTCGAGTTCCTCGGCCGGCATGGCTATTAAATCCCGCGGCTTTTGCGCCAGTTCTTTGCCCAGAACACCGATAACGGCACGGCAAACAATCGGTCGCCGAGACTGAGCGGTTGGGATCCCAGGTAGATAATAATACCAGTCGTTTTCCAGCTTTTGCCGGGCCCTTCGGAAATGAACCATTTCAGATTTTTAAGATCGGCCGGCGTGATAGTGGTAGATGCCTTGATCTCAAAGGCAACGAGTTCTCGTCCTGTTTCAAGCAGTATATCCACCTCGCGGCCAGCGTCGCCACGCCAATGCCAAGGCCGCCATTCGGAATCCGCGTAAGGGAGGTTCTTGATTAATTCGCTGAAGACCCACGTTTCCAGGAGGCCGCCCAAGGCCGCCGGATGGGCGTCAGGGGCAAAGCTATCGGCGCCCAGGTTGCGTAGGGCGGTGGCGATCCCGGTATCTAGCATATGAATTTTGGGGTGACGGATATCGCGGCGCACCTCCCCAGATGCCCAGGCGGCCAAACGCTTAACTAGGGACAGCCGTTCAAGGACGTCGCAATATTGATCCGCCGTTTGGCGCTGGATACCGACATTCGAGCAAAGCTCTTGCATGTTCAGCTCATTTGCGGTCCGCACGGCTAATTGATCGATCGTGCGTCGCAGGGCGTCTGTTTTGCGGACTTTCAGAATATCGGCGACGTCGCGATCGACGATACTGTCAATATAGGCGCGGTACCGGCGCTGCCGGGCGCGCTCGCCGAGCGGTCTGATTTCAGGGTAACCGCCCTTTGTTAGGAGATCGATAGCCTCAGTGCGCGTGAAATTAGGCAGGTCTGGTAAGCTGGCGATGTCGGCGGAATGCTGCGCCCAGTCCAGGAGAGCGGTCGGGGCTTCACGGTAGATTTCCGCAGCCGACAACGGGTGTAGCACGAGCGTTTGGGCGCGTCCGGCGAGCGAATCCATGACCTCGGCACTCGAAAATATATTCGATGACCCCGTGAGCAGTACTTGGCCCATTCGGCGATGCCGGTCTACATGGGCTTTAATTGCCAAGGCGAGTCGTTTTGACCGTTGCGCTTCATCGATGACTAGGGGAGTTGCGCCTTCGGACATGAGGGCTTCAAGTTGGCCGGCCGGATCATTCTCGAATGCCGTAAGAGTCGCTTCGTGATCTAGCGTTAGGAACCTGCCACGCCCATAGAGTTCCCGCACGAGTGTGGTCTTGCCGGCCTGACGCGGGCCAACGACGTTAACGACGCGGGCTGATTGCAAAGCCTCTGTCAGCATCGACGTCATGTGCCGGGGGAAAAGATCGTTGTCCATCATCTCGCGCGGATTTATTGAAATGTGCGGTTTGCATATTACAATTTGTGCGGAATGTACATTAGATAGTGTGCGAAACGAACGTTAGGGATGATTTCCGCGGTTGAAAATGGTTCTTTGCGCTCTCGAGTACAATAGCTGCCAGCGCCGACTTCGCCTAGGGCGGGAAAATTCCGAGCGCCGGGCAACGGTATTGGCGGTGTCATGGATGGCCTGACCGGCGCGCTCATATGGGCGGCGGCCTTTAGGATGAACAGCTAAAATATTGATCAATGGGCTTAGTGAGTGATGTTATAACACAAAAATTGGCACAAGTATTATTCAAGTGTCGGAATTGTATTTAAATTCAGATAGATATTTGTATTTTTATCAGGCTCATAACCTGAAGGTCGTCGGTTCAAATCTGGCTTTCGAGATTGGGCAAAAAGGCAATAATATCAATGGCATAATGAACTTTTTGCGTTTGAACCAAATGGTGCGAGGTTTCCTAGCTTGCGGTGAATCCCCTATTAACCTTTGATCTTATTGCCAAAGAAGTTAAGCACAAATCGCAGCTAAAAACTTGGCGGTCGTAGATGTTTCTCGTTCGTCCAACCATGCTGTGGAGTTTGATTGCCATTTCATCATAGCCGACGTTGCACTTGGGTTTTAGGTCCGCGGTGAACTAGGCGCGGTTCACATTCACACTGACGCTGGACCACCAGATCTAATAGACCGCACTTCCCCCTTCCAACAAGTTACAACCCCTACGAAGCAACGGTTTGCAACAGCTGACCACCGCGATTTGCTGCGGGATGCAACAGCTTGCAACAACGTCAATCCGCGAAATTCGAACATGATTGGTCAGTCCCTGATGGCCCCCGTTCGATGGATTCTCGCATGTCTCTCTTCGCCCACAGAGCTGTTCCAAGCGCCGGCCTGGTCGCCGCGGGGGCCCATTGCGTGTTGGCTGCGTCGCCGGCCTTAAGCCTGCGGTTCTTGTGCGCAAGGCGGCCCGTGACTGGAGCCGCTACCGCGATGCGCAGAGTTATTCCGCCTGTGCCGTCCTGATGCGGCCTGACGACCCGCGCGCCCTTCACCGGATCGCTTTGTAGCGCACGGTCATCTCTCCAAAAAGCGACCTGGCGAGCACTTCCGACAGGCTGCAAAGCGGACGCCGGTTTACCCCTCCCAGCAAGGATTAAGCCCGACTGACCTGGCCAAGGGGTGCCACACGATTAAAGCGAAATCCTAAAAGACCTTGTGTTGCCTTGAGTTCCTCCTGACGTCTTTTTCCTCCACACAAAGGATAATCCCATGCGTAAAACCCATCTGCTATCGGCATGCGCCCTCTTTACCCTCATGCTGGCCGCTGGCGCCGCCCATGCCCTGCCGCCGGGATACAACCGCAACTTGGCGCGCCAACAATTGGCTAACATGGCGCAGGTTGCCCATGCCAAGAAAGTAGTCACCCTTCAGGAAGCCCAGTCGTTGGGCGTGCGTCTGGCGACCAGCGACCGCTTCGTCGACGACCATGTTAACGAAATGCAGCAAGTCGGCGTGGACCTAGGCACTCCTCTCCTCGGAACAAGCGGAGCCAAGGTTCTGGACGCCATCACCGCAGCGCAGGCCGCTGTCAGCGGAAAACGTGGCGGTGTCTCGACGACCGTAACTCCCGGAGTTACTGGCCCGACCCAACGCGCCGACGCCCAGTCCACGGTGACCGAGGCTCAGAGCACGTTGACTGGGTCTCGCAACGTAAACGCACCTGCCTTGACCTCGGTCACCGAACGGACGCGTACCCCCGGGCGCGACAACTCGATGATTTCCGATGTCGATAATCCCGGCATCTGGGACTGGTTGACGAAGTCCGATGCCGACATGCAGGCCGAATGGGACAAAAAGTATGGCCCTAAGCCGTCTTGCGGCGATGATGGCGACGTCATGTGTGGTTACAGATTCACCGGTGGCGGAGCCAGCCGGCCGAACCCCGAAGGCAACCCGCGCCGGGCGCTGCCGTCCGACTTGAGCGCCAATGACTTAAAAAATCCGCGCAACGGCAGCCATGTCACGAACCCAGCGCCGGATGATGGTACGGGTGCAACAGCGGGCATGGACCGAACCGCTCCGATCCCGACCCTCCCTGGTGGCGGCGTAGTCAATCCTGGAGGTCCTGAGAATGTTCGCACGCCGATCAAGATCGATGGCAAGGTGCCTGTCATCGACAACACCAATGTCATTAATCCAGACCGCTCAAACGGCAACCCGACCGAACCCGGCCAAGCCGGCGGTGGCGCTCAGGGCAATGTCGGGACTCCGGGCGGCAAAAAGAACGAGTAGGTCGTGAGGGGGTGGCTCACGGTCGGGATGTCTACGATCTCGGCGTGGGTCTTTTACATAGACGGGGAGTTAAGCCGTGCGTGCTGATTTTCGCCTTAGCTAGAGTCTGCATGTTTGCCGCGGAATGACCCAAGCCTACCGTTATCGCGTAACGGGTTTATCTCTCAAATGAGGGTCACGGTGAGATGAAAATTTCGACCCTCAAGGGGTCATTTTCTGGCGGAACTCAACACACACTCTATTCAACCTCCCTCAGACCCGTCCGGGAGGATGCCGAGTTCAACGGGGACCGGCGCACCGCATTTCACTCTTGCGCCCATTTTTGACAAAAAAAGAGCGGCAGTTGACTGCCGCTCTCTCTTATCACTCCCGGTGGGATCAGAAGCTCTTGGAGAGCTTGAGATAGAACTGACGCCCCAGGTAGCCTTCGAAATACTGGCTGGACAGGGGGTAGTTACCGAGACGGGTGATCGTGCTGCCGTTGCCTATGACCGTGGGCTTTTCGTCGGTCAGGTTCGAAACCGCCGCGGTCGCGTACCAATCCTTGCCACGATATTGCACGCTCAGATCATGCGTGATGAAGGCCTCGACGTCAGTGCGATATGTGGCGTTGGGGATGATCGATGTCGGGCTGGTCTTACCCTCCTCACCAAAGCGGCCGAGGTTTTCGGTGTCGCCCGTGTAGTTGAGAGTCCACACCATGCGCCAGTCGTCCTTCTTGAACGAGGTCTGGACGTTACCCACCCAAGCCGGCTGACCCGCAATGCCTTGATAGTCGTAGACTACGTCGCCGGGGAAGAGCTGGGAGAGATACTCTTCGGTGTGGGTCGCCTGCAGATCAATCAGGAGGTTGCCGAAATTGAAGTCCTTTTCGTAACTGGCGACGATGTCCACACCCTTGGTTGTTTCCGTCGGGATGTTGCGATAGCTGGCATCGATGACGTCGATGCCGTCGTCGCTGGCGCGGCGGCTGAACAGAGTACAGAACTTGTTGGTCGCGAAGTCCACGGCGTTGTAGCACGCCCCCACGACGCCCGCACCCGTCGAAGAGATCTGATCGCGGACTTCGATTTTCCAGAAATCGACCGCCAGGCGGAGTCCGGTTTCCGGTGGCGTCAGAACGATTCCGTAGGTCGTCGCCGTCGAGGTTTCAGGCTTCAGGTCAAGCCCGCCACCGGTCTTCACGATCGCCGACGAACCGCCACCGGCAAAATCCGCCGGAAGTCCGGCCGCGGCGCAGTTGGCGCGGACGCGGTCATTACGCACGAAGCCGCCGTCTTCACCGACCCGACCGTAGTTGATGCACGGATCGACCGAGGCCTGCTGCAGGAAGCCGGTCTGGTCCTTCAGGTACAGTTCGTAAAGCGCCGGCGCGCGGAACGAGGTGCCATGGGTCGCCCGCAGACGCAGGACATCGTTCAGGGCCCAGTTCAGACCCAGCTTATAGGTCGTGTCGTCGCCAACGCTGTCGTAGTTCGAGTAGCGACCCGATGCGTTCAGTTTGAGGTCCTTCACGAGGAAGACATTGTTGACCAGAGGCACCTCGAATTCGGCATAGACTTCCGAAAGCGTGTCCGTGCCCTTGGTAACCCCGGCCGTGGTGCGGCCCCAGATATTCTTTGTCAGCGATAGCTCACCCGGCTGATCGTTGATCTTGTCACGACGGAAGCTGACACCGAAGGCGCTGCCGACCGGACCAGCCGGAAGCGTGATAAGGTCGCCCGTGACAGAACCTTCGAGGATCGTCTGCGTGTACTTGGTGGAGCCGTTGTCGCGCGTGAAGTACCAGTCGCGAACCGCTTTCGAATAGTTGCCGTCTTCAAGACCGGCTTTCGAGAAGAGTTCTGTGAACGGGATACAACCCGTCGGTGCACCCGCACCACAGGCATTGCCCGGCATCAGTTCGAGCGTGTCCTGGTTGGTGCCGGTACCCCAGTTCAGGCGATCCAGAATGATCGCATCGTTGGAATAGGTGCCGTTGCTGACAGAGTGCGACAGATAAACGTCCCACGCCCAGCTGTTCCATTCACCGCGAGCCCCGCCCAGTGCACGCAGGGTGCGCACTTCCTGCTCGGAGGATTGACGGTAAAGGCTGATCGGGTTGGCGCCCATGCCGGGATAGCCGAGTTGGGCGAGCGTCGCATTGACCGGAAAGCTGGGAATGATGGAGCGGATAGGCACCGTACCGGTACGGAACGGATTGATGGTGGACTGTTCGTGCACATAGGGGAAGAATTGTGCGTAAGCCACCTGCTCGGAATTACGCAGGGTGAACATAAGTTCGCTGTAAAGTTCACCGCCGCCCAGCCAGTCCGGACGATACTCGCCCTGCATGAAGAAGGACAGACGCTTCACCGGCGATATGATCGTGGCGTCGTGCGACTTCGGATCGTTGAAGCTGCGCTCGGCATAGGGGGTAAAGGCCCAGCCGGTGACCCCTTCCGTAGGCGTGCTGCCCGGCGAAATCTTGCGGCTACCCCAGTAGCTGCTCAGACCAAAGGCGTCGAACGGCGCGTAGACGCCAACATAGCCTTCGATGCCGTGCGTATAGCACTTGATATTGCCTGTCGTCGGGTCGATCAGGTCGGCGCGCGAGCCGTCAGCCTTGTAATAGTTATCCTGCGGGCAGAGGAAGGCGTCACGATCACCGATCGTGAGCGCATCCTGCTTGAAGCCTTCGAGCGAAAGGGCCAAGTGCCCCTTGTCGAACGACTTGCCCCAGATGGCGCTGAGGTTAGCGGTGCCGCCACCGCCGTCCTGCGTGCGGTTCGTCTGGGCCTCAAGGGTCAGGCCTTCAAAGTTCGAGCGGGTGATGACGTTGACCACGCCCGCAACGGCATCAGAACCGTAGATCGAGGAGGCCCCGTCTTTCAGGATTTCATAGCGCGAAACGAAGGCGGAAGGGATGGTGTTGAGATCGACCGGACCGACCGTGCCGCCGACACCGGCGGGGGGCATGCGACGACCGTTTATCAGAACCAGCGAGCGCTGGGCACCCAGACCGCGAAGGGAGATGGTGTTGATGCCATCACCGCCACCGACAATATAACCTGTGAACGTATTGTTGATCTGACCCGACGAGGCCGCCGTGGTCGAGCTTTGCAGAATTTCGGTCGCCGAGATCAGACCCGCGGCCGAGGAACGTTCAGCCGTAATCACCGTTACCGGCGACGCCGAAGTGTATTCCTTGCCTTTGATGCGCGAGCCGGTGATCACGACTTCGGTCGTTTCGTCGGCCGCAGGCTCATCGGTCTTTGCTGGCTGAGCGTCTTGCGCGTTGGCAGCCGCCACGCCGAACAGAACGCCGGTTAAAATCGTACCAGCCAGAAGCCATTTACGAGTCAGGTGAGAGGGTTTGGTCAATGCCGCCTCCGGGATTTGTATTGCGGGGAAGCCCTCCGGTGCATAGCGGAAGGCGAATTTTCAACAATCCGACACTAACTCGTCACATTTGAGACGCAATGCAAAAATCGTTGGCGACGTAACAAACCCTGGTCCTGTGGTAAGTTTGCCTCAAATACTTGGGATAACTGACGCAAATCATTCAAAATACCAACGTTATACATTAAACTTATTTAATGCTCCGAAGAATAGAAAAACGTTTTCTGAAAAAGCCAGTCTTAAATTAGCGCAGTCTTTTTTTAAAAATCCGCAATAAAACAAAACTTTAAGGCGAGCCGCTATGCGCGCGATGTCGAGTGCGAACACAAAAAACCCCGCCAAGGATGGCGGGGTAAAGCTAAAGCCCTTTTCAGCGCCGATTTACAGCAAACCGCACTTATCGGACTTAAGGTAGTTTTCGATCAGGGTCAGGCTTTGCGTATGCCACTCCGGACGCCACGGCAGGGTGTGCCACATGTCCTTGATTTCAACATATTGGACATCCTTTCCGGCGGCCTTCATCGCCTTGAAGAACATGCGTGAGTGATCCGTATCGGCCTGACGGTCGCGGTCACCGTGATAGAGCAATATAGGGATATTCGCGTTGCCGACATTTTTCAGGGGATCCATGCCCTTAACCGTGTGCCCCTGAACGTCACGCTGTATGTGGTTGCCGCCCCAGAAACTGCCGAGCCGCTCCAGACTGGAAACCCCGGCACCGGCAATGGCGCAACGATACGGGCTGTTGGGACGTACGCTGGCCGCTATGGCTGCGAAGCCGCCGTAGGAGTAGCCGAAGATCGCCGTTCGCTTGGGATCGGCAACCCCCTTGGTCACCATAAAGGCGGCAGCGTCGTCATTGTCATCTGACATCTTCTGACCCCACTCGCGGTCACCCGCCTTCCACAACTTGTCACCCCACCCTTCAGAGCCCCGGTACTGGGGCTGAATCACTGCGATACCGCGGGTCGCCAGAAATTGCGGCCAGCCCGACCCATCCCAACTCATTTCATCGCGAGCCCACGGACCGCCATGCGGCAGAACTACCAGCGGCACTGGCCCCTTGGCGGGCGTCCATTCCGGCGGATAGGTGACAATCGCCGGGATATCCAGCCCGTCTCTCGCCTTATAGGTGACGAACTCGCCTTTCCCCAAGGATTTGGGGTCGATCCAGGGCCGCTCGTTACCCATCTTAGTCAGGGCACCGTTCTGATAGATATAGTAGTCGGTCGGATAATCGACGGCATCGACGGCAACTACGGCCTTGTCGTCGCCGCGGTTCACGCGAAAGGTGACGTTTTTGCCGGGAAAGGCCGCCTTGACCTGCTTTTGCACGGCGGCCCATTTTTCATCCAGAAATACCTGAATTTCCGCAGGGCCACCCAGGTAGATCGCAGACACGGAGTCTAGCTTCTTCTCGGCATAGTTCTGCTTCAGGCCGATGGCCATGATATTGTACTTGTCATTGGCAAAGAGCGGCTCTTCAGAGAACGCCTTGGCCGTGATGTCGTAGCTGTAGATCGCGCTTTTGTCGCGACCGCGATTGGTGCGCACAAACAGCTTGTTGGTATCCGTATCGTAACCCAGTATGGCCAGATCGACCCGTTCTTCGAGAACATAGCCCAGTTGCGGGTGATCGACCCACATTCCGGTGGCCGGATTCTTGATCTGGGTGATGAGGTAGAACTTACCCCCTTCCCGCACATCGACCGCCTGCCGGATCAGAGGCTCAGCCGTGGTGAGGTTGACGCCAGCTGCGACAAATTCCCACTTCTCGCTGTCCTTAGCGACAAGGCGAGTAGCCCCTGTTTTGCGGCTCAGCTCGTAGTATTCCCACGCCCCTTCGCCGGGCTTACGGATAATCACCTTGTCCTCGTCATAGAGGTTGCTGAGCCAGACCGAGGCTGCATCTCCGACCGTATTGGCCTCGCTGCGACCGCCTGTCTTGAACGGCTCGATGATGTTCTTACCGTCGATATCGGCCATGTAGGTTTTGACGGTAAAGCTCAGACGGCCATCCCCGCGTGTGATCTCCTGTTCGGCGCGGAACAGAATCTTGTCATTGCCGAAAAAGCCGACACCGGTGATGCGATTGGTTGCTGATGGGATCCACACTGGCGGCTTGGCCAGATCAGATGCATCCCATACCGAAATGACCGGCCACTTCTGGTTCGGTGCTGACACGATCGCCGCGACGTGCTTTCCGTCGGGCGAAATGGTAACATTGTTAATCGCCTCGAACTTCGCGAAGGATTCTATAGGTACCGGCGCGGCCATCACAGGCGTAATGGCAGCGGCAACAGCCAGACTTGCCGCAAAGGCGAGTAACGCACCGGTGCGACGGCGGGCGAAGGGAAGGCCAGTCATGGGAAGCTCCGTAACGTCCTTTGGAGAAGTATCTTATGAGCCTTTTTTGGGGCTTTCCGTCAAGCTGCGCAACTCAAAAACGCACGTTATTAGCAACCGTTTTAAGAGTCTTGGCAGTCCAGATGCTTTATCCGCAAGTGATATCTGCAAACTCCTCCTTCTGGATCAAATGAGAGCAAAGATTTTAAGCGACAGTATTCTTTTTGAATGACCGCGTTATTTGAAATGATATCTTCGCACGACTTTCGGACCAGGTAAGGTCCGCCCGAACTTTGGACTGATGGGTAGGGTAGTCCCCGTGAGAGCGGGCGCAATTATGACGCGTGTACCAGACTGACATGCATTTTCGAGCGGAAGAGACTTTGCAGCGTGACTCGACCTTGTCGCGCGATAGCGTTCGACTTGGGGAAAAATCCTTCTTGGCGGTGTGCGTGCGGATGCTCCCCAGATCCCGATCTGGGCCTGGTCGCGGGTCTAGAAGACAGCCATTTACGCGACTCTTTATTTTCGGCGCGAGTTAACAGCCCAGTCCCAAGTCGCTCATAAGCTGCGGTTTTGAATTTTGAAATACAACGGCCTTTTGCGGTATGTCATTACAATTTCACTTTGCAGTCGGTGTCATTTGTCGTATCAATTGAGTGGCGGGCGCAAAGCCGCACACAGGGAGGGGTATTGCATGAAACACGCTGTAGTTGCCATTACGGTGGCGTCGCTTTTGGCCGCGGGCGTGTCAGCGCAGGCGCAGATCTCCTATCAGCCTGCGCCGGTAACAAAGACGCAGGTCTTTACCCTTGAGGCCCGCGACGGGATAAGCTGTAGCAATGGCACGCTGAACTGGCCCGTGACCTTCATTTTCCCAGCCGGTTTGATGGCGCAGATACCTGTAATAAAGAACAGCGACCCCATCACGTTCAATAGTTCGGATCAGGCCTCGCGCAAGGGCTACTCTCTGGCCTTCGACGTGCTGTCCAATGGCCGAATGACCAATATCCGTCCGGCGGGCGGGGATTTGGCGCTGAATAGAAACGCATTTCTACCGGCCTGGGCAGCGGGCTGGAATTTGGGACCACAGGCAAAGCCGCTTACCGGCTGTAAGATGACGTGGGACGTGAAGACGGACTTTTCACCGGAGATGGCCCGCGCCCTGACCTATGAGGCCAGGCATTTGCGCAACTATGCGAGCGGTCTGAAGCTGTCTGATTCGCGTTCGGAGGATTGCCGGGCCGCCGACCGCCGCATTCGTCTGAAAGCCTATCCGGAGGCCAGCCGTCTAAGTCGTAAACCCGGCCGTCCGCAATGGCTGGTCGCGGAATATGATATTTTGGCGAATGGCAAGGTCAAAACCGGCCACCGACTGCGGGGTTCGGGCGAGACGGCGGATCTTGACGCCATTGAAAAGGCCCTTGGCCAGCGCGTCTTCTATCCCGGTCAGGCGGTGGCACAGTGCCTAACCAGCTTTGCTATTCCCGCCGCCGATCTGCCTGTGGAGCAGGGCGTGGGCGAGCTTATGACGCTCAACAATACAACGTTCGGATCGGACGGCGACGGTGACGAGCAAAAGACCTGTCCGGCGGAGGCGCGCAGCCGAGCGATGAGCTTTATTTACCGTCCGGAATATTATCCGGCTCAAGCGGCTCGCCTTGGAGTCGAAGGCGTTGCGATGTTGAGTTTCGACGTTGCGCCCTGGGGGCAGGTGCGGCTGAAATCCAGCTGGAGCCACCCTCTGCCGGAATTTGGTCAGGCGGCTTCAAGTATGCTCACGCAATCGACGTTCAAGGTATCTGAGCGTGGACTGAGTGGTTGTCGTCTGCTGGTCCGTTTTGTCCGCGGAAAGGACGGTTCGGATGAAAACGAAGTGCCCGGCGGTTTGGAAGACTCGGCGTCCTAAAACGCTGGGCCATCCCGCAGCACAAAGCGCTCTGAGCCGTGTTCGGCAGCGTAGGTCTGCGCCTTGGCAGCCAGCGACGCATCGCTCGTCGCGGCAGTGGCCTTGAGCAGCAGCTGATAGACCATCTCCGGTTCGGGCGAGATTTCCTTCCACGCCCACTGTTTGCCATCGCCCGCGAAAGCCGCGTGGAAATCGAGCGCGGTGCGCAAAGACTGCGCCTGCGGCCCCTTGTGCATCCATAGATCGACCCCGACGCAGCGCGACAGGGCGGCAATATCGAGCATCGCCGACAGATTGGTGTAGCTGTAGTGTTGAGAGCGCGTGCGTTCCAGCTCTTTCGGCTGGCGGCCGTCGGCGGCGATCTGCGCGTCGATGCGTTTCGTGAAGCCTTCTGCCACCTGCCGCGCCAGATCGGTTCGCCCGGCAAACAGGGCAAAGGTGATCAACTGATGATCGTAATGGACGGCATGGTTATTCAGCGCCGCGGCTTCCTCCTTGCCCAGCGGATCGGTGACGAACCAGTCGGCCATGTCCGAAAACCACTGTTGCAGACCTGCCGTGTCCTTGGCCGTCAAAGCCCCGGACGGGGCCAGAAGGCCGATGCCTTCGACCACCCCGATCAGGTTTTCCATGTCGATCAGGCCTTCGGCACGGCCTTTGGTGCGGCCGGGCACCCCCTGACCGAAGTTGACATTGGGGTTCATGCGGGTGGCGGGGTCTAGGAACCACACGCGCAGGATCAGAGCCGCCCGCTCGGCATAGGCGCGCTTGCCGGTGAAAAAGTAGGCGAGCGACAGTGCCTCCACCGCATCGGCCATTCGGGTCAGGGCTGTGCGGTCGAAGGCGGCAGTGGCACGCTCCGGGTTGACCTGCCCGTCGCGTCGGATATAGGGCTCGCCGCCCGCCATTGCCGGGTCGGGCCACCAGTAGGGCCCCAGGCTCATATAGTCGTGCCGGTCTCCGGACGGCGGCGTACGCGTCTTATAGGTGACGCTCCACGGCCCGGCGGTCAGGACCTTTTCGGCGTCTTTAATGACTTTCACCACAGCAGGGGCCTCCAGGCCCTTGATCCGAAAGCTCTCAAGCCGGGTCGGGGACCAGCCGAAGGTGCGCCGCCCGTCAAAGGTCGCGCTGTAACCTTTCGTGCCTTCGCATACCGGTGCGGCAGCGACCGCAGAAGCCCCAAGCGACAGGATTAGGCTCAGTGCGATGAGATTACGCATCGGTCTTTGCCTTCAAAATCTTTTCTTCGGCGACCTTTTCGAGCTTGGGCGTCAGGGTGTGGATGACGAGAATGGCCACCAGATAGGCCGAGCCGGCGACGATGAAGATCGGTTGGTACGATTTGAACAGCTCAAGGATATAGCCGTTGTAGGTGGTCATTAGCATTCCGCCGATGGCTCCGGCCATGCCGCCAATGCCGATAACCGAGGCTACGGCCTGTTTGGGGAAGAGGTCCGACGGCAGGGTCATCAGGTTGGCCGACCACGCCTGGTGCGAGGCGGCGGCTAGCCCGATGATGGCGACTGCGGCCCAGAGACTATCGACGAACTGCGCCGCGACGATGGGCGTCACCAGAAGCGCACACATCAGCATGGTGGATTTGCGGGCCGCATTGGGCGTGCGCCCGGCCTTAAGTTGTTTTGACGACGCCCAGCCGCCGAAGATCGACCCGAAATCGGCCAGCAGATAGATGGCAATCAACGGCGGTCCGAAGGTCTTCAGATCAAGGCCATGCCGCTTGTGCAGGAAGTCCGGCAACCAGAATAGATAGAGCCACCAGATGGGGTCGGTCAGGAACTTACCCAGCGCATAGGCCCAGGTCTGACGGAAGGTCAAAAGCTTGAACCACGAGATTTTCGCCGTGGGCGCGGCGGCTTCGGTGGCGCTCGTGTCGTCGGACTGAATATGCGCCAGCTCGGCGGGCGACACCTTCGGATGCTCCTGTGGACGGCGGTACATGATCACCCACGCCACCAGCCACAGGGCGGTGATGATGCCGATGGCGATAAAGGCGGCGCGCCAGCCAAAGGCCAGCGTAATGGCCGGGACGAGCAGGGGCGTGATGATCGGCCCCATGGCGGTCCCTGCGTTGAAGATGCCGACGGCCTGCGCGCGTTCCTTCTGCGGGAACCATTCCGACACGGCCTTAAGCGATGCAGGGAAGGCGCCGGCCTCCCCGAAGCCCAGAACCGAGCGGGCAATGGCGAACTGCGTGATGCTGTGGATCAGGCCGTGACCGATCGAGGCGATGGTCCAGATGGTAAAGGCTACCGCATAGCCGATGCGCACGCCGACGGCGTCGATAACGCGACCGAAGGTGAGGAAGCCAACCGCATAGAAACACTGAAACCAGAAGACGATGTTGGCATAGTCGATCTCAGTCCACTGAAGCTCGCCCTGAAGGGTGGGCTTCAAAATGCCGATCATCTGCCGGTCGATATAGTTGATGCCGATGGCGATGAACAACAGCGCGCAGATCACCCAGCGATAGCGGGTGACCGGGCCCGTCGCGGCCGGTGAGGCAGAGGCGGTCATTCAGAACTCCCTGTCCAGCCTTAAAATGGCTGGAGTTTCATTTATGGAGATAATTGTTTCTCATATAGAAACAAATCTGGCCGGGTTTCAACCCGCTTTTTGGCGATATCCGTTTATTAGAGTGGCCAAAACCTGTTGTCGTAACGCGTTGCAAACGTGCGCCCAGCGTTGTGCAAAGCTTTTTTCATGTCGGGCCCCGTTTTGACTTTTTGTTATCGAGCATACTCATCCGGGCGAAGGGATCAATGCGTTTTTGAAGGCGCCTCGACCAGCGGTGCGCAACGTGGAGATTGTTTGTCACTATATATGGACTATGGAACCATAAAATGGTACGCGTTATTTGTAAGATAAAAAATCGGGTGCAGGGCCCGAAATCGTTGTCCGATAGACCCAATTCCCAGAGACCTTTCCGTGTACGAGCGAACCTTTTACGCCACCCATCCCGATGAATTAATGGGGGCCTCAGCGGATGACCTGCGCGAACGCTATCTTATTGATGGCCTGTTTGTCGCCGATGACATCCGTTTAAATTATGTCCATCAGGAGCGGCTTGTAATCGGTGGCGCCTTACCGGTTAGCGGTTCTGTCGCGCTGCCGGTCATCTCCGAACCGGCGTCTCTGGGCGGTCAGGCCTTCCTATCGAGCCGCGAGATGGCGGCAGTAAATATCGGTCCGGGTGTAGGGATAGTTTGCGTCAACGGCGTGGATTATACGCTGGCTTTGCACGACGCCCTCTATCTGCCCAAGGGGACTGAGTGCGTGGTCTTTCGTTCCCTGACGCCGCAAAACCCGGCCCGCTTTTATCTGGCCTCGACGCCGGCGCATAAGGCATTTGAGGTCAGACATCTGTCCATCGCGGACGTCAATGCGTTGCATCGCGGGGCGCTGGAAACCGCCAATGCCCGCACGATTTACCAGCTCGTGGTGCCGGGCGTGTGCGAATCGGCACAGCTTCTCGTCGGACTGACCCTCCTTCAGCCGGGCAGCGTGTGGAACACCATGCCACCGCACACCCATGATCGGCGTTCGGAGGTCTATTTCTATTTCGACCTCGGCGCCGACGATGCGGTGTTTCACTTTATGGGCCGGCCTGATCAGATGCGGCAAATGGTGGTGCGCAACGAACAGGCCGTTATCTGCCCGCCGTGGTCCGTACATACGGGTGCGGGCACGTCGCGCTATGCCTTTATCTGGTCTATGGGCGGCGAAAACCTCGACTATGACGATATGACCCCGCTCGAAATCTGCCAGTTGTCCTGAGGCGATGAAAAGTGGAAGCTCACGCCTATGACCTGTCCCGCCGCGTCTGAAATCAAAACTACAGAGAGAACGCCCATGAAAACGTTTCTGTTTGCGACCGCCGCCCTTACGACTTGTGTGACGGCGGGCCTGCCCTCAAATGCCGTCTCTGCAACACCGCAACCCGCGCAAAAGGCAACGGCACAGACGGAGGCAGCCATTCCGTACCGTCCGGCGGAGGTCATGGCGCTAGCCGACAAGGTGGCGGCGTATCAGTTAGCCAATCTGGCGGGCGGCGCGATCCCGGCCAATGCCTCTGCCGATACGCCGCACAAGACCGGCTGGGTGCAGGGGGCCCTGTTTGTTGGCCTGACCGAGATGGCCAAACACTCCAGCAATCCGATCTATAAGCAAACCATCCTCGCCCGTGGTCAGGCCAATAAATGGCAACTGGGTCCCACGCCCTACCACGCTGATGATCACGTGATCGGTCAGTCCTATCTGTGGGCCTCGCAGAACGGGGCGGGGCCGGAGGCCATTGCGCCTTTGAAGCAGAGGTTTGACACCATTCTGGCCTTCCCGCCCGAGGTTGGCCTGAAGCACCGGGAATATTCCGATCCGCGTGGCGTCGATTGCGATGAGCGCTGGTGCTGGGTCGATGCGCTCTTCATGGCCCCGCCGGCGTGGTTTGAGCTGTCGCGTGTTACCGGCGATCCGAGGTATGCGGATTACGCCAAGAAAGAGTTTCTGGCGACGACTGACTATCTTTATGATCCGCAGGAGCGCCTCTATTTCCGCGATTCCCGCTTCTTTGATCGCCGCGGGCCCAATGGGGAAAAGGTGTTCTGGAGCCGGGGCGATGGCTGGGCCTTTGCCGGGCTTGCGCGCATGATCCCGCTTCTGCCTGAGGGCGACCCCGTGCGCGGACGCATGCAGACTGTCTTCAAGGAAATGGCGGGCAAGCTGAAAACGATCCAGAAGCCGGATGGCTACTGGTCGCCGTCGCTGTTGTCCGACCCCACCAAGTCGCTGCCGGAATCGAGCGGTACAGCCTTCTTCACCTACGGGTTTGCCTGGGGCATCAAGGCGGGTTTGCTGGACGCGCGGGAATATGAGCCCACCCTGCGCAAGGGCTGGACGGCGCTTGTGCGCGCCGTGCATCCCGATGGCAAGTTTGGCTGGGTACAGCCGGTTTCTGACCGCCCCGAAAACGTCTCCTATGACGACACGCAGTTCTATGGCGTCGGGGCGTTTCTGCTCGCCGCCACGGCGGTGGCCGATCTCGATTTGAAGCCGGGCAAGGATTTGACCGTGCAAAGCGCACCGGTTCCGGTGCAGGCGGTGCTGAACGTTCAGGACGGCGGCACACTGATCAACAATGTGCTGAGCGGCGGTGTCTTCCATTTGCGCAAGGACTACACCGTGCCGGAGTCGCATTTCATTCACGATGGCCTGCTGGCCTTTGAAGGGATCGGCTGGGAATCGGACCTTGCCGCCTACCGCATGTATCTCGATGAGCGTCTGGCCATCGACATCTTCGGCAAAAAAACGCCGGGCCCCATCCTGCACACGATCGGGCACGGCGTTGACAACTATCACGCCATGGCGCCGTGGGGCATGGACATCTTCAAGGTTGGTGACACGGTCGGGATCGGCGGGGTCGGGGTGTTGCGCAATAACCGCGCGACTCAACTGGGCAAGTCGGCCATCACGGCGAAGGTCATCGAAAACGGCCCGGCAGCCGCGATTATCGAAGTGGGCAATACAGGCTTTGACGGGGCCGCGTCGCGTCTGACGACGCGGCTGGAGATCCGCAAGGGCTCGGCCCTGACCCATGTCAGCGCCAAGGGCGAAGGGGGGCAGTCGCCGCTGCTGACGGGCTTTGTCAAACATCCGGGCGTCACGCTTTTGCGGGGGGAAGCCGATGCGTCGGGCTGGGCCTATATCGCCTCCTGGGGCGTTCAATCTCTTGCCGATGACGCGCTTGGCCTCGTTGTGTTTTACCGACCGGAGGCCATCGACGGCGGTGTTCGCGATGACGGCAACTCTGTCTTCGTCACATTCCGGGACCCCCAAAGCGTTCGTTACGCCTTTGGCACGGCGTGGAGTCAGGATCAGCAAGGCGTCAAAACCCTCGACGCCTTCCGGACGTGGCTGGATGCGCGTCGCGCGGAACTGAAGAAGTAAAGACCGCCAACAGTAAGGTGATACCATGCAAAGACGGGATTTTCTGACTGCGGCTGTAGCGGGCACGGCGGCGCTGGGGGCCGGGGCCGCGTCGGCGGCTAAGCCCAAGGTCGCTGCGGCTGAGACGGATCGCGCCTATATGGCCGGGCTGTTGCAAAAGATAGCCGAACCTGTGCTGTCGAACATGGCCAAAGGCCAGTTGAAAGCCCGGTTTCAGCTGGAGGTCAGCCCCACCTGGGATGGGCGCAATCGCGACGTCGCCTATATGGAGGCTTTCGCGCGCCTGATTGCCGGCGTGGCGCCATGGCTGACTCTGCCGGACGATGACACAGCTGAGGGCCGCGTTCGCCGCACACTGACGCAACAGGCCCCAGAAGCCTATGTTCATTCCGTTGATCCTAAGAGCCCCGACTATCTGTTGTGGCGGGGGCACGGTCAGGCGCTGGTCGATTCCGCCTATTTCACCAATGCCCTGATGCGTGCGCCCAAACAGCTCTGGGAGCCGCTTGATGCGACGACCAAATCGCGAATCGTGACCGAGATCAAACAGCTTCGCCGCGTGTCACCGCCCTATACCAACTGGTTGCTGTTTGCCGCCATGAACGAGGTCTTCCTGCTGATGATCGGCGAAGACTGGGACCCCATGCGCGTCGATCTGACGATAAAGAAGATGGAGGAATGGTATGCGGGCGATGGCTGGATCGCGGACGGCACGCGGCTGCACTTCGACTACTACAATTCCTACGTTATCTATCCGATGCTGGTCGAAATCCTTGAGGTACTGGTGCGGCTGAAGCCCAGCTTCAACAACCTCAAGCCAGAGGTCGAACTGCCCAAATGGCAAAAGCGTATGCAGCGCTACGGCGAGCATCTGGAGCGCTTCGTGTCACCGACCGGCACTTATCCACCCGTCGGCCGCTCGTTGACCTATCGCACGGCGGCGTTTCAGCCGCTGGCGCTTCTGGCCTTGCGCAAGGCCCTACCGGCGAAACTCTCCGAAGGGCAGGTGCGCGCGGCCCTGAGCGCCGTGCATCGCGCGGTGTTCAGCGCGCCGTCGAACTTCACTTCGGAGGGGTATCTGACCATCGGTTTTGTCGGACATCACCCGGAACTGGGCGACTGGTATTCGAACAACGGCAGCATGTACATAACGTCAGAGAGCTTTCTAGCACTCGGACTGCCGGCCAGTGACAGTTTCTGGACCGCGCCCGCCGAGGACTGGACTCAGAAGAAGGCCTTTGCTGGTCAGGGCTTCTCGAAGGATTATGCTGTTGATTACTAGGTCGATTATCAAAGCTTTGGCCATTGGGTTGTTCGGACTGTGGGTCGGTCTGCCGCCCGCTGTGGCGCAGACACCGCCGATGCCGGAAGCGATTGACCGCGTCTGGGCGGGCCATAGCGCGCGCTTTGCTATGGCGGTGTCAAAGACCCATCTTTACGTCGCCTATTACGATGCCAATCGGCAACTAACCGTGGCACAGCGCCCGCTGAACAACCCGGCTCACTGGGTCTATCACAAGGTGGATACCTGGCTCGGCTGGGACAGCCATAACTATATCGCCATGGCGCTCGATCCCATAGGGGCGCTGCACGTAGCGGGCAATATGCACGTCGATCCCCTGACCTATTTCCGCAGCGACCCGTCTGGCGATGTGCGCACCTTGAAACGCGTGCCGGTCATGGTCGAGGCGACGCGTGAAGCCCACATGACCTATCCCATCTTCCTGCACGATGGCGACGGGCGTCTGGTCTATAAGTACCGCGATGGGTCAAGCGGCCGCGGCAACGAAGTCTATAATGTCTATGACACTGGCGCCGGGCGCTGGTCTTCACTTACCTCGGCCCCGCTGGTCGATGGCGAAGGGCAGCGCAACGCCTATTTCGTTGGCCCTGTGTCGGGGCCGGACGGTTGGTTTCACATCACCTGGGTGTGGCGCGACTCACCAATGGCCGAGACCAATCATGACCTGTCCTATGCGCGCAGCCGTGACCTGATACACTGGGAAAAGGCTGACGGATCACCACTGCCCCTGCCGATCCGCCTGAAGGACGCCGAAGTCGTCGATCCGGTGCCGGTCAAGGGCGGCATGATCAACAACAACACCGTGATCGGCTTTGATGCCGACAAGCGCGTTACGATCACCTACCACAAGTACGACGCCGCCGGAAACACGCAGATCTGGCTGGCGCGCCGCGAAGGCAAGACGTGGAACCGCCAACAGATCAGCGCCTGGACCAGCTACCGCTGGGACTTTAAAGGCGGCGGCTCGCTCAACAGCGAACTGTTTGTCGAAGGGGCGCGCCCCGGGTCGGCCGGTCAGCTCATTATACCGGTGACGCGGCTGGGGCAGGCGCTGGCGTTCGTCGTCGATTCCCGTACCCTGAAGCCGATCGAGGAGCGCAGGGTCGAAAGCCTCAATGCCCGCGCGGCCGCCCGGATCGGGGTCACGGATGTCAGCCGCGTGCAGACAACCCAGACGACCGGCCCGGACGGCCGGGTGTACACCCTCGTCTGGCAGGCCCTGCCGCCCAATCGCGACCTGCCACAAACGCGTATTCCGGAGCCATCCGACCTGATCCTGCTGACCGACCTGACCGCCTTCGGTCGTTAAAAGCTCGCAAGTAACTGCATAGCCACGGCACCAGTGCCCTTTGAAACCCCTATGCGCTGTGCTGACGCAAGCGCTCGTACAAGAGCCGGGTTTCCAGAAGGTTAGAAATCCGTAAGGCGACTTCGATCACATCAAAGGGCTTGGCCACAAAGTCCTTGGCCCCCAGCGACAGCGCGCGTCGGCGCGCCTGAAGCGTGGTATCCGCCGTCAGCACCAAAACCGGGCGGTATTCATCGGCGCGTTCATGGCGTCCGAAGGCTTCAAGAAGCTGAAACCCGTCCACTTCCGGCATCATCAGGTCGAGAAGCACCAGATCGGGCGCGAGGTCGATGTAGGCTTGCATGGCGCGGGCCGGGTCGGTAATCCCGTGCACATCATTATAGCCTTCGCGCTTCAGCAGCGCGATTAGCAGCAGCACATTGGCCTCTTCATCGTCGATTACGAGGATGCGGCGTGACAAAAGGTCTCCCGGTGCGATCAGGTGTCCCGGCATGGTCGTGGTCTCAGGTCTCTGGTTTATCGGATGTAGGTGAGGCCGCCGGCAGTGTAAACCAGAAGCGCGCCCCCTGCGCCGGGGCCTCATAGCCAATCTCGCCGCTCATGGATTCCACGAGGCGCTTGGACAAGGCGAGCCCCAGCCCTGTGCCTTCGACTCGCGTCTTCGACTGCTGGCCCAGCCGGTCAAACGGCGTGAACAGGCGTGAGGCTGCCGACGGGTCGATGCCTTCGCCATCGTCTTCGACCTCGATGCGAATGTCGTCGCCCTTGCGTCCATAGGCCAGACGCACGCAGGTACCGGTGCGGTTATATTTGGCAGCGTTGGCAATCAGGTTCAGAAGGACCTGTATCAGCCGCCGCCGGTCCGCCTGGGCGATCAGGCCGGGCTCGGCCGCATCAAGCTGGAAGCTCAACCCGCCCGTAGCCACAATTGGGGCAGCCAGTGCGTGCACCTCCTGCACAACGTCGTCCAGATCGACCGCTTCGATCGACATATCGGTCGCCCCGGCTTCGATGCTCGAAATATCGAGAAGGTCGTTGATCAGCGACAGAAGATGTCGTCCGGCCTTCATGATCTGCTGTACGGCGGCCCGGTGCGGCGTCGACAGCGTCTCTTCATCCAATTCCAGCAACTGCCCAAAGCCCAGAATGGCGCTCATCGGTGTGCGCAGTTCGTGGCTGGTCCGCGACAGGAATTCGCTCTTGGCCAAATTGGCGGCAATGGCGTCCTCACGCGCCATGCGCAGCGCCTCTTCGCTGCGGCGGCGTTCGGTCATGTCGCGCGTTACCTTGGCAAAGCCCCGCACCTGGCCATTATCATCGTGCAGGCTGGTGATCACCACATTGGCCCAGAAGCGCGAGCCGTCCTTGCGCAGGCGCCAGCCCTCGTCTTCTACCGTGCCGCGGTCGCGTGCCCGTTGCAACATCTGGGCGGGCAGAAAGTCGCGCGTTTCGTCGGGGTAGAAACGGCTAAAATGCTGCCCCAGAATTTCCGGTGCCGTCCAGCCCTTGATGCGTTCCGCCCCCAGGTTCCAGCTCGTCACCACGCCATCGGGATCAAGCGCAAAAATGCCGTAATCACGCACTTCTTCGATCACGAGGCGGAAGCGTTCCTCGCTTTCGCGCAAGGCCTGTTCACGGCCACGCAAGAGCGCGCTGGCACGCGTCAGCCGTTGCGCCAGCCGCCCGATCTCATCAGCGTCCTGCGGCAGGTCGTTCAGCGCCTCGCCCTGCGCCAGTCGCTCGGCATTGTCCTCAAGGTTGCCGATGCGGCGCACAATGCCGGTCGAGAACAGATAGACGGCCGCCAGACTGCCCAGAAGGCCGACAATGGCGCTGATGGCCGTCAGGAAAAGGAAGCGGTTGCGCACCTCTTCCACGCGGCGCAGCCTTTGATCAAGAAGCGCGTTTTCACGCACCTGAATGCGGTCGATTTCCTGGCGCATGGCGTCGAGCACGATCTTGTTGGATACCAGCGCGGCCTCGATCTCAGCCGTATTGCGTCCGTTGCCGGGTCGACCGTCGGCGAGTTCGACAATAGTGTGCAGGCCTTCTCGTTTGCGCACCGCCAGTGAGCGGATGCGCTCAAACCGCTGCCGGATTTCGGCGTCGCGGATGATTCCGTCCAGTCTGTTAAAGGTCGGCGGCAGATCGGCTTCGGCTTTGCGATAGGGTTCCAGAAACCGCGCCTGTCGTGTCAGCACATAGCCGCGCACCCCGGCGGCGGCTTCGGCCAGAAGGGCGTGGACCTGATAGGTGTCGCGCTGCACGGCGAAGGCGCGGCGCACATCGTCTTCGGCCTGTTCTTCGGCATGGCTGGCCTGAAACAGCAGGCTGAGCGACACCAGCAGGATGGCCAGCGGCAGAGCCACCACCACCAGCCCTTTGAGCGCCAGCGGCCGGTCGGCCCAGAAGCGGGTCAGAAAGCGTGCCAGCCTCATGCCTCACGCCCCGCTGGAAGATGGCGCGACGCCAGTACCGCCGCCTGTGTGCGGTCTGTGACCCCCAGCTTGGCGATCAGCCGCTCGACATGCGCCTTTACCGTCGCTGGGCTGATACCTAAGGACCGCCCGATCTCCTTATTGGTCATGCCTTCGGCGATCAGATGGACGATTTCGCGCTCGCGCCCGGTTAGGCTGGACAGGGCAGTCGGGTCACGTTCAACCGGTTCCGGCGCGCGCATGGCGGCGCTGACGAGATCAAGCGGCAGGGCGGTCTGCCCCTGCGCCACACGCACAATGGCCGCTTGAAGATCGTCAATAGCGGTATCCTTGAGAACATAGCCTGCCGCTCCCGCCGCCAGAGCTTCACGCACATAGGCGGGCAGATCGTGCAGGGTGAGCATCAGCACGCGCGCCGCCAGGCCGAGGGCCGCGATGCGTCGCGTGGCTTCAAGGCCGTCCATATCGCCCTTCAGGCGGACATCCATCAGCACCACGTCCGGACACAAGGCCTCGGTCAGGGCAATAGCGGCCGGGCCATCGGCGGCTTCGCCCACAACGCTGAATCCGCTGCTGGTCAGCACGGCCTTCAGCCCCTCGCGCGCCAGGGCGTGGTCGTCAACAATCAGGATGCGTAAGGGATCGGCGGTCAAAAGGATACACTCACAAAGGTTGGGGCAGGTGGGCTGTAACGCTGACGCCGTCGGGACTGGCCTCCCACAAGAGGTGTCCGCCAATGGCCAGCATGCGCTCGTGCATCACTTCACGCCCCACATGCATGCCTTGCCGCGCCCCCAAGCCGGTGGGCTCTGAGTAACTCAGGCCACGCCCGGCATCGCCTATTTGCAAGGTGATGCCCGAATCTGCATCGGCGCGTAAGCTCAGGGTGACCGGGCAGGGGCCTCCGGCGTGTTTACGGATATTGCTGACGGCCTCCTGCGCCACACGAAACAGGGCGGTTTCGACGGCGGAGGGCAGGGGCATGGCCCCCACAGGCACGTCAAAGGTCACGGTATAACCGTCCGTCTCCAGTGACTCGGCCAGATAGCGCAAGGCGGCGCGCAGACCCAGATCATCTAGAAGGGTGGGGCGCAGACCGCCGATAATGGCCCGGATTTCCTGCACCAGCTCGCGCGCAATCTGCGCCAGACGCGCCCGCTGCGGACCGGCGACGGGTTCCTTTACGCGATCCGTGCCGCCTTCGAGCAGGCGAACCAGCGCCGTCGCTGTCTGAGCCACACCATCGTGCAATTCATGCGACAGGCGGCGGCGTTCGTCTTCCTGCGCTGTGAACAGGCGTCCGACGACGTATTCCAGCCGCTGTTCGCGCTCACGCAGGGTGGCGGTCAGTCGGCCGCGTTCGGCCTCACGCTCGATGCGGCTGGCCGTGGCACCCATCAGTTCCAAAACGAGCCGCACGGCCTCACGGTCTTCGCTATCCGGTATGTCGCTCAGATCAGCGAAGCCGTCGATAATAACGAAGGCGAAAGGAGCCGCAGCCGTGCCTTCGCTCTGACCCGGCGCGCGCAGACCCAGCCCCGGCCCTTGTGGTGCGATAGACGCTCTACCTCGCCCCAGAAAATGCGCCAGTCGCCCGGCGCATGCCTGCAGCACGGTCTCGACCGTGGTCATCTCGGCCAGCGCCAGCTCACCCCCGGCCTGTGACAACAGCCGCAGACGCGCCGCCCGCGCCTCGGCCGCGCGATAAAGCTCTCGCAGTTCGGCGACGGTTTCAATCTGCGTAGACAGCAGGGGAGAGGCGCTTTCCATTGCTTGTCTCTATAACGGGAAAGCCCTGTTGTGCATAGGCCATCCGGCCTAGGCCGCAAGGCGCGCCAGTCGGCGGATGCGCTGCCGTCCCGTCTGCCCCTACCTTCTTCTCACAAGCCGCAACGATGTTGGCGGCGGTTGAAGAGGAAAGGTGCAAAACGATGAAAAAGATGAATTTGAAGGCTGCCTGTCTGGCTCTGGCCTTGCCGCTGGCCTTCGCGGGTGCCCCGGCGCTAGCGGCGGGTAACACGGCTCAGATCAGCCCGGCCGTCTATGCCCCGATCACTGTGGCCGAAGTCGAAGCCGCCCAGAAGGCCTGGGGCGAAGCGCTGGTCGCGATTTCGACCGAAAATGACAAAAACGGCTACGCAGCCGCAAAGCGGCTGGCCGAAAAGGTGCTGGATAGCGCTTACGGCTATAATTACGGCCAGGTGCTGTTCAAGCCGACCCTAACGGTGGCCCCGCAAACCTTCCGCACGACCCGTGACGGTGCGCTGGCGTATTTTGTCGGCGGCGACACCAAGTTCCCAAACGATAAGGGCTTTGCCCTAAAGAGCTGGCGTGGCTTCAAGATCGATAATGCCGGCATCGTTATCACTGGCGACAGCGCCATTTCGATGGGCAATGTCACCCTGACCGACGCGAAGGGCAATGTCACCGTGGTGGACAAGACCTGGGGCTATATCCGGGACGGCGAAGGCAAGCTGCGCATCGTTCTGCACCATTCCTCCCTGCCCTACTCGGCTAAGTAATACCCCCCTTACTTAAGCCGTGTGCAGGCGGGTCAGGCGCTGACCCCCCGACTTCTGATCCGCCTGCGTCTTTTCTTTCTTTCAAGGTCCGTTTGATGTTTCGCATATCCCGGCTGGTGCCGCTCGCTTTTGGTTGTCTTATGCCTTTTGCCGCTCACGCGGCGAGCGAAGACACTGCCGTGTGGGGTGGTCTGCATTCCCATTTCAAGGTAAATGGCCAGGTCTCTGCTACGGTCGAAGTGCAAAAGCGCTTTAACAATGACGCCTCGCGTCTGGGACAGTATCTTATCCGCCCCAGCGTCAGTTATGGTTTCAGCCCAACCACCCGCGGGAGCTTGGGCTATGCCTTCGTGCAAACCAATCCGCCGGGGCCGGCTAAAACGGATGAACACCGTCTGTGGCAACAACTGACTTACCGCGTAGCGGCCTTTGAGGGCGGTGCGGTTTTGAACGGGCGCACGCGTCTGGAGCAAAGGCGGATAGACGGGCGTGACGATATGGGCTGGCGTCTGCGTCAGCAGCTTCGCTTCAGCAAGCCGCTCACTCAAAAAGTCAGTGGTGTCGTGTGGAGCGAGGCCTTCTGGGCCGCCAACACCACGGACTGGGGACAACGCGAGGGCCTTGAGCGCTGGCGTAACAGCGTCGGCGTATCGGTGCCCCTGACGTCCCGCCTGACCCTTGAGCCGGGATATATTCATCAGTGGGTGCGCCGTCCGGGCGAAGACGCTGTTGATCATATTCTCAGCCTCAGCCTGACCGCGCAGTTTTAAAGGATTTTCGTATGAGCGTCGCGCATCTGGCCATCATGGCCGCATTTTTCTTTGGTCCGTCGGACTCGACTCCGGTCGAAAACATGCGCCTGTCCAAGGGCTTGGCTAAGCTTGAGCCGGCACATTTTGCACGCCGCGCCCTCATCAAGGGCGACCACCTTGACGATGCAATTCTTCTGTCAACCGTGAAAGCGACGCGCAAACCGGGGCCGGCCAATGGGGCCTATATCTGGGACGGCCACGTTCAGGTACGCATAGACCGGCAGACAGGTCAGGCACGCTGGGAGGTCTGGCACGACCTTACCTATAGCGGGGCACGACGTGAGATATCAGAGGTGCGCTATCAGATCGGTGACCGCCTTGTGAAGGTCAAACCGAGCACAGTGACACACTGGATCGACTACTGCCCGGCGTTTGAAATGCCCGGTGAATGCAGCCAGTTTACGCGCGTGGTGTTCGAGGTGCCTGAAGAGGATATCCGCGCCATGGCCCAGTCCTATCAGCCACAATCGCGCACGCCGTGGCTGTTCCGCCTGAAAGAAGCCCGTGGGGAAGATGTGACTATCGGCGTCGCCCCCGCCGAGGTAGCGGGTGCGTGGCAGGCGCGATATGCGTTGAATTAGGAGCGTTGTCAGCTCAGTCTGGACGCACAATAAATCTAAAGTGTCGTTTTAGAGTGTAATTTCAAAACAACTGCATCTTGCTTGTCGGATTTCGTGTTGGGTTCTCTGATCGCGGTTTGAATGCAACTGCACTATCAAAAAAGGGCCAGACCCACCGGGTCCGGCCCTCAATCATTACAATTGGCCGCTTTGCTCAGAAAACGGCGCGCAGTTTCAGTGTCACCGGCACCACCAGCCGGTTACCTTCTTCGTTGATTGAGGCGAGGCCCAGACCGCCTACGGCGCTGTCATTGCCGTCCAGCTTGCCATAGTAGCGCAGGCCCGTTTCCGCGATCAGTGAGACATTTTCCGACATCTTATAGCTGACGCCCGCTTCCGCCCCGGCGGTGAGGATCGTCGTGTCGTCATAGAAGGGCACGTTGCGCAGAGCCTGATTGATGGTCAGGTCCGGGATGGTGAAGGTGGCGCGGATTTCGTCGATCTTGCTGACGCCGATGCGTCCGGCGATATAGGGCTCGAACGTGCCGCCTTCGTTAAACCACTGACGCGCACCGACAGAAACGCCAATGCCCTTGTATTCGCCAAAGCGGCCATAGACCGGGACTTCGGCCACGGTGCTGGTGCCATTGACCACAGCGGCAGTGCCGACCTGTGTCGAGCCTTCATCGGCCTTTACATACTCAAAGTTGCCGAACAATTCGCGACCATCACCAATGCCATAGGTGGCTTCGAAGTTCAGCGCCGTAGCGTTGTCGTAAATATCGTCGAATCCACGCGACTGAATGCGCAACTGACCGGCATTGCCGGTGGCCGTCAGGGCAGTGGGCAGGGCTGGCGCGCCGGCATCGCGCAGCGAGGCAATGGTTGCCAGCGGAATCTGACCCGTCGTTGTGCCGCCGTGGACATCGCCGGAAACCGGGACTTCAGTTCCAATGCTGCCGCTGACGGCCCAGCGCCCGGAATCCACGGGCCCGGCATGGGCCACAGACGCCAGAGACAGGGACGCAAGAGCGGGCGCGCAAAGCAGGGTGAGTGCAAGCGTTTTCATAAGAATTCCATAAGGTTAGAGGTCTATCCAAAACGCACGTTCAATCATCGCGATGTGCCTCTGGTACGTCGTGACCTCGTCTTCGGATTTCTTGAGATGCCCTCCTTATGTGCGCGTCTGTCGCTGCGCCAGCTGATGATCGTAGAGGGAGGGGGCGGCTTCGATGCAGACATTGATGCCCTCGATCCGCGCGGCGTCGGGATAGATCACGCTCAGGCGGCGGTTTCCATAGACGCCGATGACGTTTTCCCCGATCCCCTGTTTCAGACCGCGCAGGGTGACTTCGGCGCTCCACGGCGCACCACCTTCGATCACGACTTCGAGGTTCCACGTTGAGTTGTGCAGACCGTGATTGGGCTGCCAGTAGGGGGCGCCGCCCCCGGCCCAAGTGTCGTGCACCCAGACGCCGTCCGCTTTTTTGGGGCGGATGTGCAGACGCACGGCGTCAAACAGGTTCTCATGGTTGGCCCCGGCATGCTGATCGATCAGGCCGCGCATCAGGACGACGGCGCGCGAATAAACGGCGCGCGTTGCCTGCGTATTGACGCTTAAAGGATGAACGACCGGATTAGCGACCCGCACGTCCTTGACCAGCACATTGTGGGCATTGCCGACGTGTACCGAATAGTGGGCTTCGCGCGCTCCGGTCGTTGCTATGCCGCTAAGGGTAAGGCTGGCGCTGTCATAGGTCAGGATGCCGGAATCGGCATTGTGTATGGTGACGTCGCGCACCCAGCCGTCAAACATCTCATTGAGCGCGATGGCATTATAGCCCTCTTCCAGATGATGGCCGAAGGCGGGCGCGTCGGGAAATTCGATGCGCAGGCCCTGAATGCCGACATCGGTCAGAAAGGCCCTGCGCACAAGGCGCGCCGGTTGCGCCGCCGAGACGGCGTGCAATAACGGATCCCCCAACTCCAGCCGCCTGCCTTTGACCGAAATGACACGGGTGGTCTGGCTGATCAGGGCGCGTGCCGGATTGTCGTAGTGACGTTGCCCCAGGGTGCGCGTGGTGTCGCCATAGAGCGAGCGCAGGATGGCACTGTCGCGGCCCTTGTCGGCGAACCACTGGATCTGGAGGATCTGACCGGGCGTGATTCCCGAAGCGTCAGCCACCTCCAGCTGCCGCGTCCATTTAGCGCCCGAAGCCCCGGCGGTCACGATGTCGGGCGGCGTGTCGTATTCCGGCAGGTACTCAGCGTAGCGCACGCCGGGAATCCCAACGCGGATAAAACCTTCGCTCCAGCTATATTCGCTGAACCAGTAGTCGATATTGCGGTCCTTTTCGACCTGCCGTTTGTTTTCCTTACGGATATACTCGCGGAGTTCTTTCAGGGTCTGGGTTTCGTCCACCAGACGCAGCGGGCGCGGGAAATAGAGTGTGGTGCCTTCGTCGTCCTGTCCGGCCCCCTCAAAGACAAAATTGCTGCGTTCGATGCGGAGCACCTCGGTCAGGACGAAGCGTCCCGCCGGAAAGCGCAGCGTTACCTTCCCTTCAACCCTGTGCGCCGCCGCCAGCGCCTCACGCACAGCCGGGGAATCGTCGGTCTCTCCGTCGCCCTTCGCGCCGAAGCTTCTGACGTCGATGACCGTGCCCGGTTCAGACGGAATCGGCGCCACGCCGAAGCCGTAACCCGCGTAGGAATAGTCAGGTAGCCCCTTCAGCGAGGGCAGGGTGTGGGTACGCGTAAACGGCGTCCGCGACAGGGCCTCACCCGACAGCCCCATGCCCGTCAGGCCCGCCCCCGCGAGGGCAGACAGTTGGCGCAGCGTGTCGCGGCGGGAGGGCGTGTCAGACATGGCGGTATTCCTTTCATCGGGCGGGTGCGTCTGGAGACTCCCCCAGAGACTCTCGACGTATCAGGGACGAGGCGACCATGGAGGGCAGGGCCGCGGGGTCCTCGCCCACTGGCAGGGTTTCAGGGACCAGCTTGTGCACGGCCAGCACGCCCATTTCGATCACTGGCCAGTGGACCGTGGTCAGGGTTGGCCAGAGCTGCACAGCGACCGGTCCATCGTCAAAGCCGACAATCGACAGGTCGTGCGGCAGCCTCAGCCCCTTTTCATGCGCCGCCCGCACCACGCCGGCGGCCATGGAATCATTGCTGGCGAAAATCACGCTCGGCGGTTGCGACAGGCTGAGCAGGGTCTCACCGGCGGCAAGGCCAGAGTCGAACGTATAGCGTCCGTCAGCAAACAGCGTTTCGTCCGGGGTGACCCCGGCCGCCGCCAGCGCCTGACGGAATCCCGCTTCGCGCTCCCGCGCCGACAAGAAGCCTTTGGGGCCGCGCACAAAGCCGATGCGCTTATGACCGAGGGCGACGATGTCGCGCACCGCGTCCATCACCGCTGCGCGGTCGTTCGACCATACGCTGCGAGACATCATATCGAGCTGGGCCGAGCCGACGCGCACATATTTGACGTTCAGCCTCTGGCACATCTCACCAATATCGTCGCGCTCGGACAAGGGCGGCAGGAAGATAGCCCCCATTGGTTTCTGACGCGCCAGAAAAGTCTCGATCTCACTCAGAAGTTCCGGCGACTCGCGGTTGACCGGTCGCACGGCCAGAGCCAGCTCGCTGTCGCCAATGGCCGACAGGACGCCGCGCTGAAACGTCATGGCCATGGGCGAGGTCGAGTCGTGGATGAACAGCACAATCACAAAATTCTTGCGAAAGGCCAGCGCGCGCGCCTGCGCATTGGGCACAAAGCCCAGAGTCTCGATCGCGGCCTCGACCTTTGCCCGCGTGGTGGCCTTCATCGGTTCGCGATTAAGCACACGGCTGACCGTCTTTTTCGATACCCCGGCAAATTCGGCGACATCGGTAATGGTCAGGGCTGACCCCGGCTTGCGCACAGAGGGGCCAAGAGGGGCCGCGTTGCGGTCCTTGGGGGCCGGGGTCCGTTTGGTGTCGTCCACGCTGTTTACGCCTGTTTAGAATTTCTTTGTTACGCTGAGGGAATAGGTGATGCCGTCGTAATCTGCAACGCGGTTAAAGGCCTCGACGCCTTCGTATTCCTCGCGCCGCGAATTGGTGAGGTTATAGACCTCAAGGCGCACCTCCGTCGTGGCATTTGGCGTGTAAGCACCGGAGAAGTCGAGCTGACCGCGCGGCCGCACGCGGCTGGAGGAGCCGGTAAAGGTCGAGCCGCCTTCGAGCAGGATATCGGACGCGTAGTTATAGGCCAGACGCGCCTGCCACTTGTCGTCTTCGTAATAGCCGATCAGGTTGTAGGTGCTGTCGGCCACGCCATAGAGCTTGGAGCCATTGGCCCCGCTGGAGGTGACCTTAGTGGCGTTGAAGACCATGCCGAAATTCTTCCAGAGGCCGGGGAGGAAGGAGAAGTCCTGCTGAACCTGGAATTCAAAGCCCTCGACCGTAATGGCGTTCGGGTCATTGATGGTGCGGTTAATCGTGATGCGCTGATTGCCGAGGTCGGTCGTGGCCCCCTGCTGAATGCGGCAGAAGCCCGTGCCATCGACATAGAGCGGCCCGAAGGTCTGACCCTCGGCGCTGAAGCTCTGCCCCACCGGGCAGTAGTTGTTCTGCAGGACGATATTGTTTTCGATCTTTTTGTGGAAGTAGCCAAGCGCCACCACATTGCCCCGGCGATTATACCACGACAGGCCCAGATCAAACGCCTTGGAGCTGCGCGGTTTCAGGTCAAAGCGGTTCATGTCGATGCGGATGGAGCTGAGCGACTCGCCCGTATCCGGATCGACATTTTCCAACACGCGGGTAGGAGCGGGTGAAAACTCCACCATATCAAAGGCTTCAAACGTCTCGTAATAGGCGGCGCGCGCCAACAGCTTGGGCGTCAGATCGACGATCAGGTTCATCGACGGCAAAAGCGCATCATAACTGCCGCCGGCCGGCTCCGGCGGCAGGAAGTAGCCGGGTCGGAAGTCGGTGCTGGTGAAGCCCAGCGCCTGATAGAAGTTCAGCGCCTGATCCTCGATCAGGCCCGACAGGTCGGCCTTGACGTAGCGCAGGCCCAGATTGCCGCGCACCTTAAGGTCCATCACTTCGGAAAAGTCGAAACGCGTCAGGGCAAAGGCTTCGAGGTTTTCGCGCGAGGCGCGGAAGTTCTGACCGGCCACGCGGTTGAGCGGGAAGCGCTGGATCATGCCCGACAATTCGTTGCGCGGGGCCAGCTCAAGGATTTTTGCATAGGTGATACGGTTGCGCGCCGCCGGCGTCAGTTCCGGGAAGAAGGTGGCCAGTTGCGCCGCCGTCATGGTGAAACCGACATTGGTTGGCACGGTGTTAAGCACCGGGAAGATCTGCTGCTGGATCAGGCGGTAATCGACCGACCAGAAGTTATCAATTTCGGCATGGGGCGCGCCTGAGCCGAAGAAGTTGCCGCCCTTGGTGACTGCATCGTTCAGCTTGAAAATGTCGTTGGTCAGATTGTTCAGCTGAAGGCCCAGATTGGCGTTTTCCTGATAGATTTGCCGGGCCTTTTCCTTCGAATAATAGACGCCGAACTCGATGCTGGTGATGGGGCCGAAATCGAGTTCGCGTACCGCCTTTAGGTCCAGCGCATAGAGGCTACGCCGCACCCGATGATTGGCTCCGCTGGCGGTAAAGACGACGTTTTCCGGGCGCAGACCATTGCGCGCCTGAATGGCATTGCCGGCACTGACCGTATAGGGGCCCACGACGTTCAGCAGTCGCGCGGGCAGGTTGAGATCGAGGCGGTAGTTCCTGTAATCGCCAAGGCCGGTATCAAGCACGGCGGTGATGCCATTGGTCGTATCGTCGATGCCGTCGCCATTGGTGTCGGTGCGGCCCGTCGTCGGCTGAACACGTTGCTCATAGAGGTATTCATCGCGCGTGCCCAAGGCTTCGGAAAGGGTGCCAATGGCATCAATGCGCCAGGCCCCGGTGCGGAAGTTGATCTGCGGATAGAGGGCAAAGCTTTCGTCAACTGACGGCATGCCGCGGTTGCCAATGGGCAGTTGTACGTCGCTGGCCTGAACCTTGTTGACCACATAGACGTTTTCGATGGTGCCGTCGGATCCGCGGTCGAACTGCCCGACCTTCACCGGATTGCTGAGCGGCGTCACAATGCCGGTCGTGTCTGAGGCGAAGGCCGTGAGGATGTCGAGATTGGCCTCATCCAGATCGCGGCGTGTGGCAATCGCATCGAGGCGCACATTTAGGGCGTCATTGACGCGCCATTCAAAGCCCGCGGCACCCGACAGGCGATAGCCGTCGGAGGTGCGCGAATACTGCCGCACTTCGGATGGATAGACGACCTGATTGGCGACGCCGTCCGTGGTGGCCGGAATGGCGAAGGCGGGATTACCCGCCGCCAACTGCGTCAGGCGGGCCTGCGTATAGGCCGTATAGGCATTGATGCGGATGGTGTCGCGGCGGAACAGCTGGCGCGAGTAGGACAGGGTGCCGTAGATGCCAAAATCCGGTGACAGCTTCTTCGAGCCCGTGACGAAGAAGGCGGGGTTGAGCTTGGCCGTGGTCTCTTCCCATTGCGCTTCGGCGCGGAAGACGCCGCCTTCCTTGCGCGACAGGGCCGGGCGGATGCGCAGATTGACTACCGAGCCCAGCCCCCCCGCCGGCATGTCGGCCGAGAAGGATTTGACCACATCGGCCCCGCCAAAGATCGAAGCGTCATAGATGCCGAACGGATTGCCCGATCCGCGCGTACCCAGAGTCGGGGCGGCGATGCTTTGTCCCATCACGGTCGTCTTGGTGTATTCGCTGGGCAGGCCGCGCACGCTGATCGTCGCGTCACGGCGGTCGTCGGAGCGGTTGATCTGCACGCCGGGGATGCGTTGCAGTGCCTCCCCCAGATTAAGGTCGGGGGTCGAGCCGATATCATCGGCGGAGATCCCATCGAGGATGACATCCGATTTGCGGCGGATTTCCAGCGCGTCATTCAGCGACCCGCGAATACCGCGCACTACGACGACTTCGACGCCGTCGTTAGCGGTGGCGGGCTCTGCGGCCTGGCTGGTCTGGGCCATGGCGGGGTTCAGCCCGGCCAGAAGGGTAAGGGCGGAAGCGGCGACGGTTGATAGGCAGGCCGCCTTGAAGGGCCGGGCGCCCGTCAGGAAAGATGGCATCATGGGTGTTCCTCCGCGGGCTTTTTTTATCTACGCCCGGCTATGGGTATGGCGTAAATCGAATCCGATACCGGTGTCAAGTTTGAATCCGACACTCAATCCTTTGTCTTTAAAGAAAGGTGTTCGACTTAAGTCGTAGATCCGGGATTGAAATAGACACCGGTATCTTTTTTTGCTTACCTTCCCGGATAACTCTGGGCAAACCTCTGCGTCTGTGCGCAGCTGGGCAAAACAAGAGTGAACACAGGAAGACACGCATGATCAGGAAGACCGCCCGACGGGCTGCGGCCATCGGGGCGGGCCTTATGGCGCTGACCTCAGCCGCCAGTGCCCAAGCCCCACAAGCCTCACAGGCCCCGCAAAACGCGCTCAAAATTGACCCTTTGTTCGGCGATCATATGGTGCTTCAGCGCGGAAAGCCCGTCAGCCTGCGCGGCGATGCGCCCGCCGGGACCACGATCACCGTGCGCTTTGGGACCGCCTCGGTCACTGCCAAAGCGGATAGCGGTGGGCAATGGCGCGCCACCTTGCCGCCGGTTACGGACGGGGCCAGCGGCACATTAGAGGTAAGCGCGTCGGATGGCAGCCGCCTGGCGCTAAAAGACGTGGTCGCGGGCGATGTCTTCCTCTGCTCGGGTCAGTCGAACATGGACCTGTCGGTCGGCGATACCTCCTACCCCAAGCGCACGGCTGAAGAGGGGGAGGGCAAGCCCGTTCGCCTGTTCAAGGTCAAGCGCACAGCCAGCCCACGCGCCGAGCGCTTTGTAACGCCGGAACAGGCGTGGGCGCTGGCCGGGCCGGAAACTCTGCCGGGCTTTTCCGCTGCCTGCTGGCATATGGCGCGCACTATGGCTGCCGCCAATACCGGGGCTCCCATCGGTCTGGTGCAGTCGTCGTGGGGTGGCACCTCGATCGAAGACTGGATGGCTCCGGCGGTTCTTGGCCAACGCCCTGACTATGCCGCCGATATCAAGCGCCTGAATGCTTTTGCTAGCGATCCAAAGGCGGCCACGGCGGAGCTGATTGCGGCGACGGACGCCTGGGCCAAAACCGCCGATACCGCCGCCGCTAACTGGCACACCCCGGCTTTTGATGATCGTCAATGGCCCCAAATGCCGCTGCCCGGCACATGGGAGCGTTCCGGCATCGCGGCTTTGCGCGCCTTTGATGGCCTGATGTGGTATCGACATAGCGTCGAGCTGACGGCGGAACAGGCGGGCAAACCCGCCATCCTGCGGCTGGGGCGAATTGATGAGCGCGATCAGGTGTGGGTCAACGGTCATGTGGTCGGCGCAACGCTGCTGGGCAGTGAACCCCGCGCCTACACCCTTCCCGCGGGACTTCTCAGGTCCGGGCGCAATCACATCGTTATCCGCGTGCTCGATGAGCGCGGAGCCGGCGGGCTGATCGGCAAGGCGGGGGAGTTGCACCTTGAGTTGAGCGGTGCGCCTTCGGTCGATCTGTCCGGGCCGTGGCGCTATCAGACCGGGTCAGAGCGCCGCAACTGGAAGACGCCGCCGCCCTTCGTGCCGTGGGCCGCGCCGCGTGGCGTCAGCATGTTGTGGAACGGCATGATCGCCCCGCTCGACGGTTTTGCGCTGAAAGGCATCGCTTGGTATCAGGGCGAAACCAATACGGCCGAGGCGGCGACCTATGCGGAGCTGCTGGACGGCTGGGCGGCCTCGTGGCGGTCGTTTTTCCACGATCCAGCCCTGCCGGTGATCATCGCACAACTGCCGGGCTATGGACCGCGCAGTGCTGTGCCGGGCGACAATGACTGGGCAAGGCTGCGGGAAGCGCAGCGCCTGACCGTAGCGAAGGACCCGCACATGGGCCTTGCTGTCCTGATCGATCTCGGCGTCTCTTATGACATTCACCCGGCGCATAAGGATGAGGTCGGGGCGCGTCTGGGCACTGAGATGCTGCGTGTCGCCTATGGTCGTCCGCTGTTGCGCGCGCCGTCACCGGTTAAGGCCGAAGCCGCCCCTGACGCAATCCGCGTGCGTTTTACCGATACGGGCGGCAGCCTGATCGCCTACGGCTCGCACGAAGCCGCGACCTTTGAGCTGTGCGACACCGCGGGCAAGTGCCGCTTCGTTCCGGCGCAGGTCGAGGGCGACACCGTACGCCTTCCCGCCGACGCGTCCGCGCGTCAGGTGCGCTACGCCTGGCAGGGCTCACCGCCGGTTAATCTCTATGGCAAGAGCGGCCTGCCGGTCGTGCCCTTCAGCCTGCCTATGCCGCCCGGCTTATAAGGGGTGGCTTGCCCGTGCGTGACAAGGCCCCGTCTTTGCCCCATGATCAGGCAAACAAAAGACGGGACAGGTAAGCGATGGAAACGGGCGCGCGGCGCCGACCCTGGCGGGTCGTGGGCCTCATCTTTGTGGCCTCCTGCCTGACCTATATGGACCGTCAGATGTTTGGCCTGCTCAAACCGATGATGCAGGCCGAACTGGGCTGGTCTGAAATCGACTATTCCAGCGTGGTGATCGCCTTTCACGCGGCCTTTGTGGTGGGGTTTCTGACCTTCGGGCCACTGATGGACCGTGTCGGCGCGCGGCTGGGCTATGCCGGGGCCTTTACCTTATGGGCAGCGGCACACACCCTGCTGGGGCTGGCCACCACAACCGCGCAGTTTGGTCTGATCCGCTTTCTGCTGGGGGTGGGCGAATCCGGCACCTTTCCCGCGCGTCTGAAGGCGATTTCCGAGGGGTTCCACGCGCAGGAACGCGCGTTGGCCATTGGCCTCTTTAACGCCGGCTCGGCCTCCGGGGCTCTGCTCACTCTGGCGCTCGTGCCATGGCTCACCCAGACCTATGGCTGGCGCGGGGCGTTTCTGATCACAGGCCTTGTCAGCTTTCTATGGCTGCTCCTGTGGTTCAGAATGTATAAGCGGCCACAGACGGCGGAGGCACCGCGGCCCTTAGCGCCGCCCAGCTGGTCCGCACTGGCGCAGGTGATCCGGACGCGGCGCGCGTGGGTCTATATTGTGGTGAAGTTCCTCACCGTGCCCGTGTGGTGGCTCTATCTGTTCTGGCTTCCGGACTTTCTTTATCGCACCCACAGTCTGGATTTGCGGCAGTTTGGCGTGCCTTTATTGCTGATCTTTATGCTGGCCGATTTAGGCAGCATCATCGGCGGCTGGGCCTCGGCGCGTCTGATGGCGCGTGGCCTCAGTGTCGGACAGTCGCGCAGCCGCGTGATGCTCGCCTGCGCGCTGGTCATCCTGCCCCTGGTCGCGGTGCCGCTCAGTCCCTGGCTATGGCTGTCAGTCGTGATCGTGGCCGTAGCAGCCGCCGCGCATCAGGCTTTTTCGGCCAATCTGCTGGCCGTGCCGTCGGACCTTTTCCCGCCGGAGGTGGTTGGCAGCGTCGTCGGCCTTGGCGGGGCGGCGGGGGCGGTGGGCGCTATGCTAATGGCGCTGTTTTCAGGCGTGGTGCTGGAGTATACCGGCTCTTACAGCCTGATATTCTTTGTCGCCGGTACGGTCTATCTGGCGGCGGTCGGCGTTTTGCACCTGTCGCGGGTTTATGCCTCTCAGGCCCAAGCGTAAAATCGGCTCAGCCTTTGGCCGCAGCCTTGGCCTGCGCCTTGGCCAGATCAATGTGGCGACCCATGGCCTTTATGAAGGGGTGACGTGCCAGCAGACGGCGGCCCACAATGGCCACGATAGCGAAACCTACCCATACCTCCGGGCGGTTCCATTCCGGGTGCAGGTCATAGATGAAGACTTTGAACGCGATCGACAGCACCAGATAGGGCAGCAGGATCGCCCCCCAGCGCACGCATTCGTCTTTCAGGAAACCGCGCGGCCCCTCCGGGTGAAAGGCCCACGCCTTGTGGCTGACGCCCCAGCGGATCAGCACGATAAGACTGACCACGATCAGCGAGATCGTGCTGGAAATCATCACCATGGTCAGCGGGTGGGCGTGCTGCCACGCGGCAGCGGCGGTGTGCGGATCGGGCCCCATCTTCATCCCCTCGATTGTGCAATCGTTGGCACGATTAGGCCTGATTACTGCGATCTTGTCTACTCAAACCTGACGCTGGTGACTCAGGCCGCCAGCGCCCGCACAAATGTCTGAAATTCAGCATCAAGCGTTTCGGCCTGTTGCGTTAGGTGCTGGGACAGGCCCAGCAACTGAACAGACGCCGCACCGGTGGATTCAGCCGCCGTCTCTACGCCGAAGATGTTTTCCGTTACCGACAGGGTGCGGGAGGCAGCCTGATGGGTGTTGGAGGCGATTTCCTGAGTGGCCATGCCCTGCTGCTCCACCGCGGCCGCGACCGCACCATTGCGGTCAGCGACGTCGTCAATTCGCAGCGCAATCTCATTAATAGCGGACAGACAGGCGTTTGTGGCGTCTTGAATCTCTTCGATGCGACGCGAGATATCATCAGTCGCCATCGCGGTCTGGTTGGCCAGCGCCTTGACCTCTGTGGCGACCACTGCGAAGCCTTTGCCCGCTTCACCGGCACGGGCAGACTCAATAGTGGCATTGAGCGCCAGAAGATTGGTTTGCCGGGCGATGCTGCTGATCAGGCTGACGACTTCGCCAATACCCGCCGCGGCCGTCGCCAGGGCGCGGATTTCGGACTGGCTTTTCTGAGCGATAGTCGCCGCATCCTTCGAGGCCGAGGTGGTTTCACGCACCTGACTGGAGATTTCCATAACGGCCGCGCTCATCTCTTCAGTTGCGGCGGCCACGGTCTGCACATTGCTGGAGGCGGAACTGGCTGCCTCATTGACGGCAGAGGCCTGTCGGGTGGTTTCTTCGGCCGAGGCTGAAAGGGTCTGGGCTGCGGCCGAAAGCTCCTCGGATGAGCGCACCAGATCACTGGCCATAACGGCCATTCGGGTTCGGAACCGGTCGATGAGGTCGCGTTCATAATCCAGCCGGGCCTGTCTCGCGACCCGCGTGGCCTCCTGCTCAGCCTGTAGGGTTTTGCGGTCAATAAGGACCTGGCGGAAGCCCAGGATAGCGCGCGCCATGGCCCCGATCTCGTCCTTCTGAGCCGTGGCCACGACGTCTGAGGCGAGGTTATCTTCTGCGAGCTGGCCCATGACGCGCGACAGTGCGACCAGTTGCGAAGACATCTGACGCGCAACGTAAACCGCCAGTCCTATCGATAGGGCCGCCACCAAACCGGCAAGGCTCAGCATGCTGATCAGTTCTTTCCACACAAACTGGATGCGAGCCTGAAGCAAACGGTCAAGGTCTTGGGTGGTCACCTGCCAGACCGCTACAACGGCCTGATGAAAGCGGGTCTGGGCTTCGTAGAATTGCGCCTGCGCCTGCGCGTCAACCGCCTGTCCCTGCTGCAGACGGTTTGATATCGCCTCCCGCGACTCGGTCAAGACCTGTGTCGCCGCCTTGAGACGCAGGCGCGGGGTTTCCAGACTTGCTGACAGCGTCTTGCTTTTCGTGCCCGAAAGGGCTGACGACAGATTGAATGCCAAAGTGTCATTGGCCGCATCCAGTTTGGCGCCCGCGATTTCAAAGGCGATGAGGTCCGACGTGTTAGGGGCTTTCGTAAGGCTTTTTACTGCGCGCGAAAGGTCGTCATTCAAGGCAACGATCTGAGGCAGGGTAACGGTTGCGTTCGACTGGAGATAGTAGGTGTCAACGTCCGGATCGAGCGTCAAATTACTCGCATCGGCTGCGCGCGTTATGAGGGTGGCCAGAAGATGGGGATCGTTTCCGCCGTCTGATTTTACCGCGGTGAGGGCGCTTTGAAAATCGGCTGTAGGGGCAAAACCGGGCGTCTCATTGAGCGTCAGGGCCGTACGGTCTGCCAATGCAGCCCACAGGGGACGGATGTAGCTCACGCCTTCACGTTCCATTTCTGTGAAGGAAATCATAGACTTTTCGCTCACTACGAAAAGGCCGGTCATGAGGGATAGAGGAACGGCCATAGCGGCTACGATCAGGATGAATTTCCCCGCCAGAGGCAGATTTGCCAGTTTCAGACGCATGTTCCCTCGGATGTATCGCTTACGCGTATTTGTGGAATAACATCATTCTTTGAGTGGGGTTAACAAACCTATAAATTGTGCATGCTCGCTATCAAGGGCATGTCCAGGAGGCGCGTCATTCGCTTTAGGGGTGTGATAATTTTGAACCTACCGCCTGAGCCACCATGCCACGCAAGGGGAGGGTCGCGCGCATGCGCACCCCCAAAAGCGCCATACCGCTGAGTTTGCGCTGCACAAACAGGGTATCCGCAGGCGGGCTTTGCCAGGTTGTCTGATCCATAGCGATTTCGTGCGCTTTCTCACGGATCAGCGGTACGAAACGGCGATCCGCCAGATCGAGTAGCGGCCGCCGCAGGTGCTGTATCATGATGTCGAGCATGGCGTTCAGGCGCGCGCGGTGTGCGGTCAGGACGGCCTCATTGACTGCCCCGATCTCGCTTAAGCCCACGATCAGCCCTTCGCGGTCTTCGTTGAGGCCCGCCTCCATCAGGATGCGATAGGCCTCCACCGTGGTCTCGGGAATAGTGCGCGTGGCACCGAAATCAAGAAGTACCACCTGCCCCGTTTGCGGCCGCCATTTAAAGTTGGCAAAGTTGGGGTCGGTCTGCATCAGCCTCAGGTCAAACAGCTCGCGCAGCACCAGACCAAACAGTGTCTCCATCGCCTGATTACGTGTGGCGGCAGGCGCAGTGAGCAGCGTCTCGACCGGCTCGCCCTCGACGAAATCCATCGGCAGGATGTTGGGACGCAGAAGCGGCGCATGAGCGCGCGGCACCACAAAGGTCGGGTCGTCGGACAGGGCGTCGGCGTAGCGTGCCATGTGGGCGGCTTCGCGAAGGTAATCCGCCTCTTCGTGCAATTGAACGCGCGCCGTCTCAATGAGGTCCGGCAGATCCTTCACCTTCTGCGCCACACCGAGCAGTTTCAGGAGCCCGGCGATATTGGCGACGTCGGAATCTATGGTTTTCGTCACGTTCGGGAACTGAACTTTGATGGCCAGCGCCTCGCCGTTTTTTAGTTGCGCGCGGTGCACCTGACCTATCGACGCTGCCGCAAAGGGCGTCAGGTCAAAACGCACGAAATGCTGACGCCAGTCATCGCCCCATGCGCTGCGCAAGACGCGCTCCAGCTGGTCGCGCGGCATGATGTGGGCCTCCTGCTGCAGGCGGCTCAAGGCCTGAGTGAAAGTGGGCGGCAGGATGTCGCCGCTGTCCATCGACAGAATCTGTCCCACTTTCATGGCCGCGCCGCGCATCCGCGCCAGCTGATCCGCCACGCGAAGGCCGTTGGTTTCATCAAACAACAGGCTGGCGAGCTCCGGCTTCTGTCCGCGCGACATCTGTCTGGCGCTTTCCTTGACCACGTGGCCCAGGCCAGATGCGGCCAGCCCGCCTAGCGCGAACAGGCGTGCGGCGGCACCAGCCGGCATGGCGGAGGGTCTCAGGCTTGGCGGTTTTGCGGACATAAGCGAGCACCGGGTTCAGGTGATTTACGTTCTACAGGTGGTGATGGATGCGCGGGGCGCGCAAGAAGACCACTGTGCCCTGCGACATTTTGGCCGTCATCGGGCCCCTGCACCCAGACGTAAACCAGACGAGCCGCGGGAGGTTGCGTGGTGCGTGGTGCGTGGTATACGGAGATTTTCATGTTGGGATCCAAGCCCGGCCTCCGACTGGCCGTCAGTCTTGAAAGTGCGGCGCTTCTACCGGGGCTCGGCGTCGGCGAAACCGTTGACCTGTCACGGCTGGCCGACAGTGTGATCGAAGGCGGGGCCGAAGGGGTGATGATCCACCTGACCTCCGATCATGGCCTGATCTCGGATGACGACCTGGCGCGCATGGCGGCCGTTTGCGGCGAACGGCACAGAGACTTCTGTTTGCGGGTGACCACGGCCCATGACCACGTTGAGCGCGCGCGTCGCCTCAAGGCCGACCGCATCTATCTGGGGCGCGAAGCGAAGGTCGGCCAATGGACGAGCACCAGCCTCTTCCTCAAATCCCATATAGGCCACATCCAGAAGGTCCAAAAGACGCTCAAGGACAGCGAAAGTGCGCTGTTTGTCACGCTGGAACCGACGCTGGAGGCCGCGGAACAGGCCCTTCGCTACGGTCTTTTTGCGGTGGAACTTGATATGTCGCATCTGGCGGCCAGCCTGCACAGCCTTGATATCGACCGAGCCTTTGATGCCTTGTCGCACGTGCTCAGCCTGGGTCGCTATCTCCATCGTCACGGTGTTGAGGTGCATCTCGGTGGCGGGCTGCGGCCTGCTGACCTTGTGGTGTTGGCGCGATCGCGCAGTTTCCGGCAGGTCAATATCGGACGGCGGCTGATGCCTGAAGCTCTGAACGTGGGGCTGTCTGCGGCAGTCAAGACCTTACGTGAACGCATGTCTGGGGCGGGCATAGGAGATGATGCTTCGGCCGAGAGACACAAACGCATTGCTGAGCGTGTCGCTGGTATGGATGATACGCAGCTAAAAGAGAGCCTTGAACGGTTTTGTTGTGAGACCCTGCCTCAACTGGAGGACCCACAGCTCTATGCAGCAGAACGTCTTCTGGCCTTGCCGTTAGCGCGTCTTGAGGCGCTTGCGCTCGCGGCGAACTTGCCGGCCAGTTTTGCGGGGATTACGCTCATCAAACATCTGCGTCAGACTGAGGCTCCGGGCCGCTCCGGCACGCCTTTGCGGCGCGCGGGCTGAGGCTCATGCGAGGAGGGCCACCGTAAGCAGACACGCGACGACGAGACTGGTTATGACCACGCGCAACCTGAAAAACGCAGCCGACAACCCGCCCCGAAGCATCAGGATGTTGTCGACCGCCAGCAAACTCAAGAAAACGGCGATCAGAACGCCTAATGCGGCCACTGACCAACCGGACAAGGCCAGAAGCGGCCCTGACCATGCGAGAAGGCAAAGGACATTGCTTAGGATTAGCAGCCACGTTGCCTGAGCTCGTCCCCCCAGCACAAGGCCCCAGTGCAGGCCGCACAAAAAGGACGCGATCACGGCCCCATAGGTGATGGCGATGTCCGGGCCGCTCAGGGTGAGCAAGCGTACACCGAGTGCGGCCATAAGGACAGCCGCTATGAACGGCAGGCCGCCGGCGAGCGTAAGCGCAGTAACCCAGCGGGTGTCCAGTTTCGACAGAGTAGCGTCCATAGTTCGGTCTCCCGGTTAGAGCCTGTCCTGAAACCCGCCGGGGTCGGTGAGCGCCATGAGGTGCGCAATCACGGGGCGGAAGGCGTAAAAGCCCCTGCTGGCGGCGGCCCAGGCGATCGCGTCCCAGAGGCGGGTGCGCTCATGCAGTCGGACGGGAACGTCCATGCGACCCAAGAGATGCAGAAGGTCCGTGCGCGTCGTCCCGATGGGCAGGCGGCTGGTGACGAGGCTGCCGGCACCGAACGCTGCCACAGCCGCCGCCAGTTCGTCCGGGGTGTCAAACAAGCGGACCTCTGTGTCCGTCTGCTCTGCCAATGTCTGCGCGGTGGCGGCGATGGCTGCGCCGACCGGTGCCTTACCGGAGACATAAGCCGCGATGCCGGCAAGGCGTATATCGCCCAGCCGGAAGCCATCGGCCCCCAGATCTTCGGCGGTGATCAGCAGCACAGAGGGCTCGCGCGGTGTGGCCAGAGGACCCGCTAAGGGCGAAAGGGAAACAGGAGGTTCCATAGGTACCGGGGCGGCTGTGTGCGCCAGACCGGTGGGGCGGAAACGCCCGGCGGAGCAGGTGTCTATAGCTTCGCTTGAGGCCAGATAGACCTTGCCCGGCGTGTGCAAGCCGGCGACCCAGCGCCATGACAGGGTGTTGGCCGCTTCGTCGCCGTCGAGGAGATGCTCAAGGAAAAAGGCCGCGCCCAATTGCCAGGGCAGACGCAGCGTGTGCACCCAGATACTGGCAAATGACATGCGCGCGTGATTGTGCAGATAGCCCGTCGTAATCAACTCAGCCGTCCAGACATCGAACGCGTCGATGCCGGTCTGCCCGGACACCGCCGCGCAGTAGGTATCTGTCTGACGCGCCGTTTCGGCCTCATCGCTGAGGAGATAATCAACATAGCTCGCCCAGAGCGCCGGGCGCATCTCCAGATAGCCGCGCCAGTAGGATCGCCAGCACACCTCGTCGATAAACTTGCTGGCGGCGGCACCGTGCGCTTTTTCGGCCGCGCGGGCCAGCTCCCATTCACCGATCAGACGGTGGCGCACATAGGGGGAGAGTTTTGACACGTGCCCGGTGTCGTTGGGACCGGGGTCGATATTGCGATCGCGGGCGTAGGCGCTTCCGGCACGCGGCAGGAAGGCCTCCAGACGCTCAAGTGCCTGCGCACGCGTAAGCCCTTCAGGCGGCAAGGAGGGCCTCCGCCAGTTCGAGGCCGGACAGCCATGCCGCTTCGACGCGCGGTCCCTTCAACCAGTCGCCGCAGACACCCAGACACAGCGCCTTATCGTAAATACAACCGTCCACACCCTCGCCTGTGCGGGCATAGCGCCACAAGTGCGCCTTGAGCAGCACGGGCTGCGGCAGGGGATGGCTCACCAGCGCCTGCCATGCGGCGAACATCGGCGCGGCAGCGTCTTCGCGGCTGAGGTCGATATAGGCCGCCGTCCAGTCGGGTGTCGCCTGCAATACCCAAGCGCTGCCCCCCGAACGGTCGGGCTTTGAGGCATTGTTAGCGACCCACGCCAGTACCGGCCCCTGCACCCGCATTACGGGCGCAAGGTCGCGCGGGTCTTCTTCAAAAGACACCATCGTGGTCCAGCAGGGCTGAGACACATTCTTTAGGGCCAGTTGCGCAAAGTCCGGTGCCCAAGACGCGAGCAGACTCGCTGCCTGTTCGGAGGGAATGGCGACAATCACCTGTGCATAGGGGCCAAACGTCTCGTTTTCGGCTGTGAGGTGCCACGCGCCGGGTGCCCCGATGATGCCTTCAATGCGTGTGGCGAAACGCACTCCAAAAGGCTCGCACAGGGCGGCCAGCGGTGAACACATCATCGGCGTGCCGACAAAGGCATCGGGCCCGGCGTCTGGCCAGCGCGCCGCTAGTCCTTCGTGGGTCCAGGCATCGACCTGAGACACAAAGCGCGGATCACGTACGGTAAAATATTGCGCACCGTGATCGAACAGGTACGTTGCATCGTCAATCCGCTCGCGGCGCGTTGACATGCGCCCACCGGGGCCGCGCCCCTTATCGAATATATCTACGGCATAGCCCGTGGCAATGAGGCGCTGCGCTGCCGCCAGGCCGCTGATCCCGGCCCCGATAATCCCGATACGTTGTGACATAACCTCTTTACGATCAGGTCTTTCTCGTGGATCAGCGGGCCGGGTTGCTTCACGCTTGAGCGGAATGATCTAGCGCTTTTCTGCGGCGTAACGCATGACCTGATAGAGGAAGGTCGATTCCACCGTCCCTGTCAGCAGGTGCGCAAACGGGCCAGAGGCATAGACAGGCACGTCTTCGCCGGCGTGCTGGGCGCTCGACATGGGCGTCAGAGCCAACTGATGGAAGTCGGGCGATAACGCCTCCTCTTCCGTCAGAGGGGGGCTGCCCGCCGGGCGCGCGCCGGGGCCGGTCGCATAGTTCAGCGTCAGGCGCGGCAGGCCGTTCTTGTCCGGCTCATTGGCGCCGTTCTTGCGCGCCAGCCCCAAAATCGGCTCATTGCGCGTTGATCCGGCGCTGAGCGTCAGGCCGTGGCTGTGGTCGGCGGTGATGATGATCAGCGTGTCGCTGGCGTCAGTCATTTCCAGCGCCGCCTTCACCGCCTTATCAAGCTCATCGACATCGGTCAGGGCGCGGTAGGCGTTGTTTTCGTGGTGCCATTTGTCGATGGAAGCGGATTCGACCAGCAGGAAGAAACCGTCCTTGTTCTGCGACAACACCGAGATGGCTATGCGCGTCATCTCTTCCAAAGTGGGTGTCGAGCCCTGACCTTTGTGATCGACGACCGAGGGCAGGTCACCATCGGCAAACAGGCCAAGCAGGGTCTTTGTGGCCTTCGTATCGACGCCAGCCAGCTCCGCCTTGTCGGTGATCACCACGGAACCGGGCAACTTGCGCCAGTCGGCCGTAAGGTCGCGGTCCTGGCGCTTGCCGCCCTGCGCGGTCGTCAAAAACCGCGCGCGGTCACCGCCCAGCGCCACATCAAGGCGCACCGCCTTGGGGGCTTCGATCATCTGGCGGGCGAGGTCGATACATCCGGCCTGTTTCGCTTCGGCGGGCAATTCGGCATCCGAGCGCCAGCCGCGCGTTGGTACGTGGCCATAAGCTCCGGACGGCGTGGCGTCGGTGAGGCCGGCCGTGGTGACAATGCCCGTGGCCTTGCCCTGTGCTTTCAGGGTTTCGGCGATCGTCGGGACGCGGCCTTTCAGTGATGAGGCGCAGTCATTGCTTTTTACCGTTGCATCGACGCCAATGGCGGCATTGATCGTCTTGACGCCCGTCGTGATGGCCGAAATGCCGTTGGCCGAGTCGGTCACAAACTTGTCCGCCGAATAGGTCTTGGACAGGCCCGTATAAGGCAGGCCTTCAAAAGTCAGGCGATAAGAAGCCCCATCCACGCCACGCGTCTGACCCGCCAAAATTCGGCCGGCGGTGACCGAGCTGATGCCCATTCCGTCGCCGATGAACAGGATGATATTGCGCGCTTTTTGGGTATTGGGCGTGCGGGCCAGCGCGCCACGCAGCTCCGGCGTCAGCGGGGCCGGGGCCTCTGCCATAGCTGGGGCGACGAAAAAAACGGACAGGGACAGGCAGGCGAGCAGGGATTTCATTGGGAACCGGACCTGGAGGCTTGACCGCATTGGTGTTGGGCCAGGCGTTGAAGGGATAACCGAAGGCCTGCACAATTGGTCAGACCTTTTTCGGTGGTTTTTGCGTATTTATATGACAACTTTGGTTGCTGTCTAGTGCGATGGCGTTTGGGCCCCCGGTGACCGCAGACACGGGCTTTAAAGCGGTGCTCCCCGTTTGGTCGTGCGTGAGCCTGCGGCCGGTTCGAATGAGCGGCTTCCTTTTTCCGCGCTACGCTTTA